>CAZVSX010000016.1:0-39545 GCA_964630355.1 uncultured Phascolarctobacterium sp.
GCAGTTTATTTAGTTTCTTCTGCACTTTTTTCAGTAAAATTTAAGCTAACTTTATTTTCTAGATTTTGGCTGCTGCCATCTGCGTTATACCAAAGTTTTTTTGATTTTAATAAGCCTTGTTTAACAAAGCCATCTTCCGTAAAAATTATAAAGCTGTTATTTTTAAACTCTAAAAAACCTGCATTTTCATCTGTAAGATTATTCTGCCATCCAAGTGGACGCAGTTTAGTGGATTCTGCAAGCGTCCCGCTTTTTATTTTTCCATCTGGATAAAATGTAAGCACTGTATCATTTTTGAAAGTAACAAAACCATAACCGTTTTCATTCAACTGTAATACAACATCATTATCAATTGTCCCGCTTAAGACAGTACCATCTTCTTTAAAAGTGACGGAAGTATTGCCTTTATAGCGCACATGCCCATCAGCTGGAATAATTACCCCGTAGCGAGGCGAAAAAGGGCGAAAGAAACGCGGTGGAAAAAAATTAGTTGTGGCTTCAGCATAATAATTATTATTTATCAGATTACGCCATCCAGTAGGACGCAGATAAGTGGAAGCGGCAAGTGTTCCCTGAATGATTTGCCAATCTTCGTTGATTTCAGCGATAGTATCTTTTTTGAATTTAGTGTCATCAGCAACAGTCCAGCCTAATGGGACAAGCTTAGTATCTTTATCAAGAGTTATTGTTTTAGCATAAATATTGTTATTTATACTAAGCAGCATACAGAGTAATAATATACTGGTAAATGCTTTCACGATTGCTTCACCTCACATAAATTGTATTTTAGATAATTATAGCATATATTATCTAAAAAGAACTAAAAATAAATGTAAATTAACAAGTAAATAGTTTAGAAAGCGTACTATTTAAGTATACAATGCTTACAACCTTTTTACATTGACATTCAAAGATAAAAATTATATAATTTTTTTATATATAATGTTTAGCCGGCGTATATCAATACAGGGATTGTATTGATAACGCTAATTTTTCTAAAGGAGCGAATGAGATACTATGAAATATATGACTGGGAATGAAATCCGCGAAAAGTTTTTAAAGTTTTTCCAGGATAGAGGTCATCTTATGTTGCCCAGTGCTTCACTTATTCCGCAGGATGATCCAACTTTGCTGATTATTGGTGCTGGTATGGCACCGTTTAAGCCATTCTTTACAGGAAAAATGAAACCGCCATCTACTCGTATCACTACTTGTCAAAAATGTGTGCGTACTGGCGATATTGAAAATGTTGGTCGTACTGCTCGCCATCATACTTATTTTGAAATGCTTGGTAACTTTTCTTTTGGTGATTATTTTAAGAAGGAAGTTATTCCTTGGAGTTGGGAATTTTTGACTAAAGAATTGGAATTACCAGCAGAGAAACTTTGGATTACTATTCATACTGAAGATGATGAAGCTTTTGACATTTGGCATAATACAGTTGGTGTACCAAAAGAACGTATTGTTCGTTTAGAAGATAACTGGTGGGAGATTGGCAGCGGTCCTTGTGGTCCTGATTCTGAAATTCATATAGATTTAGGTCCAGAACGTGGCTGTGGTAAGCCTACCTGTGCTCCCGGCTGTGATTGTGACCGTTTCTTAGAGATTTGGAATTTGGTGTTTACTCAATTTAATCAGATGCCGGATGGAACTTATCCGCCGTTAAAAAATAAGAATATTGATACAGGTGCAGGTTTAGAGCGTTTGGCAAGTGTTGTTCAAGGTAAACCATCAAATTTTGAAACGGATCTGATTTTCCCTATTATTGAATATGCTGCTAAAATTGCTGATGTGGAATATGGTAAGCATAAAGATACAGATGTATCACTTAAAGTTATAGCTGACCATGCTCGCAGTATGACTTTTATGATTGGTGATGGTATTCTTCCTTCTAATGAAGGTCGCGGTTATGTACTGCGCCGAATTTTACGCCGTGCTATTCGTCATGCTAGACTTATCGGTATCAACGAGATGTTCCTTGTTGGAGCTGTTGATGTTGTGTTAGATATGTTTGGACATGTTTATCCCAACTTACTTGAGAAGGCTGACTTCATAAAGAAAGTTGTAGAAATGGAAGAAACAAGTTTCTTGCGTACTTTAAAACAAGGCTGCGAGCTTTTGAATGAAGAAATCGAGAAACTGAAAGTTTCCGGCAAAACTGTTTTGGATGGTAATGCGGCTTTTAAGTTGAATGATACCTTTGGTTTCCCTTGGGAGCTTACAGAAGAAATTCTGGAAGAGCAGGGAATGAGTATGGATAAGGAAGGCTTTGAAAAAGCTCTTGAAGTACAGCGTCAAATGGCACGCGATGCTCGTAATGATAAAGATGGACGTCCTGTAGTTTATAATACCAGCGGCATTGATGTTGCTGCTCTTAAAGTAGATGAATCTGCTGTTAATGCTAAAATTGTTAAGTTGTATCCTGCACGTGATGCACAGCCAATAGAAAATGCATCTGATGGTACTGAGGTAGCAGTGATTTGTGATGTTACTGCTTTTCATGCTGAAGGCGGTGGTCAATTAGGTGATATTGGTACTATTACAGCCCCAACTGGCATAATTGATGTACATTTAACAAAAAAACTTCCAGATGGTGCAGTAATTATGCTTGGTACTGTTACTGAGGGTACTGTTTCTGTGAATGAAAATGTGGCTTTTGCTGTAGATAAAGCACGTAAGATGGATATTGCTCGTAATCATACAGCAACACATCTTTTGCATGCTGCACTAAAACAAGTTTTAGGAAACCATGTAAATCAGGCAGGCAGTTATGTAGGTCCTGACCGTTTGCGTTTTGACTTTTCTCATTTTTCTCAAGTTACAGATGATGAATTAAAGCAGGTTGAAGCAATTGTAAATGAGCAGATTTTATTAGGAAGAAATGTACAAATTGAGGAACTACCTATAGAAGAAGCTAAGAAAAAAGGAGCTACTGCATTATTTGGTGAAAAATACGGTAACATAGTTCGTGTTGTAACTGTACCTGATTTTTCTATGGAATTTTGCGGTGGCAGTCATGTTGACAATACTGCTCAAATTGGTATGTTTAAAATTGTCAGCGAGGGTTCAAGCGGTGCAGGAGTACGACGTATTGAAGCTGTAACTGGACGTGGTGCAGTAGTACACGTAAAAGCTATTGAAGATATGGTAAAGACAATGGCTGTAGAACTTAAATGTCGTACTTGTGATGTACCTGGTCGTTTGGAAATATTACAGTCAGACTTAAGAGCTGCTAATAAAAAAATTGAAGAATTAGCTTCTGAAATAGCTAAAGCACAAGTAAGTAATGTTGCAGATCAAGTAAAAGATGCAAATGGTATACCAGTTTTAATTCAAAAGGTTAATGCTGATAGTGTTGATGCTTTACGTAATTTGGGAGACCAAATGCGTGATAAAGTTGGTGGAGTAATTGTCTTGGCTGCTGTTATAAGTGGTAAAGTAAATATATTAACCATGGCAACTAAAGAAGCTGTTGCTAAAGGCGTTCATGCTGGTAATATCGTTAAAACTGTAGCTAAACTTTGCGGCGGTGGCGGCGGTGGTCGTCCTGATATGGCACAAGCTGGTGCTAAAGATATAACTAAGGTTGATGAAGCACTGGCAGCTGCTTACGATGTTATTACTGGAATGGTAAAATAAGCTTAGTTATATTTGATAGTTAGGGTTGTAATGTGGCTTTTGAAAAAAATATTAGTATAATATAAATAGTATATATTGCTTTTTTTGTAAAAATAAGGTATCATAATGCTATAAAAAACTAATGAGAAGAGGTACTGTTTAATGAAAAAAACTTTGCTTACACTGATAATGACTTTGGTTTTGGCTTTAGGTTGTGTGACTAGTGCTTTTGCAGCTGAAACTTTGGGATATGTTAACGTTGAGCGTATATTCCGTAGTTATCCTGATATTAAGACTACTATGAGTGTAATTGACTTGGAACGTCAAAAAGCTGAGTCTGAATTTAATCAGAAAGCTCCTAATCTGGATGATAAGGGTAAACGTGAATTGAGTGAAAAATTACTTGCTCAGGTAGATAAGAAAGAAGAGTCTTTAATGAAGCCTATTCGCGAAAAGATTTACAAAGCTATTGGTCAAGTTGCTAAGGCTAATGGTATTGAGAATGTAGTAAATGCTAATGCTATGGTATTTGGCGGCAAAGATCTCACAGAAGAGGTTATTGCCAATATCAACACTGCTAAATAAATTATAAAAAACTGTCGCTTTATAGGCGGCAGTTTTTTTATGAGTTTAAGTACAAGAAGGTATTTATATGAAGAAGATTCTTTTATTATTGGGGTTATTGTTAATGCTTTCAACAGGATGTGGTAAGTTTATCGATGCTGAAAATACGGAAAGCAGTAATTATAAAATAACAGATGAAACTGGTGTAACAACAGTATTTGCAAAAGCTCCTCAGCGTATTTTAACATTAGCAATGAGCAGTGATGCTATTGTAATGGGGTTGGGATTAGAAGATAAGCTTGTTGCAGTCAATTATTTAGCAGATGATCCAGTAAGCAGTAATATTGTAAAACAAGCAAAGAAAATATCATATAAAATTAAGAATCCCTCAATAGAAGAAATCATAGCACTTAAACCTGATGTTATCTTTGTTTATGATTGGATTGATATGAATCGCATAGAAAATTTACGTGCATTAGGCTTAAAAGTTGTAGTATTAAAAGGACCTGTAACATTAGAAGATATTCAGTCAAACATTAATACGATAGCTTGCAGTTTAGATAGAAAAGCTTCTGGCGAACAGTTGATACAATCAATGAATAATAAATTAAAAGAAATTAAAGAGAAATTAGCTGATTTAAAAATTAAACAGAAAAAAAGTCTGGTGTTAATTTCACTTATGACATCATATGGTGGAGAAGGTTGTATTTTTGATGATATGTGTAAGCAAGCTGGTGTGATTAATGGTTTGTCTGCAGCAGGAATAAAGAATGGACAGGTTTTGACAAAGGAAATGTTAGTAACAATAAATCCAGATTTTTTAATTATGCCTGTATATAATAATCATAAAACCTTTGATATAGATAAATATAATAAAGAGTTTTTGGATGATCAATCATTACAAACGATGAAAGCAATTAAAACTAATCAGTTGTTTTATCCTAAGGAAGGATATATTTATAATTGCTCTCAAGATTTTGTTTTTGGTGTTCAGGAGATAGCATATCTAGCTTATGGTGAAATATTTGCTCAAGGTGAAGCACAGCATCTTAGAGTAAGCGAATAATCAAGTTTAAAGTTTTGCATTGCTATCAATCTTTAGTTACTGTAAAAACTAAAAAAGAGACTTTACCTAATCTTTACGAGTTCGATTTGTACAGATAAGTAAAGTCTCTTTTAAATTGTTGTTTATTTTTTAATCATCAAAACGCTCAGGAAAGAAAACACGTAAAGTTTTTTCATCAACTGTTTTTCCAAATTTATTGCCTATAATGAATAAAATAAGGGATAAAACAATGCCTATTACTATTTGATGCAGACTCATAAATTTTATTTTTAATGTCATGGTTAGGCAATATATTAATACGCCGCCGCACATAGCTGCAATTGCACCATATTTATTAGCTTTTGGCCAGAAAAGACCAAAAATCAAAACCCAGAAAAATGCTGTTTCAAGACCGCCGAAAGCAAACATATTAATTTGCCAAATAACACTTGGTGGATTTATTGCTATGATGTATACCAAGATGCCTAAAATAATAGTAGCGGCTAAACTATAAAAACGTATTTGATTATTACTAAGTTGTTTATTAGTTTCTCCTTTGATATTCATATAAACATCTTTGACTATTGAAGATGATGAGGCAAGGAGTAAAGATGAAACTGTAGAAATTGTAGCTGCAATTGGACCTATAATTATAACACCTGCCCAAAAAGGAGAAAGGCTTTTTACTATTGCTAACGGCATAATATTATCTACGCTGTTTCCATAAGTAGTAATTGTATCGGTGAGAATTCCTTTACTTATAACACCTATCCAAGTTGCTACTAATGTCATGGCACCGATTACTATAGTTCCTATAATCATAGCGCGGTGCAGTGCTTTGGTATCTTTATAACTTATACCTCGTACTACGGACTGAGGCAATGCCAGTGTACATATACCAACAAGCAGCCATTGGCTTATATAAAGAGATATTGGCATTTTACCTCGTGATAATGGTTCTAACATATCAGGATGCTGGGTAGAAATATAGTACATTATTTTTTCAAAACCGCCGCCGGCATGCATCATTCCACCCATAAGTATACACATTCCCATAATCATAGCAACAGCGCAGCAGGCATCGGTAATAGCTACTCCTTTAAAACCACCTATGGTAGTATAAAAAACAACTATTAATCCGAACATTGTTAAACCTGTTATATAAGAAAAACCTGTTACTGCTTCAAAAAGTTTGGCTGCTCCAACAAACTGAGCTACCATAGTAGCACAGAAAAAAGAAACAATTACAAGAGCTGATAAATTAGCAAGAAAATCGGAATGATAACGAGCCCTCAATATATCTATAATTGTTACAGCGTCAATTTCGCGTGCTATAAGTGCAATTTTTTTACCAAAAACACCTAATACAAGAAAAATTACAACTACTTGAACAATAGCCATGTAAAGCCAACCATAGCCTATAACCCATGCCATACCAGGACCGCCGACGAAGGTGCTGACACTACTGTAAGTAGCAGCTGTAGTCATTGCCAGAACAAAACCGCCAAGAGTACGACCGCCGATAAAATAATCTTTGGCAAAATCTTTTTGTCTATTTTCTTTAGATGTTCGTTGAATATAGGCACTTATAGCCAGCATAGCAAATAAAAAAATCAATACTGGAACAAGGTTGATAAAACTATTCATGGAATTCCTCCTTATGCTCATCAAGGTCGAAATTAATGAATACTTTCTTTGTTAGAAATATTGTTATTAGGACGGCGAAAATCCATGTTCCTACGCAGCCGCCCCAAACCCAAAGCGGAGTATGCCAGAAAGAAATATCTGCTTCTGCCAGTCCAAAGCCTGCCAAGTACCAAAAAATAATTACTGCTAAAGTTGCAGTAACAGTTGCTTTAGCTTCACGGTTAGCTTGGCGAAATTTTTCACTTCGCTTCATCATAAAAAGCTCCTTCCAATTAGATATTTAGCTTGTGAATACTTATAAAAAATATTGTATCACAGATTATAGATAAAGTTAAATATTAATTTTTATGTGAAAAATTATCAGTAAGGCTCCTATTTTGCAATTAACCATTTTATATGTTATAATTATTAGACGACTAAATTCTTTACAATTTATTATCTAAGTTTTTAAGGAGTTGTAATGCTAGGACTTATCAGTAATGTACGCAAAAATAGTTTAGCTGCTCTTGCCGGTATAAAGACTGGTGAGAAGTTATATAGTATTGATGGTGTACAGGTTAAGGATATAATTGAATTAAGTTTTTATACTTCTGATTATGAAGTAGAACTAGAAATAGAAGCTGTAGATGGTACACATCGACAGGTACACATAGATAAATATCCCGATGAAGATTTAGGCTTAGAATTTGAGTCGGCAGTATTCGATAAAGTAGCAACTTGTTATAATAAGTGTATTTTTTGTTTTGTTGATCAAATGATTCCTGGAATGAGAAAAGGTCTTTATGTGCGTGATGATGATTACAGGCTTTCTTTTCTTTATGGGAATTTTATAACTTTAACTAATATGAAAGATATTGATTTTGAGCGTATTATAAATACGCATCTTAGTCCATTGTATATATCAGTCCATGCTACTGATTCAAATACAAGATGCAAGATGATGAACAACCGCTTTGCAGGTCAGTTAATGGAAAAACTGCATAGGTTGTTTGATGCTGGTATACAGGTACACACGCAGATTGTTTGCTGTCCAGGGTATAATGATGGTGATATATTAGAAAAAAGCTTTTATGATTTATACAAATTGTATCCAAATGTATTGACTATGGCTGTTGTACCAGTAGGAACAACTAAGCATCGTGAACATCTGCCTAAACTGGAAAGTTTTACGAAAGAGCAGGCAGCAGTGCTTGTTGAGCAAGTAACAAAATGGCAGAAACGTTGTCGTGAAGAGATAGGAAGTACTTTTATTTATCTTGGTGATGAATTTTATTTACTGGCAGATATGGAGCTGCCGTCGGCAGAATGGTATGATGGATTTCCACAATTAGAAAATGGTATAGGTTTAACGCGTAACTTTATTGAAGAGTGGTATGAAACTTTACGACAGTTGGATAAATACCATGCGGCTGAACCAGCTGTTATTCCTGTAGGTGAAAGTGCTTATAGAATATTGCATCCATTGATGGAGGAACTGAATAAACAATTTGGTACACAGCATTGTTTTGTTGCTGTGCCTAATCGTTTTTTTGGCGGTAAGGTAAATGTTACAGGTCTTTTGACAGGTGAAGATATTTTGCATACTGTGCAGGGTAAACAAATAATTCTTCCGGATGTAGTTTTAAATAGTGATAACTTATTTTTAGATGATATGTCTTTGGAAGAGTTTAAAAAAAGCTGCTCTGGAAATGTAGAAATCGCTAAAGGTGCAAAAGAATTACTGCATTTGCTGTTGGAAAGATAGGTGTACAAATGTTGCAGATATATACAGGAACCGGAAAGGGGAAAACTACTGCTGCTTTAGGTGTGGCATTACGTGCTTCTGGTTATGGTATGACCACATTAATGTTTTCATTTTTAAAAGATGATCCAGATTATGGCGAAGCAAGAGCAGTAAAAAATTTTTCTTGGTTTACGTTAAAGCAGGTTGGTCGCGATGCTTTTGTCAATTTTCGTAATCCTGATCTGGTGGATTTGCAATTGTGCAGAGATGGGTGGGAAACTGCGAAACAAGCTATCAGCAATCATGCCGCAGATATTATTATTTTAGATGAGCTGAATATTGTACTATTGACAAAAATGTTGCCAATTTCTGAAGTTGTTGAATTTTTAAAACAGCATAAGGGCAGCATGGAAATCATTTTGACAGGTCGTGGAGCGCCTCAAGAGTTGATAGCAGCTGCTGATTTAGTAACTGATATGCAGGAAGTTAAACATTATTTTCATAAAGGAGTTTCTTCCCGTAATGGTATTGATCATTAAACTTAAGAACTAGCAAATTATATTTTAAATGAAGAAACTTTTTATTTTTAGATTTTACAAAAGATTGATAGATAGAAGAATAAAAATATATTATGATGTAAGGAGATTTGATTATGGCTAAACCTATAGTTGCTATAGTTGGACGTCCCAATGTAGGTAAATCAACATTATTTAATATTTTTGCCAACAGTAGGATTTCCATAGTTGAGGATACACCGGGTGTAACACGTGACCGGTTGTATGCAACAGCTGAATGGTTGGATCACGAATTTATGATGGTTGATACTGGCGGCATTGAAATTATGAATGCTGATGCTATTGCTGTTTCGATTCGACAGCAGGCACAAATTGCTATTAAAGAAGCTGATGTAATTTTATTTGTCTGTGATGCACGTGCAGGCATTACAAGCGAAGATGCTGATGTTGCAAGGCTTTTGCGTCAATCAAAAAAACCTATTGTACTAGCGGTTAATAAGGCTGATTCACCTAAACAAGAAATGAATACTTTTGAATTTTATAATCTTGGAATTGGTGATCCCATACCAGTATCTGCATCTAATCATTTGGGTTTAGGTGATTTGCTTGATGCAGTTGTAGCTAAATTTCCAGCAGATAAAAAGCAGAATGAATTAGATGATGATGATGAAATAAAAGTTGCTTTAATTGGACGACCTAATGTTGGTAAATCTTCTATTTTTAATGCTTTAGTAGGCGAGGAACGTTCTATTGTTAGTGATATTGCAGGCACAACTCGCGATGCTATAGATACACCGGTAGTGCGAAATGGACAAAAATATCTGTTTATTGATACTGCTGGTATGCGTCGTAAAGCTAAAGTTGATGAGCCTATAGAAAAGTATAGTGTTATGCGTTCTTTGCGTGCTGTAGACCGCAGTGATGTTGGTTTAATGGTTTTTGATGCCGTAGAAGGTGTTACTGAACAGGATAAACGTATTGTTGGCTATGCACATGAAGCTGGTAAGGCAGTTATTCTTGTAGTAAACAAATGGGAACTCTATGAAAAAGACAGTTCTTCTACTTTGCGTTATACAGAAACACTGCGAAAAGAATTGGTCTTTTTGCAATATGCACCAGTAATGTTTGTTTCTGCAGTAACTAAACAACGCATTCATCGTTTGCCGGAAGTAATTTCCTATGTTGCTGAACAAAATGCTATGCGCATTTCTACAAGTATTTTAAACCAGGTAATAGAAGATGCAGTAGCAATCAATCCACCGCCTACAGAAAAAGGTAAGCGTTTAAAGATTCTTTATGTTACTCAAGTAAAAATTAAACCGCCAACTTTTGTTATTTTTGTTAACGAGCCTGAAATAATGCATTTCTCGTATCAACGTTATTTGGAAAATAAATTACGTGAGTCTTTTGGTTTTGAAGGAACGCCTATTCAAATGATTATCCGTGGAAAAAATGAAGACGAATAAACGAAGTTAGGTGATTTTGATGTTTAATGAGGTGGGTATATTATATTATGTGCTGGGATTTTTCTTAGGACATTTTTGCGGTTCTATTCCAAGTGGGTTATGGTTAGTAAAAGCCTTTCATGGAATTGATGTACGAAATTATGGCAGTAAAAATATTGGCACTACAAATGTATTTCGTACTGTAGGTACCAAAACTGCTGTATTAGTATTACTAGCAGATGCTTTAAAGGGAATTGTTGCTGTAGCAGTTATGAATCATTGTTTTCAATCTTCGTTGTTGAATGTTGTTACAGCATTGGGAGCTCTTCTTGGGCACAACTATTCTTTATTCTTAGGCTTTAAGGGAGGAAAAGGTGTTGCAACAGCATTGGGGTTGTTGATTTTTCTGATGCCTAAAGTTGCTGTAGCTAGTTTTGCAGTTTGGTTTGTACTTGTGCTGTTTACTAGGTTCGTTTCTTTGGGGTCTATTGTTGCTGCAATTTGCACACCGCTTTTAGCTTGGTATTTTAATTATCCTATGTCATATGTGATATTTTCAGTAATTGCTGCTTTTTTTGTTGTTATTAGGCATAAAGACAATATACATCGCTTATTAACAGGAACGGAAAGTAAAATTAAACCAGGCAATGCTAAAAGTATAACTAAATAATTGTTAATAAAATTTTAGGCTCTATGTATTCTGTTTCAGAAACATAGAGCCTTTCTTGTCAGATGATATTATAGTACGTTTAATTTGAAAAGTATAAAAATTATCAGCCAGATTAGAGTGTACATTATATTTTATATGTTTCGGTTATTTACGCATATAACAGAAATACTAAAGAATATAATGTTACTTAATTTAAAAATAACTTCAGATTAATTAAAAAAATGTAAATTAACTGTAGACAAATTAAGAAGTACTTGGCATTGTAAATAGTTTACATAAAAATCATTTGTATTTTTCAAATGAACAGTGGTATAATAAACAAAGAGTTGTGTATAGATAAGGAGGACAATATAATGACTGAAAAATCAACATTTTATTTAGTTCGCGAAGAAATTCTTCCGGAAGCTATTAAGAAAACTATTAAGGTAAAAGAAATTCTAAAACGTGGAGAGATTAAAACTATTAATGAAGCTGTGGAGAAAATGGGTTTGAGCCGCAGTGCTTATTATAAATATAAGGATTTTGTATTCCCTTTTTATGAAGCAAGTAAAGAAAAAATCATTACATTATCACTTTTGCTGGAACATAAATCTGGTGTTCTTTCAAAAGTTCTTAATACTGTTGCTGATGATTCTGGTAGTATTATGACTATTAATCAAGGAATTCCTTTGCAGGGAGTTGCGAATACTACCATTTCTATCGAAACTAAACATTTGACTGTCGATTTGGAAGCTTTACTGGACAAGCTTCGTATGATCGACGGAGTAAAACGCTTGGAAGTTTTAGGTCAGGTATAACAATCTTTGAGGTTAGTATATATTTGTGATGGAGGGGTAGAAATGAAAGACTTCGTTAATGTTGGGCTTTTAGGAGCTGGTACCGTTGGCGGTGGCGTACTGAAAGTCTTAGAAAAAAACGCAGATAAAATTGCAAAAGAAGTTGGAATGCCCGTAAGGATTACTAAAGTGCTGGATCGCAATGCAGTCAATTTGCAGGCTGAATATGGTGATAAATATTATTTTACAGATAATGCTGATGAAGTATTAAATGATGAAAATATTGATATTATTGTTGAATTATTAGGCCGTGAGCATCCAGCAAAGGAGTTTATTGCACAAGCATTTAAGAATGGTAAACATGTGGTTACAGCGAATAAAGATGTTTTGGCGAAATATGGAGCAGAACTTTTTCCTTTAGCACATGAGCATAATTGCGATTTCATGTTTGAAGCGAGTGTTTGCGGTGGTATTCCTATAATAGGTCCAATGAAAACAAGTATGGCAGCCAATAAAATAACTTCTATTATGGGTATTGTTAATGGCACAACCAATTATATGCTTTCTAAAATGGCTAATGAGCATCTCGATTACGATGAAGTTTTAAAAGAAGCTCAGGCTAAAGGTTATGCAGAATCTGATCCTGCTGCTGATGTCGGTGGTTTGGATGCAGCTCGCAAAATTGTTATTTTAGCAGCAATTGCTTTTAATACACGCTTTAGTCTTGATGATGTATATGTAGAAGGTATTGAAAATATTAAAGCTTGTGATATAAAGTATGCTTCTAATCTTGGTTATTCAGTAAAGCTGTTGGCTATAGCTAAAAATGATCCTGAAAATGGTGTTAGCTTACGTGTTAATCCTACCATGATTCCTTTGGAACATCCGCTTGCTGGTGTTAACGGTGTTTATAATGCAGTTTTTGTTAATGGTGATGCTATTGGAGAAGCAATGTTTTTGGGACTTGGTGCCGGCCGTTTGCCGACAGCAAGTTCAGTTTGTAGCGATATTATTGATATTGCACGTAATATGCAGTATAAATCAACTGGTCGCATAAGTTGCACTTGCTTTGAGGAAAAGAAATTATGTCCTCCTGATAAAATGTCTGCACCTGCATATATTCGTTTGCAAGTGGCAGATAAACCAGGGGCTCTTGCTGCTATTGCAGCTGCTTTTGGGGCTCAGAATGTAAGCCTTAGAAATGTTGTACAAACAAATGATGTATTGAGCAGTAAAGCGGAAATAGTAGTAATTACGCACAGCGTTTCAGAAGCTAATTTGCAAATGGCTTTGCAGATTCTGCGGGTACTTCCAGTTGTTGAAGAAATCAGTTGTGTAATTCGTGTAGAGGACAGCCAATTGGCTTAAGGAGTTGGCAAATGAAGAAAGTATCAGTTCGTGTTCCAGCTACTTCAGCTAATTGTGGTCCAGGTTTCGATACGTTGGGTTTAGCTTGCACTTTATATAATGATCTTACTTATGAAATTGTAGATGGAAAGGGCTTCCAACTGAACGTTATCGGAGAGGGTGCAGAATATCTTAAACCTTATGGACGTAATTTGGCATTTGCAAGTTTTCTTAAAGTTTGGAATAAGATTACAGACAATGAACGTATTGCATTAAAAGTATCCATGAATAATCGTATTCCTATGTCAAGAGGATTAGGCAGCAGTTCAAGTGCTATTGTTGCAGGCTTGTATGCTGCTAATGCCTTGTGCAACAATTATTATAGTAAAGAACAACTTCTTGATATAGCAACTGAAATAGAAGGGCATCCGGACAATGTTGCTCCGGCAATTTATGGAGGCTTTACTATAAGTTATATGGAGCAGGAAAAAGCACATTCGTTGCGTTTGCTGCCGGCTAAACCTTTAAAATTTATTGCTGTAGTTCCAGAAAGAAAGCTACCTACCATATTAGCACGTCAGGCAATTCCAGAAACTGTATCGCATAAAGATGCTGTTTATAATATTTCGCGTGCTTCTTTACTTGTAGGTGCTCTTTTAGGAGGACATTATGAATTTTTGCAAATGGCATTGAATGATAAATTGCACCAGCCTTATCGTTCTCATTTAATACCAGGATTGGCTGATGTTTTTTCAGCTGCAAAAGATGCAGGAGCTTATAATGCTATTATTAGTGGGGCAGGTTCTACTGTTATGGCTTATGCTGCTCCGGAATTAGATTGTGATATTATTGGAAGAGCAATGGTAAAAGCATTTGCTGCAAATAATGAAAAGGCTATTTATCATATTCTTGATTTGGATACAGAGGGTGTAAAAATTATATAAAATTAGTTGACAATTTTACTTTAAAGTTGTATAATACTTCTTGTGATTCGGGGCGTGGCTCAGTTTGGTAGAGCGCTTCCTTGGGGTGGAAGAGGTCGTGGGTTCAAATCCCGCCGCTCCGACCATTTCGGATCTAGGCCTTTACGGTATAGCGTGAAGGCTTTATTTTTTTATAAACATCAGTCTTTTAATTATTTTAGACTGGTGTTTTTTCTATTTGTAGTGTAAAAAACTATGTGGTATAATATACTAGATTGAGCATAATTATATTTTGTATATTCTTTTAATTTATAAGCCTCTTATAACTTGCCGATACCTGTATGAGGCTTATTATCACTGTAAATTAAAATTTTATGAGGTGATATTACATGAGAGAAGTTGTAATAGATGTAAGAAATTTATCCCTTGGTTATGATAAGCACTGTGTTATTCGTGACGTTTCTTTTAGTATAAGCAGTGGAGAAATTGTAGGTATTATTGGTTGTAATGGGGCAGGTAAAAGTACATTATTGAAAACTATCCGTGGTATACTGCCGAAACAAAAAGGGGAAATACGTTTCTTTAATAAAGAGCTTGAAACATATACTGATAGAGAAATGGCTTGTAAAGTTGCTTATTTACAACAGCACGTAGAAGTAGGTTTTGGATATACAGGTCAGGATATTGTTATGGCTGGACGTTATCCTTATCTCAAATGGTGGGAAAAAGAAAGTGAAGATGATAAACGATTAGCATTGGACTGCATGGCCTATACTGGGACAGAAGAGCTTGCTAATACACCTGTAACGGAAGTTTCTGGTGGACAAAAGCAACGTATTTTATTAGCAAAAGTATTAGCACAGCAAACACCAATATTGTTTTTAGATGAACCAACAACAGGTTTAGATATGGTATATCAAGAAGAAATTTTTCGTTTCGCTAAACAGTTAGCAGAAATGGGGAAAACTGTATTAATGGTTGTTCATGAGCTTAATCTTGCTGCTAAGTATTGCAGCCGTATTCTTTTGTTGGGCGAAGGACAGCTCTTAGCTGATGGTTCTCCGGATACTGTTTTTACTGAGCGGCTTCTCAGCAAAGCTTATGCAGCAGATATTGCAGTAAGCCGTAATCCTATAAATAACAATTTTGAGATTACAACACGTGTGGATGATAAAACCAAGAAAGATGAAGCTGTATTGCTGCAAAAAATATGCTTTGCTTAGGTGTTATATATGAGAATAAAAACTTTGATTTTAACTATATTTATACTGTTATGGTCGCAGGTAGCTTTGGCGGGAATGAACCTCGATGTTGTTTATCCATATAATCTTGATAAGCAGGAAACTCAGCTTGTACATAGTGGCAGTACAATGCCTTTATATGTTAATATTACTGCTTTTGATGTTCCTTATGAACAAAATGCTCAATTAAAAGTGACATTGCCAGAGGGTTTTTTTGCTTTACCAAATAGTAAATGGCAGCTTAGTGAAGAAGACGGTCGTGGTATTGCTGTAGCTGATTGGATTTTACCAGCAGATTATGGACATACTTTTGATCTTTTATATATTCGTCCTAATGATGGCTTAACAAGTGGAAAAAAAGAAATATTTATTGAAATACGCAGCAATAACGGTTGGCAAGAAAGCAAAAAAATGGAGTTTCAGTATGATGCTGTGGATAATAGTGAATCTTCTGCTAAAATCGTTAATAAAGAAAAGAAGTATAAAAAGAAGGATTTTAACTGGTATATTCAAAGTGTAATTGTACCTGTAGACAATTTAGGCAATAAAGATGATCGTGCTGAAGATGGTGTGGTTTATATTCGAGATACTACATTGGAAGGTTTTCGCAATCGTATGACAGGTGATGGAGCAACTAACTGGTCTGCTGTTTTTAACCACCCAGCAACTTTTCTTTTGCTGGATATGCGCAATCCTCAACGTGATGTGCGAATGTTAAAATTTAAAGCTCAATTACTTGATAAAACAACTGGAAAGATTATGCCTGGTTTATGTACAGCTGGAAAAAATAATGATGATTCTGAGCATGGATGGGCTGGAGAAACAGGAAATATTGATGAAACTACAGCACTGATTTCTTTAGATGGAAAACCAGCGCAAACTTTTATAATTCCTCTTTATGTAGATTATTTTACAATTCTTGAAGGTGACTACACTTTGCGTGTAGCTGTCAGTGGTAACGAACAGGAAAAAATACAGGAAATACCTCTTACTATTGCTAAAAAGCATAACATAGGAATATTTGCTGTAGGATTTTCGTTTGTTTGTCTTTTTGTAATGATTATTTTTAGTTATAAATTGAAAAAGTGCATATATCAAATAGGTGCCAAAGGTGCAATAACAGTAGCTTTATTTGCTGCTCTTGCTTTTGGCGGTATAACGTTACCTACAACAGTTATGGGTGACTTATTGCACGTTTTCTTGGGACCTTTTTCAGGATTAGTAACTGGTATTTTGAGTGGAATCTTACAGTATCTTTTGGTTGTAGCATTATTGGTACTTTTTCGTTCACCAGGTGTACTTGCCCTTATGTATCTTGTAAAATATATGCTTTCAGGATTAATGTTTGGACATTTTACACCATTGGGAATGTTAAGTGTTTGTGTGAACATCGTTATTTTAGAACTTATAATTTATATGAGTGGTTTTTATAGACAGAAAGTACTTAGCAAGCGATATCTGTTCTTTATTGCAATATCCTTAGGAGTAGGAGATGCTTTGATAACTTTTATAAATTTGGAACAGATGATGTTTTTTTATAGATTATATTATGCTGATTGGTACTTAGCATTATATATGTTGGTCAATGGACTGGTATACAGCAGTATAGGTGCCTGGCTTGGCGCAAAGACAGGGAATAAACTTCTGCAGGTAATGGGGGAATAGTGATGCTGAAAATAGAAGATTTATCTTATCGCTATCCGTCTAGGCAGCAGTTTACTTTGCATAATATTAATTTACAGCTTGATGATGGAGAAATGTTGCTTTTAGCAGGTCGCAGTGGCTGTGGTAAATCTACACTTATAAAAGCTATAAGCGGACTTTTAGGCAGTGAGGAGCGTGGTGAACTAAGAGGAAAAATTTATCTTCAGAAACAAGATGTAACTATTTGGTCACCGGAAAAAATAGGTCAATTGGTAGGTACTGTTTACCAGTCACCTGATGATCAGTTATTTGCTATGACTGTTGCAGATGAAGTGGGTTTTGCTTTGGAAAACCAAGGAGAAGACCCAGCGATTATAGAACAAAAAGTAAAAGAAACTTTAGGGATGGTTGGTCTTGCAGGATTTGAAGATTATAGTATTCATAAGCTTAGTGGTGGGCAACGACAAAGATTGGCGTTAGCTTCTATTTTAATTACCAGACCTAAGCTTCTGATTTTGGATGAACCGGTAAGTCAAATGAATCCTCAAGGAGTTCAAAGTTTTATGCAGCTTTTAGTACGCTTAAACAAAGAAGCAGGAATTGCTATTTTAATGATAGAGCATCGTGTTAATGAGCTGTGTAGTTATTTTAACCGACTGGCAGTTATGCAGGCAGGTAAAATTATATATGACGGTATAATGGAACAGGCTTGGGATATTCTTACCGGCAGAGAAGACTTGGGGCTTCGTGAACCACAGACTGTAAAACTGTGCCGAGCATTGAAGTTATCGCGGCTGACAACCTCTCAAAGGGGTATTGTAGATATGCTGCAAAAAGAGTGTGAAATTCTTCATGTCCATAAACAACAGAATCTTACTACTAAAAAAAATATTTTATTAAGTGTAGAAAATTTATCTTATACTTATCCTGGCGCTAAGTGTCCAACATTAAAAAATTTAAATTTTAATTTGATTGCTGGTGAAATTACAGCTCTTATGGGTTTTAACGGGGCTGGGAAAAGTACTTTAATGAATTTGCTTGGAGGACTTACAAAAGCAGTTCAGGGAAATATAAAATTATCAGGGAAATCTTTAAAAGATTGCCTTGGACAGATAGGTTATCTTAGGCAGGAACCAGATTTAATGTTGTTAGCTGATACTGTAAGAGAAGAATTATGTTGGAAAAATAAGATAATTACGGAAGCTGATTTAAATAAACTATTACGCCAGTTAAATTTAACTGAATATGCTGATGATTTTCCATTGGCACTAAGTAAAGGACAGCGTTTAAGGGTAGTTCTGGGAGCTATGTTGGCAAAAAGACCTTCTTTACTATTACTTGATGAGCCAACAACCGGACAGGATGAAAAAAGTCTGCATGAGATACGTCGCTTACTTTTGCATTATAAAGCACTTGGCGGCAGTATTTTTATCTGTACTCATGATATTGAATTAGCGGCACAAGTTGCAGACAGAGTTATTGTTTTAAAAGATGGTGTCATTATTGCTGATGATAATAGTAATGATATATTAAGCAATAGCAGATTGTTGCTTGATGGCGGACTCACTCCTTCTGTATTGTTGTCTATTTGTGAACAGTTAGGTATACCGCCTTGTATTACTGTAGAGGGGGTGACGTATTATGTCCGTAAGACAACTTTGGGAAGGGACTGATGCTGCTGCTTGGGCGCAAAATTTAAGCGGTCGAACAAAACTTATTTTTCTATTTCTTTTTGCTGTTCTGATGATTACAGTAGATAATCCGCGAACTCTCTTTATTTTATTTTCGATTACTTTATTGCTGCATTTATTAGCACGAACATCTATTTATAAGTGGAAAGTAATTGCTATTTTATTGTTGCTTGGTCTATGGGGTTCTATGTTCAGTCAGGCACTATTTTTCGCACAAACGCCACGAACTCCTTTATTTGTGCTGATTTCTCCGGAAACTGGATTTTTGGGACAGCTTACTGGGGGTTTATTTATTTATCGCGAAGGTATTTTATATGGTGCGGTTCAAGGACTGCGATCAGCAAGTATGCTTACTCTAGGACTTTTTGTATGTTGGACTAGTGATCCTCGCCAATTGCTGCAAGCATTGTTGGCATGGCGTTTATCACCTCAGCTGGCATTTATGCTGGTAACTGCAATTCGTTTCTTACCTGTATTAGCTGCAGAAACTGGTGAAGTTATTACTGCATTGCAGCTTCGCAGTGACAGTCAGAGCGGAAGAACTGCTATTTTACGTCATTTACCATATATTGCGAAACCTCTTTTAGCACGTTGTTTACGCAGAGCTCAAACCTTGGCTTTATCTGTTGTCAGTAGAGGGTTCTTTCTGGCTGGCAACAAAAAAAGAAGTCAGGAATGGCCGTTAGTAGAAAAATTTAGTTGTATAGCATTATTTTTAGTGGTTATAGGTGTTGTAGTCAGTAAAATTATTTATTTAATATCTGAGCAGGGATATTATTACGGTATGTTTCGTTTAATATATGATTGGACGGTGCTTTATTTATGAAAAAAATAAAAGGTTATTTGGCACTGTTGTTGCTATTAGTTTCTTGGTGTGCATTATTTTGGATTACTGGTAGTAGAACACCGTGGAATCACTTTCATATAAATAGCGATAATAATGGTGTAAGTATTTATTTAGGTGATATTCCAACGCAAAACTACGATCGTATGGGTTTTACTAGAGCTGTTGTTCGTTATGCTGAATCTGAAAAAGGTTGGATTGTTGGCACAGAAAGAGGTGAACTTTTTCTTTTTGATGAAGAAGGTCAGCAGAAATGGAAACGTTCACTTGGCATAGGAAAACTTGTTTCTCTTGCTTTGACGAAAGACGGAAGCTTGGCTATAGTTGGCGAGCAAAGTCCAGAAGGTAATATTTTTGCTGTTAATGTTCATACAGGAGATATAAAGTGGCAATATAAAGGTGCTGATTATGTTGGCAGTGATGCTTCGCAACGTTCTTATCCATCTATTGTCCATATTGTTACTGACAAAGAAAATAATGTTTATGCAAATACTTATCGTTTTCTTATGAGAAAAGATGGCGTTCGTGGCTATAATGGAAGAATGTTGGCTATTAGTGCTGACGGCAAGTTGTTGTGGAAGTTTCCTAATAACGAAGTGATTGATAGCTGGATAAATTGGTGTGACGTTAATGATAATAATGGCAGAGTAGTATTTTCTACATCGGCCTATGATTTTCGTGAAGAAATGCAGTATAAAGATACAATGTATTTGTTAGATAAAAATACAGGTAATTTGTTGGATTCAACTTTTGTTCCACCTGTGCCGCCTTTTGATAATACGGTTATGCGTGGAAGTCCTAATTTTGGTGCAGATGGTAAATTTTTGGCAGCAGCAACAAGTGATGGACGTGGTTTTTTATTTGATGAAAAAGGGAAAACCGTTTGGTTACGTGTTATCTCTAAACCTGCTCAAGTAGATGAGGCATATATCAATGCCAGTGGACGTGATGGATTTGTTACACCGTATGGTGTAATATTTACAACAATTAATACTTTCAATAGAGAAAACTGGCAATTGCCAACACCAGTAGAACATCCTAGCAATAACAGTATATTTAATTTTAATATGGATGGAAGTTTTAATTATCAATATATGGCTGATGGAACCATAGAAGAAGTAGCTTTTGCAGATAATTTAGCTGCTTGTGCTGTGGGTCGTAATGTTCGTACACATAATTATAAGGCACATGGAGCCTTAGTTTTAGATCTGGCAACAGGTAAAAAGAAGAGTTTTTTTCCTACAGAAGGACCATGCCAGGCTATTGCTATATCTCCTGACGGGCAATCTTTGGCTGCAGTAGAAGCGCCAGCACTTACTCCACAGGGAAAACTTATGGGAGCTTATAGACTATATATATGGAAAATTAATTAAATTTTAGATGAGAGAAGGTGAAGATTGCAGCATGCTGCAAAAATATTTTCATTATTATCGACCATATAAATTAATTCTTATAGGAGTTTTGTTGGGATCGTGCTTAGCAGCACTATTAGACTTGCTTTTTCCTTATATGGTACGGCATTTGTTAAGTGTAGAAATTCCCGAAAAAAATATTTCTGGGATGCTCTTTTTGGCATCAATAATGCTTGTACTTTATTTAGTAAATTTTGCTCTGCTTTTTGCCATAAATTACTATGGACATATTATGAGTGCTGGTATAGAAAATGATATGCGCAGAGATTTATTTGCTCATTTAGAATGTATGTCTTTTCGCTTTTTTGATAACTCTCGTACAGGTCAACTGCTTTCACGTATTACCAGCGATATAGTAGAAATCAGTGAATTAACTTTTAGAGGTCCTAATGATTTGCTCGTATGCAGCATCAGTATGGCAGGAACAATGATTATGATGTTGTATATGAATCCTTATCTTGGAAGTCTAATTAGTTTATTATTACTTTTAAAAACAATTCATACAGTTTATATCAATCGTAAAATGAAACAGGCTTTTCGTCGTAGTCGTGAAAAATCAGGAGAAGTTTCTGCTCAAGCAGAAGAAGCTTTAAGCGGAATTCGTTTAGTCAAGGCTTTTGCTAATGAGGATCTTGAATTACAGCGTTTTATGCAGAAAAGTAATGCCTTGCTTAAGGTACGAACAGAATCTTTTGGCATACTTTCTTATTTTTCTGGCAGTATAAACTTTTTTACAAATGGAACAAACTTAGCTGTACTTATTTGCGGTGGAATAATGATAGCTATGAATAAGCTGCTTTTTAGTGATTTTGTTGCTTTTCTTTTGTATGTAAATTTGTTTATGAAACCTATTTTACGCTTAACCGTTTTTACAGAAATGTATCAAAGAGGTATGGCTGGATTTCATCGTTTTAACGAAATGATGGCGCAAAAAATAGATATTAAGGATGCAGATGATGCTATAAATAGTGCTGAAATTAAAGGACATATCAAATTTGAAAATGTTAGCTTTGGTTATATAAACGATAAACCTATATTAAAAAACTTTAATCTTGATATTTTACCTGGAGAAAAAATAGCCTTTGTTGGTGCTACTGGCGCTGGTAAAACAACTCTTGCTAGTTTGCTACTGCGTTTTTATGAACCTATTGAAGGCAGAATTTTGCTTGATGGAATAGATATACGTAAATACAGCCAAAGCTTTTTACGTAATCATATTGGTTTAGTACAGCAAGATGTATTCCTTTTTAGTGACTCTGTAAGTTTCAATATTGCTTATGGAAAAACTCATGCTGACTCAGAAGAAATAAAAGAAGCTGCACGTTTGGCAGCAGCAGATAGTTTTATTGCTGAATTGCCGGATGGCTATGCTACTCGTGTAGGAGAAAGAGGAGTAAAATTGAGTGGCGGTCAAAAACAGCGAATAGCCATTGCTCGTGCTTTTTTGAAAAATCCTCCAGTTATGGTTTTTGATGAAGCTACGTCAGCTTTAGATACAAGGACTGAAAAGCAGATACAAACGGCGTTAGATAAATTAGCCCAGAATCGGACAACATTCATTATTGCACACAGACTATCTACAATTATTAATGCTGATAAAATAATAGTGCTGCATAATGGTGAAATTGCTGAAACTGGTAGGCATCAAGAGCTTATGAAGCTTAATGGAATATATAAACGTCTTTATGAACTCAATGAAGATTAGTTTTATTTACAATAATAAGAGAACCAGCTGAGTTGGATATAAAACACTGGTTCTTTTTTGTTGTGAAAGAATATAATATATCATATTTATGTTTTTCTTCGTCATTTACTTTATAAGAAAATAAGAGTTATAAATAGACAAAAGAAGTCATGTGTATTATAATTAAGTGATGGAATGAGCAGCCATCTTTTTTTCATTCCATAAAAAAATAATATCCGCAGGAAAGCGAGGCTTTATATGTTTATTGTAAAAGAGGGTTATCCTTTCATTATTGTATCTTTAATTGCAGCTGCGATAGTGTATTGTTTGTTCGGAGCAGTGTGGGCAGTAATACCTGTTGTTTTAGCAGTGTATTTCGCTTATTTTTTCCGTGATTTTCATCGCAGTTTACCATATAATCCAGATATACTGTATTCTCCAGCAGATGGTACAGTTATGGGTGTAGAAGAAATATTTGATGATGAATACCTGAATGAACCTGCATTTAAGCTTACTATCTTTCTTTCAGTGTTTAATGTGCATACTAATCGTGCACCATTAGATGGTGAGATAAAATATCAACGCTATACCTGCGGTCAGTTTGTACCTGCTTATGAAAAAAGTGCTTCTTTTGAAAATGAAAGGCATGCTATAGGTATTGATAATGGTCGTATGCGTTTTCTTGTAATTCAAGTAGCAGGATTGTTAGCACGACGTATTGTTTCCTGGGTAACTGTTGGTCATAACCTTAAACAAGGCGAAACTTATGGAATGATTAAATTTGGTTCCAGTACAGAACTTATAGTTCCTAGAAATGTAGAAATAACGGTTCGTAAAGGTGATAAAGTAGTTGGCGGCATAACCGTAGTAGGGAGGATTAAGGCATAATGAATTGGCGACGTTTAATTCCTAACAGCATTAGTTCTATGAGTCTTATTTTTGGTGTGCTGTCTATTTTTAAAACTTTTCAAGAAGATTTTTTCTATGCAGCTGTAT
Organism: uncultured Phascolarctobacterium sp.; assembly: GCA_964630355.1. Classification (GTDB taxonomy): domain Bacteria; phylum Bacillota; class Negativicutes; order Acidaminococcales; family Acidaminococcaceae; genus Phascolarctobacterium_A. Next base: position 23,786 of record CAZVSX010000016.1, read on the forward strand.
TTATTATTATAGCAGTTATATTTGATTCTTTGGATGGTCGCGCTGCCCGTGCACTTGGAGTAGGCGGCGGTGATTTTGGTAAAGAAATGGATTCTCTTTGTGATATGAGTTCTTTTGGTGTAGCTCCTGCTATTATGATTTATCAGTATGGGTTACAGGAATTAGATCTTATTGGACAGGTTATTGCAGCACTTTTTGCTGTAGGGGGCTGTTTGCGTTTAGCGCGTTTTAACTGCAACACAGGAGTGGTTCATGGATATTTTCAAGGAATGCCTATACCAGCTGGTGCTTGTTTCCTTGCTACATATGTTCTTTCAGGATTTCAATTCAGTGCAGTTGTTTTAGGTATAACAACACTGATTGTTGCCTGCATTATGTACAGTGAAGTAAAGTTTCCGGATTTCAAAGGCAAGGGTAATCCAATGTATCGTCTGCCTGTAATTATAGCTGTAATTATCGGTGCTGTGATGCTCTATGAAAGACCTACTGCCTGGCCATTTGTAGCAATGTTCACCTATACAATAGCAGGTATGATAAATCATATTTATCGTGCTGCAACTGGTAAAAATAAGTAACTTATAGATTTAATTTAGTTATTTAGGCAGAAAAGGAGTATAGTAATGAATTCGTATTTTGATATAATCATGATACCGCTACAGTTAGTGATTATATTTTTTACTGTATATTATTTCTTTATTTCATGGTTTGGTCTTTTTGGTAAGAAAAAAGAAGTAAAAATTTACGATGAGAGCAAAACCTTTGCTATGATTGTTTGTGCACATAATGAAGAAGCTGTAATTGCTCAGTTAGTAGATAATTTAAAAAAGCTACGTTACAATAATGATTTATATGATATTTTTGTAGTAGCAGATAATTGTATCGATAATACAGCCAAAGTTGCACGTGATGCTGGTGCGATTGTATATGAACGTTTCAGTGAAACAGGTAAAGGTAAAGGCTTTGCCATGGATTGGATGTTCGATAAGCTTTTTAAGATGGAAAGACAATATGACGGTGTCTGCATTTTTGATGCAGATAATTTGGTTCATCTTGATTTTCTGCGTGAGATGAATAGCCGCTTATGTAATGGTGAACAAGTTATCCAAGCTTATCTAGATTGTAAAAATCCGACAGATACATGGATTAGTGGAGTTTTTTCTATTTCGTTTTGGATTGTTAATCATGTATGGCATCTCGCTAAATATAATATGGGGCTAAGCTGTTGTCTTGGTGGAACTGGTATGTGCTTTGACAGTAAACTTTTAAAACGATATGGTTGGGGTGCTACTTGTTTAACAGAAGATATGGAGTTTACTATGAAAGCTATGATGGAAGGAATTCCTACCACATGGGCTCATGATGCAATTATTTATGACGAAAAACCTCTTACTTTCAAAGCTGCTTGGAATCAGCGTGTACGCTGGGCTCAGGGTCATTTTGATGTTGCTAATCGTTATCTTTTACCAATGCTGAAAAAAGCACTCAAAGAACGTAATTTGGTAGTTCTTGACTGTACTGTTAACCTAATACAGCCATACTTCTTGATGATTTCAACTTTCTTTGTATTGTGCAGCTATATTTACAGCTATAAGCCATTCTATACAAATATTTTATACCAAGTGTTGCCATTGGAAGTATGGACAATCATTGGTATTGGTCAATATATTTTTCCAGTAGCGGTATTGTGGAAAATACGTGCTTCCTTTAAATCTTGGTTTTATCTATTATTGTATCCAATTTTTATTTACAGTTGGGTGCCTATTACAGCTATTGGCTGGTGGCATAGAAATGAACATGAATGGAATCACACTATACATACACGTAGTATAAGTTTTGACGATGTCGTTGTACCGGAAGATGCCGTTAACGATGGCCCCAAAGAAGTAGTGTTTGCAAAAAAAGATAAATGAGATAAAAGACTATTATGCTCTTATCTGTATTGATATTCTCTTAAAATGACTTTATGGGAATACATCAGATATCGTAGTGTAATAGTCTTTTGCTTTAAAATACTCAAATTTTATGGTATGATATATTCGTATAAATGTTTAAAAATTAATTAAGGAGATTTCATCAGTTTAATGAGCATTAAAGGAGTTCTTTTTGATTTTGATGGTACTTTAGCTAATACCATAGATCTTATAATTTCTACATTTGAACATACTTGTAAAACTGTTCTTGGTATTGTACCGTCACGGCAGCATATAATTTCTACCTTTGGATTACCGTTGGCAGATGCTATGATAAAGCTTTCAGGCAGTCCAGACCTTGTTGAAGAAATGCGTATAGTTTACCGTGATTATAATAACGCTCATCACGATGAGATGATTCGTCCTATTTTGGGTGTAAAAAGTACTTTACAGCACTTAAAACAGCGAGGTATAAAAATTGCTGTTGTTACATCTAAAAAATCTCCTATGTTGCAAAGAGGCTTAAATTGTTTGCAGATTGCAGACTATATAGATATAGTTATTGCTTTAGGAGATACTAAAGAAAGTAAACCACATCCGGAACCAATGCTGAAGGCTTGTAATATGCTGGGTCTTAAACCAGAAGAATGTATAAGTGTTGGTGACAGTCCTTTTGATTTACAAAGTGGAAATAGAGCAGGTACTACAACTATTGCGGTACGTTACAGCTATTTCCCATGGCAGATAATTCTTGATGAGGGAAAACCTGATTATAGTATAAATAACCCAGAGGAGTTAATTTCTTTGATAGATATACTTGATTCAAAGGAGGAGAAATGAATGCGTAAAATTGCAATTATTGGTGGGACAGGTATTGATAATCCTGATCTTTTGAAAGGATTTGAAAAAAAGATTATTGATACGCCTTATGGTCAGGCGTTATGTAATATTGGGGAAATGTATAATAATCAAGTTGTCTTTGTGAGTCGTCATGGTGTTGATCATTCTGTTCCACCGCATAAAGTTAATTACCGTGCCAATATATGGGCAGTAAAAAGTTTAGGTTCAGAAGAAATTTTTGCTACTACTGCAGTCGGGTCAATTAATCCAAAAATGAAAGCAGGACACTTTGTTGTCTGTGATAATGTGCTGGATTTTACAAAAAGTCGTATTAATACTTTTTATGATTCGTCTGAACGTGGAGTTGCCCATTGTGATTTCACATATCCTTACTGTCCTGTTCTAAGAGAAAAAGTAATTAAAATTTTAGAAAAAACAGATATTCATTTTCATAAGCGTGGTATATATGTTTGCACTGAAGGACCACGTTTTGAAAGTGCTGCCGAGATAAAAATGTTTTCCATGTTAGGTGGAGATGTTGTGGGAATGACCAATATGCCGGAGGCTATTTTAGCACGTGAAGCAGAAATTTGTTATACTAACTGTTCTATTGTTACTAATATGGCGGCAGGTATTTCAGCGACACCACTATCTCATAGCGAAGTTGTTGAAGAAATGGGACGAAGCATAAAAAATATGCAGCAGTTAATTCTTTCGTTTATTAGTTATAGTGAACCCGTAAAAGAAGACTGTGGCTGTTGTAGTAGTATGAAGGAATTTGGCGGATTTAAAATATAAGGAGATTTTGCTATGTTGCAGACAATGTGTTGGAATCATGATAGCTTGCTGATTTTAGATCAAACTTTGCTGCCTCAAAAGCAAGAATACATAAAATGTGAAAATTTCCAACGAGTTAAATTAGCCATAGAACGTCTTGAAGTACGTGGTGCTCCGGCTATTGGTGTTGCGGCAGCTTTTGCCATGGTATTGGGAGCACGTCAATGTACTGATGATTCCAAATTTTTAAAAGAACTTGCGGAAGTACGTAATGAACTCATCAGTGCTCGTCCCACGGCTGTCAATCTTTCTTGGGCTGCTGAAAGACAATATTCAAAGGCAATACATTTATATAATGATGGATTAACACCATCCGAGATTATTGGGCAGCTGGAATTATATGCAGAAACATTATATGAACTGGATGTTTCTGTAAATCGCAAAATAGGTGAAAATGGTTCTGCTATACTTCCAGATAAAGCTGTTGTTTTAACTCATTGTAATGCAGGTGCACTTGCTACCTGTGGATGGGGAACTGCATTGGGTGTTTTACGTACTGCGCATGAACAAGGTAAGCTTGCAATGGTCTATGCTGATGAAACAAGACCATTGCTTCAGGGAGCACGTCTTACTGCTTATGAACTTGCAGAAGATAAAATTCCTGTAACCTTAATTACCGATAATATGGCTGCGTGGGTAATGAAAACAAAAGGCGTAAATGTGGTTGTTGTTGGTGCAGATCGAATCGCTGCAAATGGAGATACAGCAAATAAAATAGGTACATATGGATTGGCTTTAACAGCTAAGGCACATAATATACCATTTTATATTGCTGCTCCTTTAAGTACTTTTGATTTAAATATTTCTACGGGTTCTGAAATACCCATTGAAGAACGAAAATCAGATGAGGTACGCAGATTTCGTAGTGAGAAAACAGCACCAGATTTTATTCCTGTATTTAATCCTGCATTTGATGTAACGCCAGCTGATTTAATAAGCGGTATTATAACAGAATACGGTATAATTAAAACACCATATGTAGAAAATATAAAGAAGTTAAGAAATATTTAATAATATTAGTGTTGTTATCTTAAAAGGAGGAAACAAATATTTATGAAAAGTATTATCAAAGACATTAATTTAGCTCCCTTAGGGCATCAACGTATTGCGTGGGCTAAAGAATATATGCCTCTTTTAAACCAGTTGAATCAAGAATACAGTAAAACAAAACCTTTTACTGGTATTAATATGATTGTAACAATTCATTTAGAAGCAAAAACAGCTTATCTAGCAATGGTTCTTAAAAATGCTGGTGCTAATGTTGTTGTAACAGGGAGTAATCCACTTTCTACGCAGGATGAAATTGCTGCAGCATTAGTTGACAGTGGGATTACGGTTTTTGCAACACATGCTTGCACTGTTGAAGAATATGATATGTATTTGAGGGAAGCTTTAAAGGTAGAGCCTGATTTAATTATTGATGATGGCGGTGATCTTGTAAATATGCTTCATGGTGAAAGACAGGATTTGATTGCCAAACTGATAGGTGGCAGTGAAGAAACTACTACTGGTGTGCACCGTTTGAAAGCATTAGCTGCTGCTGGTCATCTGGCATTTCCAATGATTGCTGTAAACGATGCTTATTGTAAATATTTGTTTGACAATCGTTATGGTACAGGGCAGTCATCCTGGGATGGAATTATGCGTACTACTAATATGTCAGTAGCAGGTAAAACTGTCGTAGTTGCAGGTTATGGCTGGTGTGGCAAAGGAGTAGCAATGCGTGCAAAAGGCTTGGGCGCTAATGTTATTGTTACTGAAGTTGATCCTATTAAGGGAATTGAAGCTGTATTTGATGGTTTCCGAGTAATGCCTATGCAGGAAGCGGCTAAATATGGTGATATTTTTGTTACTGTTACAGGCTGTAAAGATGTTATTACAAAATCACATATGCAAGTAATGAAAAATGGCGCAGTAATGTGTAATGCAGGTCATTTTGATGTAGAAATAAACAAGCATCATTTAGAAGAATTAAGCGTAGAGCAACCATATGAAGTTCGTAAAAATATTATGACTTATACTATGTCTGATGGACGTAAACTAAATTTGCTTGGTGAAGGACGTCTTGTTAATTTAGCCTGTGGTGACGGTCATCCAATTGAGATAATGGATTTATCTTTCGCTATGCAGTTCCTTGCAATGAAATATCTTTTAGAAAATAAAGGAAAAATGGAGAATAAACTTTATGTCTTGCCAGAAGAACTCAATACTGAAATAGCTGCACTTAAATTATCTGCTATGGGAGCAGGTATTGATACACTGACAGATGAACAGAAAGCTTATTTAGCAGCAGAATAATATGGATAAGCAGCGATTATTGGAGAAAAGTATTTGTAATGCTATTGTAAAAATAGGGCATGAACTTATTAATAAACGCTTAGTTGCAGGTTCATGGGGAAATATCAGCTGTCGTATAAATAATGAATTTCTGGCTATTACACCTTCTGGTTATAGCTATGAGCTTCTTACTCCAGATGATATTATGATTATTGATAATACTGGAAAAATATTAGAAGGAAGATTAGTACCTTCCTCAGAAAGCAAGCTTCATACAGCAATCTATAATGCATATCCAGAAGCACAAGCTATTATTCATACTCATAGTGTTTATGCTACTGTGCTTGCAGTTATGCATAAAGGAATACCCCCAATTATTGAAGATGTTGTACAAATTATAGGTGGAAGTATAAATTGTGCAGAATATGCTATGTGCGGAACTCAGGAGTTAGCGGATAATGCTGTAAAAGCACTTGATGGTCGAAGGGCAGTGCTTTTAGCAAATCATGGTGCTGTTTGCTGGGGGAAAAATTTACAGGAAGCTTTGCTTGCAGCAGAAATCTTAGAAAAATCAGCTAAGATAGCTGTTATATGTATGTCTACTGGAGCAGAAATGTATGAAATAAGCAATGCTGACATAACTGTTATGCATAACTTTTATGAACAGCACTATTCAAAACGGCAACAAGGAAAAATTAAAGAGGTGTAGTAATTTTGAAAAGATTACTTATAAAAAATATAGAGCTTTTACATACTCCAAATGGTGAGCTATATAACATAGCTATTGAAAATAATAAAATTATTTCTGTAGCTAAGGAATTGCCTCCTGATATGGTTGATGCTGATGTTATTGACGGCAAAGGCAAGCTTGCAACTGCTGGTATGGTCAATACCCATGGTCATGTCTCTATGACTTTACTGCGTAGTTATGCAGATGACATGGCACTTATGGATTGGTTGCAGAATAAAATTTGGCCTATTGAAGATAAAATGAAAGCAGATGATATTTATTGGGGAGCTATGCTTGGTATAGCAGAAATGCTTAAAGGCGGAACTACTTGTTTTGCTGATATGTATGCTTTTATGGAGGATGTTGCTCGTGCATGTGCTGAAACAGGTATACGTGCTAATCTTTCACGCGGTCTTATCGGTGTTGCTCCAGATAAAGACGTTAAATTAGCAGAAAACACTGTTCTTGCAAAAAATTGGCAAAATTATGATGAAGGGCGTATTCGTATTACATATGGTCCGCACGCACCATATACTTGTCCGTTAGATTATTTAGAAAAGGTAATAAAAGAAGCTGCTGCCAATAATGCAGAAATTCAAATGCATCTTTGTGAAACTAAGTTTGAAGTGGAGAATTGTATCAAAGAACATGGCTCAACTCCTATTAAACTTATGGATAGGCTTGGTATGTTTGAACTTGGTACAATTGCTGCACATTGTGTACATTTGACTGACGAAGATATGGAAATTATGGCAGCAAAAAAAGTACGTGTAGCACATAATCCACAAAGTAATCTAAAACTTGCAAGCGGTATTGCTCCCATTCCTGCAATGTTAGAAAAAGGAATCTGTGTTGGACTTGGTACTGATGGTGCTTCCAGTAATAATAACCTAGATATGTTGGAAGAATGTCGTACTGTTGCTATGTTGCACAAAGCTGTTGATTATAATCCTTTAGCCATACCAGCACAAAAAGCTTGGGAAATGGCAACAGTGGATGGTGCAAAAACATTGGGATTTGCAAATCTTGGCTTATTGGAAAAAGGACAGCTAGCGGATATTGTATTGTGGGATATGCATAAATCGTATTGGTATCCAAGGCATAATAAATTGTCACAGCTTGTTTATGCTGCCAGCAGTAATGATGCTGATACGGTTATTGTAGCTGGTAAAAAAGTTGTCGAAGGCGGTAAGCTTTTAACTTTTGACGAAGAAAAAATTTATGCAGAAGCAGAAGCCTGTACACGTAAGCTTTTGCTAAAATAATTTTTTGAAACAGCAGTAAAATTAAGGAGAAAATTATGGCTAAAATCATTTCCAAAAATAACCTTGCACCTGACGTATATGAATTTGTTGTGGATTCACCTTTAGTAGCACATAAATGTCAGCCAGGACAATTTGTTATTATACGTACAGATGAATACAGTGAACGCATTCCATTAACTATTGCTGATTTTGATCGTAATAAAGGCACTCTAACTTTAATTGTTCAAGCTGTTGGCAATACTACGAAACATTTATGTTCACAGTTTGATAAAGATGATGATATTTTAGATATTGCTGGACCTTTAGGACAGCCTTCTGAAATGGGAAATTTCGGTACTGTTGTTGTTGTCGGAGGAGGAATAGGTGTTGCACCTGTTTACCCAATTGCTAGGGCGTATCATGAGCTTGGCAATAAAGTTATTTCTATTATAGGTGCTAGAGATAAAAACCTAGTTATCTGGGAGAATAAGATGGCTGCAATTAGTGATGAAATTATTCTTACTACAGATAATGGCAGTATAGGACGTAAAGGTTTTGTTACAGAGCCTTTGAAAGAAATGCTGGAAGCAGGAACTGAAATTAATTTAGTACTTGCTATTGGTCCTGTTATTATGATGAAAAATGTAGCAGCTGTAACTAAACCTTTTGGCGTAAAAACAACTGCTAGTCTTAATACAATTATGGTAGATGGTACAGGTATGTGCGGTGGCTGTCGTGTTATGGTAGATGGTGAAAATAAATTTGCTTGTGTTGATGGTCCAGAGTTTGATGCCCATAAAGTTGATTTTGCTAATTTAATTATGCGTCAGCAGATGTATAAAAATCAGGAAGCCATGGAATATAGCTGTGGAGGTCATTGCAAATGCGTGGAGGAATGAGAAATGCCATGCCGGAACAACCGGCAGATGTCCGTAATAAAAATTTTAAAGAAGTAGCGATTGGTTATACTAAAGAAATAGCTGTAGATGAAGCACAGCGTTGTCTTAATTGTCCTAAGCCACGCTGTGTTATGGGTTGTCCAGTTAATGTTGAAATTCCTAATTTTATTCATGCTATTGCACAGGAAAACTTTTCTGAAGCAATTGAAATTTTAAAACATAAGAATAGTTTGCCTGCAGTTTGCGGTCGTGTTTGTCCGCAGGAAACTCAATGTGAAAGTAAATGTGTACTTGGAATTAAAGGAGAAGCTGTTGCTATAGGACGTTTAGAGCGCTTTGCAGCAGATTATGCACGTGAACATAATTTAGATGTTGTTAGTAAAGAAACAGTTGTCCAAAAAAATAAAAAAGTTGCTATTATTGGTAGCGGTCCAAGTGGTCTTACCTGTGCCGGAGACTTAGCAAAGCTTGGATATGATGTGACTTTATATGAGGCATTACACGCTGCTGGTGGTGTTTTGATGTATGGTATTCCGCAATTTCGCCTCCCGAAAGAAATCGTTCAGCACGAAATTTCTGCTTTGAAAAAGCTAGGAGTTAAAATTGTTACCAATGCAGTTATTGGTCGCACTTTTACAATAAAAGAACTTATGGAAGAAGAAGGAGTAAGTGCTATTTATATCGGAACTGGTGCTGGATTACCGCATTTTATGCATATTGATGGTGAAAATCTCAATGGTGTATATTCAGCGAACGAATTTTTAACTCGTGTAAATCTCATGAAAGCTTATGAATTTCCAAATTATGCAACTCCGGTATATGTAGGCAAAAAAGCAGCAATTGTAGGTGCAGGAAATGTTGCTATGGATGCCGCACGTACTGCTAAACGTCTTGGAGCAGAACAGGTATATATTATTTATCGTCGTGGAGAAGATGAAATGCCTGCTCGCAAGGAGGAAATCGCTCATGCTAAAGACGAAGGCATTGAATTACGTTTACTAAATAATCCTGTTGCTATTATAGGAAATGAAAAAGGTTGGGTAAATGGTCTGAAATGTATCAAGATGGAACTTGGGGAACCTGATGCCAGTGGTCGTCGCAGTCCTGTAGCTATTGCTGATAGTGAATATGTACTTGACGTTGACATGGTTATAATGGCTATTGGACAAGGACCTAATCCTCTTATTAAACAAACAACGCCTGAGCTGGCAGTAAATAAGCGTGGTAATATTATTACAGATGAAATTGGTGTAACATCTATACCTGGTGTTTTTGCTGGCGGTGATATTGTAACTGGTGCAGCTACTGTAATTTCAGCAATGGGAGCTGGAAAGAAAGCTGCTGCTGCAATTAATGAATATTTAAGCAAGCAGTAGTAGTATAAAAAAAGCGAGCAGCAATTTTATAGTAAGCATATCTAATCAAATACTGTATAATATCCTGTATTGTATATTTTAGAAATGTATGATGCAGGATATATATTTTAGGGGAGAGTATTTATGTGGGTCTTATTTGCCGTTGCATCTGCTTTTTTTGCAGGATTGACATCTATTTTAGCAAAATGTGGTATTCGTAAAACAGATTCTACTGTAGCTACAGCTATTCGTACTATTATTGTACTTATTTTCGCTTGTTTTATGGTTTTAATTGTAGGTTCAGAAGAACAGCTTAAAAATATTGATGCAAAGGCATTGTTATTTTTAATTTTATCTGGTTTAGCTACAGGAGCAAGTTGGCTATGTTATTTTAAAGCTTTACAACTAGGAGAAATAAACAAGGTTATTCCCATTGATAAGTCAAGTACAATTATAACAATCCTATTAGCTTTCCTTTTTCTTGATGAAATTGTTAGTTTAAGAAAGATTATTGCTATTATCTTTCTTACAATTGGTACTTTTCTGATGATTGAAAGGAAAAATAATAATTTTGAAAATGAAAAATCAAATTGGATAATATATACTGTTGGTTCAGCTATTTTTGCTAGTCTTACATCAATTCTTGCTAAAATAGGTATTTCTGGAATAGAATCTAATCTTGGTACAGCTATTCGTACCGTTATTGTTCTTATTATGGCGTGGTTTATGGTATTTTTTACTGGTAAACAGCATACTATTAATTATATATCTAAAAAAGAGCTGCTATTTATTTGTTTATCTGGTTTGGCAACAGGAGCCTCATGGTTATGCTATTATAAAGCTTTGCAGGATGGTTTTACTAGTGTTGTCGTTTCTATAGATAAGTTAAGTATTTTAGTGGCTATATTATTTTCCTATTTTGTATTTCATGAATGTTTATCAAAAAAAGCAATAATTGGTTTAATATTGCTAATAATAGGTACGATATTTATATCATTATCATAAAATTAAAAAAGCTTCTCTTTACTGATTTAGCCAATAAAGAGAAGCTTTTCTAGTTTATAGCTTAGTTTGCTTTACCAAATAAAGTTTTTCTAGCTTCAGCAAAAAGTGCAATTGCTAGAATGAATAAAACAGTACCCAAAGCTGCAGTAATAATATGTGTAGCCATATTAGCAAAAATAATTTGTGCTAATGCAACTAGTGTTACACAGAACATAAAAATCATTGGAATGATAACCATGAGATTGCATTTACCAACACTCTTTAACCATACTCCAACAGCCAAAAGTGAAAGAGCTGCTAACAACTGATTTGCCGCTCCAAAAATAGGCCAGATTGTAAGATAAGAACCTAATGACATATAGCCGGAAAGAACAACTGTAATTAAAGTAGCAACATAAGCATTGGTAAGAATACTACCTTCAGTTTTACCAGTAGAAGGATTAACTTTACTGAAGAGTTCTTGGAAGATAAAACGTCCTAAACGTGTAGCTGTATCTAATGTAGTCATTGCAAAAGCAGAAATAGTTAATGCTACAAATCCTTTTGCTACACCGAAAGAAAATCCAAGCTTAGTCATAAATGTACCTACACCATCAGCAAATACATTTACAGGTCCGCCAGCTTTTAATAATTCAGTAAGTTTATCTCCACCCACATAGCCAACAGCAACGACAGCAACAACAGCTAAAACACCTTCTAAAAGCATAGAACCATAACCGATAAGTTTAGCATTTCCTTCATTATCTAACTGTTTAGATGTTGTACCAGAAGAAACTAAGGAGTGAAAACCACTAATAGCACCACAGGCAACAGTTACAAACAGCATAGGGAACATAGGATTTGTTCCATTAGGGGATGGATCAAAAGAAGTAATTGCAGGAAGCTGCATTGTAGGTTGATAAATAGCAATACCAACTAAAGCAAAAGCAATGCAGGCATACAACAAGAAAGAATTAAGATAATCACGCGGTTGTAATAATATCCATACAGGTGCAATAGAGGCAATAAAAATATATGCCATCAAAATACATACCCATACATTTTTAGTTAAATGCAAAGGATACATATTACCAATTGCTATAGCAACAACCAACATTATAACACCGATAACAGTACCAATACCTAGGTTGACACCGCAACGATAAACACTTATACCAAAAATAACTGCTAGTACAATAAACAGCATAGAAGCAGTTGCTGATTCCGGACTTGCTACAAAAGTAGCAGCAACTATATTAGCAAAAGCAGCAATTACAACCAAAAGTGTAACATAAGCAAAAATAGAGAAGAGGAATTTTCCGCTTTTTCCAAGAGTTGCTTCAATAATCTGACCTATTGTTTTGCCATCGAAACGAATTGATGCGTATAAGGCACCAAAATCATGCACGCCGCCGAAAAATATACTGCCTATTAATATCCACAGCATAACTGGAACCCAACCGAATACTGCTGCTGTAATGGGTCCAACAATAGGACCTGCACCAGCGATAGATGAAAAATGGTGTCCCATAAGTACCGCAGGTTTAGTTGGCATATAGTCTACATTATCACACAACCTTTCTGCTGGTGTTTTGCGGGTAGGATCAACACCCCATTTTTTACATAACCAAGAACCATAGGTGACGTAGGCAATGAAAAATATAATCATTGAACCCACTAAAAGCAATAATCCACTCATAGACAACGTCCTTTCTTTCCCTTTGCAATTTTGCAAAAATAATAAAAAATAATAATATATTACGCACTATATATCTAGCGTAATCATAGAAACAGTATAGCACTTTTCGTTATAATGTCAATAAATTGTTACAAATTAGTTTTCTTAATTAAAAAATATAAAAATTTGTTAAGTTTCGTACAGTTTGTTTACAAAATAAAGAAAACTTTTTCTTTGTAATTTAATATAAGTAGATTATATTTATTCAGAAATCATAAAAAGTTCTTTGTTTTTATGAGCTATTTTATTGTAATAAAGTTTATTAGAAGGAATATCCATAAAATAAAGAGCTAAATCAGACCAACCTTTGAGAGTAAAGCAATAATCTTTATGCTGCTTTATTTGTATAAGTTTATTTATGTCTTCTGAAGCTATTCCTGATTCACAAATAAAAACAAGAGAAAAAATGCTGCTCATATGTTCAGTAGTAGTTTTTAAAGTTGCCATTTTTTCCTTTGTGAAATCAAGATAAGGTTGTATGGTTTTTAATGTCATAGGTTCAGATATAATTTGTATATAAAGATATTCATTATGTTGAACGCTGTAAGTTTTAAGGTTGGGGATAATAAAATATCCCTCATCGGCAGCATTTAGCTCAGCAGCATAAATAAATTGCGGTTTTTCTGGCAATGATTTAGAATCATAATAATATTCTAAGCGTTTTTTTAATATATCTAAATATATTTGTCCATTCATTTATTAATTACATCCTTCATTTTTGCTATCAGTATAAATCATATTTTAATATTTGTCCAGCTAATCTATAACCAGTTTAATGTAATTAAAGTTGAAAAAATTTTCTCTGCTGATGACAAGTTACATAAATCAAGTTATAATATAAATACATGAACAAAAAAATTTTATGAGGTGATTAAAAATGCAATTTCCTATAGTTTTAGGTGTATCGGCAAGACATGCACATCTTTGTCGTGAACATATGGATATTTTATTTGGTAAGGATAGTGAGCTGCATATAAAAAAACCGATAGGTCAGCCTGGTCAATATGCTTCTGAGGAACAAATTACCATGGTAACAGATAAAGATTCAATGAAACTGCGTATTATTGGGCCTTTACGTCCTGAAACTCAAATAGAACTATCTCTTACTGATGCACGCAAGGTAGGATTAGATGCTCCTATTAGAAATAGTGGAGATATTGCTGAATCTGCTGGTGCAAAATTAATTGGCCCAGCTGGTGAATTAGAATTAAAAGAGGGGATTATTGTTGCTGCACGCCATGTTCATTTGTACCCTGAAACGGCTGAAAAATATGGTTTAAAAGATGGAGATATTGTCGATATTCAAACAGAAGGTGAACGCGGTTTAACATTACACAACGTACTTGTACGCGCTGGCAGTAAGCATGCTGATGAAGTACATATTGATACAGATGAAGCTAATGCTTGTAATTTAGAAAGTGGTGTAATGGTTAATATAGTTTATACTAAATAATCTGCATCTTGTAAATATAAAGGAGCAGAAATAATAATGAAGAAAAATGCAGTTATTGCTGCCGTTTTATTACTATTTAGCAGTCCTGTAATGGCTTATGAAAATATAAGCGCAGGATACAGCATTAAAGACAGAAATCCTTTTTACAAAATGGAAAGTAGCAAAGTATATGCTTATTCTAATTTCAACAGTAAAGTTTCACTAAAAGATGTAGAAAGTTTATCTTTACCAAGTATGCATATTGTCAATTATTATACAGCTAAAGATGTTAGTCATATGTTAAAAGAAACCTTTAGTACTTCTTATTTTGATAAGGAATATGATAAGTTAGCTATTTTAGAACGTTCTGAATTAAATTTACAAACTGTTCCTACAGCTTTAGTAGACTTAAATAAATATGTTGCTGATGATATTCAAAATAATTCATTTATAGAAAGAAATATACTGAAAGAATTATTAGAAAATCTAAAGCCAGAAATATCTATATCTAAAATAAATGGTAGAAAAACTATTACTGTATCATATTTATATAAACATAAAGATAATCTAGTATCTCTCAAGACTACTTTTCTTTCTGCTAATGATCGATTGTATATGCTTACTACAGTTTCTTCTGATAATAAAAATTTTACTGTCGATGAAAGTAATAATGAATCAGAAATATATAATGATGATTTTGAACCTATAACAGAAAAAAATCAAATAGAAGCAACACTTCCATCAGATAAAAAAAGTATAGATAATATTGGCAATAACTTAGATGTAGAAAATGTAGGTAGAGCTGATGTCTTACCAGAAATTTTGCAGACTATTTATATTGAACATGAAAAATTTATTAAAGATTTCAAATTTTTAACTCCTACAGTTGCAACAAATAAATTAAGTTATACTGATAATATTTTAAGAAGAAACATAGAATTACCGCAGAACTGGTTTTATGGACAAATTAATTTTAATGAGCCAGAAGCAAGCGGCAGTTTAACTTATACATCCTCATTAGATACACTGCATAATTTTATGCAAGAAATAAATTTCAACAAAGTTCTTTCTAATATTAATACTCCAGTAAAAGAAATTAATACAGATTTAGGGCAACAAACTATTGTTGATACAAGTAAGGCACTATCTAAAATAGATGTTTTTTTGTTGACAGGGAGCATAAAGATTAAGGATAATGATCTTAAAGAAGCTATATTTACACCAACAGCTGATAAAATAAAAACGGAAATTTTTATAAAAGAAACTTTACAACGACTAAAAGGCATAGATAGTTCTTATTTCTCATTTAATGATTACAGTTACAGGGTTAGATTTGCCAAAGATGCAGTTAATATTTATATTGATGGAAAATATTCTTTTTTTGAAGATAATAAATTTCATGGAACTTTACAGTTGGATGCAAAAAATGATATAGCAAAAATATTGTTTTTTATAAAAAATGATAGTTTTCATGAGAGTGTATATCTAAATGATTTAATTAATCAATGGCAGTT
>CAZVSX010000017.1:0-19531 GCA_964630355.1 uncultured Phascolarctobacterium sp.
AGGTAGGCTCTGTAGAGTTGCCGCAGGAAGCTTTTATGGCTATTCTGAAAATAGACTGATAGGATATAAAAAATATTTATTTGAGCTTTATTATTTTATAGGTGATAAAAATGATGATTCAGCTGCAGGGGCTTTTATCTACAATTAGTGTTCTGGATATTATTGACATTGGTGTAGTAGCGTATTTCCTATATCGTTTATATCTTATGCTGAAAAATACACGTGCAGCTACTCTTGGTAAAGGACTTTTGGTTCTGGTAGTGTTTATGATTATATGCAGATGGCTGAATCTGCATGTTATCAGTTGGCTTCTGGAAAAAAGTATGACGGTTATTATGGTTGCACTGCCGGTAGTTTTTCAGCCGGAGTTGCGTCGTGCTTTGGAGCAAATAGGACGTGGAAAATTATTTCATAAAAGTAGCGAGTTAGACGAACAAGAACTGGAAGAAATGTTGGATGCTGTGGCAAGTGCAACTAAAGTTATGAGTAGCAATAAGGTTGGTGCTCTAATGGTTTTTGAGCGGGCAACTGGTCTTGTTGAACGTATTGAAACCGGTGTACAGGTTGATGGATTAGTAAGTTCTGGACTGATTCAGAATATTTTTGTCAAAGATACGCCGTTGCATGATGGTGCAGTTATTATACGTGGTAATCGTATTGTTGCTGCTTGCTGTCTTTTACCGTTGACTGAAAACCGCAATTTAAGTCAGGAATTGGGAACACGTCATCGTGCTGCTATTGGTATGTCTGAGCAGTCTGATGCTATGGTTTTGACAGTAAGTGAGGAAACGGGGACTATTTCTATTGCTCGTAATGGAGAGCTTATGAGGTACTTAACGGTTGATGATGTTAAGGATATTTTACGAACAGCTATTTTCAAACCGCACGTTGCTGTAAAAAATACTTTGCTTGATAAAATCAAAAATTTCTGGGGCGGTGAGAAAAAATGAGGTTTTTGCAAAGGCTGGCACGTAAGGAAAACATTTGGGCACGCATTATTTGTCTTTTAGTTGCCTGTGGTTTATGGGTTTATGTTATGACTGATCAGAACCCTATTGTTGAGCGCAGTGTGGAAGTACGTTTACAGCAGGTAAATCTTCCAGGGAATATGATGGTTTTTAATGTACCTGATAAAATTCTTGTGAAAGTGCGTGGTTCACGAACACAGTTAAGTGCCGATAATATAGACAATCAAATTAATGCTGCAATTAACTTGAAAAATGTTACTGAAGGACAGCAGAATGTTCCTATTGCTGTTACCTTTCAGGGAGGAGAGGTTGTAGCCGTTACACCTAGAGATGTATCTATATATGTTGATACTGTTAGTGAAAAGAAAGTTCCTGTTACTACACGCATCGTTGGTGCAGTATCCAGTGATATGACAATAGGTACAAGTACAATAACGCCACCAGAAGTAACACTCCGTGGCGCAACACATCGTATAGATAAGGTTAATAGAGTAGTTGCACCTATTGATGTTACCGATCATACAGGAAGTTTTCAGGCAGAAAGCGAACTAGTTGCAGTCAGTGATGATGGTTATGATATTCCTAATATGAAGATTATTCCTGATAGAGTAATGGTGCAGGCAACTATGGTTAGTCAAATGTTATCTACTAATGTACCTGTAAAACCTGTAATGAGCGGGACTCTGCCAGATGGTGTGGTTGTAACTAAGACAGAAATAGTTCCGGAAAGTATTCGTGTGACAGCTCCGCCTTCTGTACTCAAGGACTTACAAGAAGTTAAGACTAAGCCAGTGGATATAAGCAAACTGACTGGAAGCAGTGCTGTAGCTGCTGAGTTGGAGCTGCCAGAGAAAGTAATTCCGGAAATTAGAACTGTACAGATTAAAATTTCTGTAGAAAGGCAGAACTGATTTTTAAATGAAATTAAAAATTAATAATGTGCGTATCAGTTTGCTTAATGAGCAGAGTATTGAAGCAACTGTATGCAAAAAAATAGCTATATCACGAGAATCCTTGCAATCTGTAAAAATACTGCGAAAGGCAGTTGATGCACGCAAAAAACATGATATTTATTTAAATTATCATGTACTCGCAGATGTAGATTTGAACAGCAGACAGGTGAAACGATTA
This sequence comes from uncultured Phascolarctobacterium sp., assembly GCA_964630355.1. GTDB lineage: Bacteria > Bacillota > Negativicutes > Acidaminococcales > Acidaminococcaceae > Phascolarctobacterium_A. The sequence goes on from CAZVSX010000017.1 coordinate 2,100, forward strand.
TTTGCTGACCGCGATGTAATAAAATATGAACAAAAGCCTTTGCCTAAAGTTGAAATAGGGGGATTGCCTTTGACAGCACCTCCGGTTGTGATTGGTGCAGGGCCTGCCGGTCTTTTAGCAGCATTACAGCTGGCAGAATATGGTTATAAACCTTTGCTTTTAGAGCGGGGAAAACCAGTAGCACAGCGTGTACAGGACGTGCAGCGTTTTTGGATAACAGGCGAGTTTAATCCAGCATCTAATGTTCAGTTTGGTGAGGGTGGAGCAGGTACTTTTTCGGACGGAAAGCTGACTACACGAGTAAATGATCCTTTGATGACAGAGATTTTAAAGTTATTTGTAGCTGCTGGTGCACCAGAAAATATTCTTTATGAACATAAGCCTCATGTGGGTACAGATAAACTGCGGGCTATGGTTACAGGTCTCAGCCGACGTATTGTTGAACTTGGTGGCAGCGTGCGATATGAAGCACAGGTTAGTGATTTTATCATTGAAAATAACGCAGTTCGCGGAGTTATATTGGATAATGGTGAGAAAATAGCTGCTGGCGCTGTTATTTTAGCCTGTGGACACAGTGCACGTGATACTTATGCAATGTTAGTGCAGCGAGGTGTGAAAATAACAGCAAAACCGTTTGCTATTGGTGTACGTATAGAACATCCGCAGGATTTGATTGATAAAGCACAGTATGGTGATTTTGCAGGACATCATTTGCTGGGAGCAGCAGATTATGCCTTAGTTTATCATACGCCTGATAAACTGCGTACCGCTTATTCTTTTTGTATGTGTCCTGGAGGACAGGTAGTGGCTGCAGCCTCTGAAAATGGCGGTGTAGTTGTTAATGGAATGAGTATGTTCAAGCGTGACAGTGGAGTAGCCAACAGTGCTTTGGTAGTAAATGTTGATACTGGAGATTTTGGTGATAATCCATTAGCAGGTGTAGAGTTTCAGCGTAGATATGAACATCTTGCCTATGCTGTTGGAGGCGGAAGTTATTACGCACCAGCACAGAATTTGGATAGTTTTTTTAAACGCAGAAGTCCATCATTAAATGCACTTACTTTAGGTACTTATAAACCAGGTCTTATAGCTTGTAGTATGGATGAAGTTCTGCCGTCATATGTGACAGAAACTTTGCGTTTGGGGATTGCTGACTTTGGACGCAGATTGACTGGTTATGATGACGGAGGAGCACTTTTAACTGGTGTAGAAACAAGAACTTCTGCTCCTGTTCGTATTGAGCGTGATAAATACAGTTTTGTATCTGTTACTCATGACTGTTTGTATCCTTGCGGAGAAGGGGCAGGATATGCCGGTGGTATTATGAGTGCTGCACTTGATGGATATCATACTGCTAGAGCTGTTATGAAAAGATTTAAACCATTGGATTAATGATTAATGTTTTTTCTAAAAATTTGTGTTAGTTGCCTAATACATTGAAAGATAGTATAATACTCTGTGTTTGATTAGTGAAGAAGTATGCATAAATAATTGATTATGCAGGAGGTATTTGTATAAATGGCAAGATTATTTGGTACTGATGGAGTTCGTGGTGTAGCGAACGTAGAGCTTACTCCGGAATTGGCTTTTAAGTTAGGGTATGCAGCTGCAAAGTATTTTGGCAGAGAGGTATCAAGTCCTAAAATTATTATCGGCAGGGATACACGCCGTAGTGGTCAGATGTTGGAAAGTGCTTTGGCTGCTGGCATTTGCAGTGCGGGTGGCAATGCTCATCTTCTTGGTGTAATGCCTACTCCTGCCGTTTCTTTTCTAACCAGTGAAGTAAAAGCGAATGCAGGTGTCGTTATTTCTGCTTCGCATAATCCTTTTGAAGATAATGGTATTAAGTTTTTTTCCAAAAGTGGACATAAACTTCCAGATGTTGTAGAAGATGAGATAGCTGCTATTGTAGCTGCACCTATTGATTATACACAAGCAGTACGCGGCAGCAGTGTTGGCGGTATTGTTTATGAAAAAGATTTATCTGCATTATATATTAAGCATATAATTGGTACAGCTTATGCTAAACTAAACGGCTTGAAAATAGTTATGGACTGTTCCAATGGTGCTAACAGTGAGATTGCTCCAGTAATTTTACGCAGTTTAGGTGCTGAGGTAATTGCTATTTTTAATGAACCTAATGGAATCAACATTAATAATGGCTGTGGTTCTACCCATATGGAAGCATTGCAGAAAAAAGTAATTGAATGTAATGCAGATGTTGGCATTGCTAATGATGGTGATGCTGACCGTTGCTTAGTTGTTGACGAAAACGGCAATATTTTAGATGGGGATCAGATAATGCTTATCTGTGCGTTGGAGCTGATGAAACGCAAAAAACTGAATGATAATATGTTGGTTGCTACGGTAATGAGTAATGTTGGTTTGCATCAGGCAATGAAAACTCATGGCGGCAAAACAGTCAAGACTGCTGTTGGCGATCGCTATGTATTGGAAGAAATGCTCAAACATAATTATTCTATTGGCGGTGAGCAGAGCGGTCATATTATTTTTTCGGAATTTGCCAAAACTGGTGATGGCATCTTAACCGCAGTACAGCTATTGTGTGCAATGGTACGCAATAATAAATCTTTATCTGAGATGGGTTCAGTAATGACTAAATATCCTCAGGTACTTTTGAATGTTCGGGTTAACGATAAAAATGGCTGGCAGGAAAATACTGCTATTCAGGAAATTATAAAGAAATATCAGCAGGAATTGGGAGATAATGGACAAATATTGGTACGTGCTTCTGGTACAGAACCTTTGATCCGTATTATGGCAGAAGGCCCAAAACAGGATCGTTTAGAAGAAATTGCTGGTGCAATTGCTGATGTTGTTACTAAAGAATTGGCATAATAGCCTGTTAAGATATAATTATTAAAATTTTTGTTAATGGAGGATTATAAACATGGCAAAAGATAGTTCCTTTGATGTAGTTTCTCAAGTTGATATGCAGGAAATGGATAATGCAGTTAATCAGGTGAAAAAAGAAATCGACCAACGATATGATTTTCGCGGCAGCAATGCGACTATAGAGTTAGGAGAAAAAGAAGTAAAGTTTGCTGCTGAAGATGAATATAAGTTGGGGGCAATTTTGGATATGCTGCGTCAAAAAATGGCTAAACGTGGAATTCCTCTGCGCTGTATAGTTCCAGGTAAAATTGAACCAGCGGCAAAGAATACTGTACGCCAGGAATTAACAATTCAACAAGGTATATCTAAAGAAAACGGCAAAAAAATTGTTGCTGCTATTAAAGCAACAAAGCTTAAGGTTACAGCACAAATTCAGGATGATCAGGTTCGCGTTGCTGGTGCGAAGAAAGATGATTTGCAGGCTGTTATTCAAATGCTTAAAGCTGGAGATTTTGGTGTTGACTTGCAGTTTATTAATCTGCGTTAATTATTACATGAATAACTTGGGTTCATAAAAGATTTGAGAACGTAGACTTTGTTTTATCTAAGTTATCGAAAGGACAGTAACTGTGATGACTGCAAAGGATGAATTTGACAGTTCTAAAATTAATGAAAAAGAGCTTGATAAATATCGTGAAAATTACAGTGATACAAATTTGCTGCAAAAGATTCATAAGTATGGAGCAAAAATTGGTATAGAGTTATTATATAAGGCTTTGGAACTTTGGTTTGTTATGCAAAAACCAGAAGTTTCCAAAAAAGATAAGGCATTAATAATGGGGGCATTAGGATACCTTATTTCTCCTTTGGACTTTATACCTGATTTAACACCAGCGCTAGGATATAGTGATGATTTAGTAGCTGTTGTTTTTGCCTATGTACATTTGCAGGGATATATTGATTCAGATGTTAAGCAAAAGGCGAAAGCTTTGTTATTAAAATTTTTTGATAAAGAAGCTGTTAAAAAGTTGTAAAGTAAGTTGATAAAGGCATCTCTCTTAATTAAAAGAGAGATGCCTTTATTGTTATAAATTTTATTTAGGTAAATTTTGTTAAGCCGTAGCAAGAAGAAAAAATGAAATGAGATTTAATTGAGAAATAATTACTAATAAAAACAAAGTACTTGACTGTATGCTTGCTATATACTTTATATTATAAACGAGTATTTGTGAAAGCTGATTTATTGCGGTTTTCCATATTATAATATAAAGGAGATTTTTTGATGAAAAAGAGAAAAATAATTAATAGTGTTGCAGCATTATCATTATTAATTGGTATTGGAAGTAATTGTTCTGATGCTTTTGCTAATGAGGTTCAGGAATTTTCTCTTGATACTATGGTTGTTACTGCTACAAGAACAGAACGAACTTTATTGAATACGCCTGCTAATGTAACTGTTATTACTCAGCAGGACTTAAAGCAGGGCGGTTATCAATCTGTTTTTGAAGCAGTTAAAAATCTTTCTTTGGCAAATAATCACACCTATCAGGAAGATGGGGGGGATTACGGCGGAATGATGTCAAGAATTCGTGTACGTGGCTTAGATGATGGAACTTTACTGTTGGTAAATGGTAACCCTTCTAACTATATGAACCATGCTACTTTGAATACTATTCCTATGGAGCAGATTGAGCGTATTGAAATAGTAAAAGGTTCAAATTCTGTTTTATACGGGCCTCAGGCTATGGGCGGCGTTATCAATATTATTACAAAAAGACCAGATAATACGGGAAGAATGACAGGGAATATTAAGGCTGGTGCAGGTAGTAATAAGAGATTGGCAGCTGCCAATATTATGAGTGATGTTTTAAACATTGGCTATAAGAAAACTTGGAATAAAGATTTTAATGGAGCCGCTCTGCCTGGAAGTAAGGGTGCTGGAACTGCAATTAATATTATAGATAAGTCATCTGAACAATTCTATCTAGATGCTAAAGTTGCTAAAGATATGACTTTTAGTTGGGGTCGTAATCATAGTGATTTAAAATATGAAACAGGAAAATTTGTAAATTTCAATCCTGTTATGGATAAATTAACTCGTTATGACAGCACCTATAATTCTTATTCTTTGGCTTATGATAATAAAGATAATGGCTGGAAAGGTGTATTTGGCTATAACACAATGGATTTAAGCTGTATACCTTTAAAAGGTGGCTCTTACAGTCGTTATGATGGCTATAATGCTAACTTTGATTTGCAGAAGAAATTTGCTTTAAATGATAAAGACAGTTTAATTTTTGGCGTTAATGGCAATAGAGAATCAATGGAATCCAATTCTAATAAAGCAGGACGTAATTCTTATTCTGCTTATCAGTCATGGGATGTGCATACTAGCGATGCCTTTGAACTTATTTTGGGATTACGTGAATATTGGATTGGCAAAAATGCTTATTACGACAGTGATTTCCAATTGTTGCCTCAGGTACAAGGCATTTATAAAGCTAATGCTATTTCCAACTATTATTTTAATGTAGGTAAATCTTTTGAAATGCCAGCTATTAACAGTGCTTTTTATTATAAGGATCATTATACGCTTAATACAGCACTGAAACCGCAGTCTGGCTGGACATATGAGTTTGGCTATAAGGTTGATGACGGTACAACTGCATTTTCTGCTGATGTATTTCATATGAAGATTAAGGATAAGTTCTTCTGGGATAGAGATGAAAATGATAATAATATTATGCGTAATCGTGATGAATGGGAAAATACAGGATTGGAGCTGAATTACAAACAGAAGCTTGATGAGAACTGGACGGGCAGTATTGGTTGGACTTTACAGAATCCACGAGCTTGTTCCAACGGTTCATGGACACAAGATACAGCCAAAAATATTTTAAATTTGGGAGCAACTTTCAGTAAGAGTAAGCTTAATTGGGATACACGCCTTTTTGCATATCTTGATAGAGAGCTTGCTTATTATAATAGAGAACATACAAGCAATAAAATTAAAGATCATACTTTGAAAAACAGTGTAGATTTGACAATGACAGTTACTTATAGACCTACTGAGAAAGATACTTTCCAAGTAGTTGGCGGTAATCTGCTGAATCGTGATGATGCACTGAACAATTATGAATATAAAACTTTGCCGCGTAATGTATTGTTTACTTATGAACGAAGCTTTTAAATAATAATGAATTAAATAATTTTATTGCAGTATTTTTGATTTTTATAAAACCCATGTTTCATTTTTTGAGTGAAACATGGGTTATTTTTATGTGAGAATGTTGTATGTTTCTTTAAATTAGGCAACCAAAAGAGGTAATACGGACTGTCTATTTTTGCTTATTGAGTGTCGACTGGGTTTATTTTGGGTTCCAATCGGGCATTAAACTGCAGCTACACAGAAACATTAAAAGTAAAAAAGCATAGTAAAAGGCATGAAAAACACTAATAAGAATTAAAATAACACTTGAGGATATACCTAGTAGATAGTTTATAATGAAACTAAAATTTTTCTAAGAAAAGATATCAATATGATACGGAGGAATATAAATGAAACGTGCTGCTGTGTATCCTTTTACTGCAATTGTTGGACAGGAAGATATGAAACTTTCTTTGATTTTAAACGTTATTAATCCTGCTTTGGGCGGTGTCCTCATAAAAGGTGAAAAGGGAACAGCCAAGTCTACAGCGGTAAGAGCTTTGGCAGAGCTGCTGCCTCCGATGTCTGCTGTACATGGCTGCAAATTTCACTGTGATCCAGCTAACAGCAGCCAGCTGTGTGATGATTGTGCTTCATTGCTTAAAGAAAATCAGTTGATTGAAGAAACTATCAGAATGCGTGTTGTGGAGCTTCCCGTAAGTGCTACTGAAGACCGTGTTGTAGGAACATTGGATATTGAACATGCCATTAAACATGGTGAGAAAAAGTTTGAAGCTGGAATTTTAGCACAGGCTAACAGAAATATTCTTTATGTAGATGAAATAAATTTGCTTGATGACCATGTTGTAGATGTTCTGCTGGATGCTGCTGCCATGGGAATTAATACCGTAGAACGTGAAGGTGTATCCTATTCACATCCAGCACGCTTTGTCTTGGTTGGTACAATGAATCCTGAAGAAGGTGATATTAGACCGCAGCTGTTAGATCGCTTTGGTTTAAGTGTTGTAGTTACAGGTGAACATGATCCCTTGCAGCGTGTAGAGGTTATCAAACGCCGTCTTGCTTATGAGCAGGATGCAGAAGCTTTTATTGCTCAATATCAGGAAGAACAGGAAAACTTGGCTGCTAAAATTGTACAGGCAGGTAAATTGCTTCCTAATGTTAGTATTAATGATAAATTATTAGAAATTGTAGCAAAATTAGCAGTGGAGTTAGGTGTTGATGGGCATCGTGCTGATATTACAGTAATTAAAACGGCTTTAACTATAGCTGCTTTTAATGGAAGCGATGAAGTGTCTATAGATGATTTGAAACAAGCTGCTAAATTGGTACTGCCGCATCGTATGCGCCGTCGTCCTTTTGAAGAAGGCGAACTTGATTGGAGCAAGGTGGAAAGCTTTCTTGATGCGGAAGCCTGAGGGGTATGGCTATGCTTAAAGATATGATTTTTCCCTTTACTGCTGTTGTTGGACAGGAGCTGGTGAAACAGGCTTTGTTGATAGCTTTAGTAAATCCTAAAGCAGGAGGATTGCTTATAGGCGGTGTTAAAGGAACAGCAAAATCTGTTTTGGCACGCAGTGTACAGGAACTTATAGGTGAGAAAAGTTTTTTGACGCTGCCATTAAACGTAACGGAAGATATGCTTTTTGGAAGCATTGATATTGAATATGCTGTGAGTAAGGGTGAAAAACGTTTTTCACCTGGAATATTAGCACGTGCTAATGATAATATACTTTATATTGATGAGGTAAATCTTTTAAGGACAGAATTGCTTACTGCTGTTTTAGATGCTAATTTAGCAGGAGTGAATAATGTTGAGCGTGATGGAATAAGCTACACTCATGCAGTACATACTAATGTTCTAGCTACAATGAATCCGCAGGAAGGGGTTCTGCCATCACATATTTTGGATCGCTTTGGTATGTATGTTGATGTACAAGCGGTTATGGATATAGAGCAGCGTGTGGAAATTGTAAAACGTGCTTTGGCATATGGTACAGATATTAAAGCTTTCCGTAGTTTATATGCAGATAAAACAAAAGAGTTAGCAGATAAGGTGACTAGGGCTGTAATGCTTTTATCTCAGGTTGAAATATCTGAAGCAATGCTGATTTTAACAGCACAGATGTGTACGCAGGCTTTTTGTGCTGGTCATAGAGCAGAAATCTATTTACTGGAAGCAGCCAGAGCAATTGCCGCTTTAGCTGGCAGAGCTTATGTTTTGCCTAAGGATTTAGAGTGTGCAGCGCAATTTGTTCTGCCGCATCGTATGCGTAAGCCTCCGGAGCAACAGCCTGAGGAACAGGAAACTCAAGATGACGAGCAAAGCGAGGAACAAGAACAGGGTGAAGATAATTATGATGAAAGCGATGAAAATGACAGCAATTTGCCGCCTCCGCCGTTAGATAATTCTGGTGATGAACATGAAAATAATATTGATGATGATAGTAATGATGACTCTAAGGATAATGATAACGATAGTAAGCAGCAAAATAACCAGCTTGCACCAGATGAGCAGATTGCAGATATAGATAAGAATTTTCGGTTGCCTAAAATGCTGCTTGATCTTGGTAAGGACAGGAATATACGTCGTGGAAGCGGTAAACGTAGTATTACTAAAACAGATCTTAAACAAGGGCGTTATGTAAGAGCTGAACTGCCAAAAGTCAAGGTTGATGACTTGGCTTTTGATGCTACAATTCGTGCAGCTGCACCTTATCAAAGAATGCGCGAAGCTAATGGCTGTGCTTTGAATATATGGGAAGAAGATTTGCGTCAAAAGGTACGTGAAAAACGTATAGGAAATACATTTCTTTTTGCTGTAGATGCCAGCGGTTCTATGGGTGCTCGTGAGCGTATGCGTGCTGTTAAAGGAGCAATTTTCTATATGCTGCAGGAGGCTTATCAAAAAAGAGATCGTGTAGGTATGATAGCTTTTCGCCGTAATAAGGCAGAAGTGCTTCTGCCGGTTACACGCAGTGTTGATATGGCACAAAAACGGTTGGCTGCTATGCCTACAGGAGGTAAGACACCGTTAGCTGATGGTTTGGCTCTTTCTTTACAGACACTTGCTGTTTTGAATAAACGCGACAGCGAACTGGAACCTATTTTGATTTTAGTAACAGATGGACGTGCTAATGCTGTAGATTCAGGAGAAAAAGATCCTATAGCTGCTGCTGTTAATATAGCTGAAAAGATTAATAAAGCAAAAATAACTTCTGTTGTGATTGATACAGAGTCGGATTTTATCAAATTGGGAATTGCAAAAAAGGTAGCAGCTGCTATGGGAGCTAACTATTATACACTTCAGCACCTTTCTAAGGAAAGTCTTATACGGATAGTGAAAAATTTGAACTAAGTCTTAGAATATAGTATACTGATTAACATATTCAAAAGATAAAGGAGAGATATTTATATGAAAAAATTACTATTATTTTTTGTAATGCTATTAACTTGTTTATCAGTCTCTGCTGCTTTTGCTGCCGAGCAGCCTGAACAAAAGCAAGGTATGGATTGGGAAATCAGCATGATGCCTAAACCTACCGAAGAAGAACAGGAAGCTGCACGCTGGTCAATTGTTGTTGAAAATAATATAGGAATTTATGCTTATGATATGGATTCTTTAACTTTTAGCAGAGTTACAAATGGACTTGCAGATAAAAATATTGTTTCTGTACTGACAAAGACTGTTTTTACAGATAAAGAAACTTTAAAAAAACTCAATAATAAATATAAAGACTCTCTCAAGAAAAAAGAAAAAGTTCAATACTGCGAAATTCTCATGACCTTTAATTTGGCTGATAAAACTTATGCTGTTGAAGGCATGGAAGTTTTTGGCAGTAAAAAAACTTTGTTGGAACATCAGGCAAAAGAAGCTAAATTTGTTTCTGTACCAGAAGGAAGTTTTGCTGAAGCAATGTTGGAAATATGTCAGCAGGCTGTTGTTGCTGATGCTCAGACAGCAGAAAAATAATGCGTTGGTATAAATATTTTTATAAAGTTAAAAGTTTTATATTATCACATAAGTTACTTAGTCTGCTTGCAGTTTGTGTAATAGGTTTGGCTTTTACTGCGGCATTAAAATTATTTCCTGTATCAAAGGCGCCATCGAAAGCAGTGCTTAAACCTATTGTGCATACACAGATTATCAGCAGACGGCCATTGTATAAGGATATTAATTTGTTCGGACAACTGCAGGCTGAGGCTCAGATTGATATAGTTAATAAGTATGCTGGTATTATAGATGAAATCAATGTGGATTTAGGCAGCAGAGTACAGGCAGGGGATATACTTATTGTACAGCGGTTGGATGATGTTCGTGCAGAGATGCTTAAGGCAAAGGCACGCTTTGCAGAAGCTGGAGCTAATGCTTCTACTTATGACACTGATTATACTGCCAACTTAACACGTTACGAGTCTGATTATAAATTGGCACAGGTAAATGCGGAACGTTACCGCAAACTTTATAAGCAGGGAGCAGTTTCACAATATGATCTTGATTCCGTTGAACAGACTTTGGTTAATAAAAAAGCTTTGTATGATGAGCTGGCACAGCAAAGAAGTTATAACGGAAGACCTTCGCAGGTTTATCGTCAGGAACAAATTGCTGCACGGCGTGAGCAGGAGTATATTATTGCACAGAATAAGTATCATGATATGATTTTTAGAGCACCGCGTGCAGGTGTTATAACTTACCGTAATGCTGAAATTGGTGGGTATGCACCTTCTGGAAGCAGACTTCTGACGTTACTTGATGACAGCGGTTATACTGTTGATTGTAATGTTACAGAGGCTGAGTCTGCTTTTGTAAGTGTTGGCACAAAGGTTAAACTGCATTTGGATGCTGTTGGTGAGGATTGTCAAGGTGAAGTTATTTATGTGAGTCCAGCCAGAGACAGAGAAACCAATAAGTTTATTTTGCGAATAAGACTTATAGAGCCCAATACTAATGTTAAGGCTGGATTGTTTGCTAAAGGAACATTAAAATTTTTGCAAAAGGAATCTACTATATATTTGCCTAAAAATGCTGTTTTGGAAAAAGATGGCAAGTTTTATGTGTATGTTCTGGGGAGCGATGGAAAAGCCAAAGAACGTACTGTTATTACTGGTGCAGCTAATAACGAAAGTACAGAAATTATGCAGGGATTAAAAGTAGGCGAACTGGTAATTATTGATAATTTGGCACGTCTGCGTAATGGATTAGCTGTGGAGGCTGCTGAGGGGGAGGCGAAGTAATGAATATTACCCGTTTTTCCATTAAGCGGCCTATTGGCATTTGCATGATATATCTCTTGGTCTGTGTTTTAGGGATAATCAGTTTTTTCCGTATAGGTGTAGAACTGCTTCCTGATGTAGATTCAAAATATATAAGTATTATTGTCAATTATCCTGGTGCAAGTACAGAATCTGTAGAACAGCAGGTTACAAAACCTATTGAAGATGAACTGTCATCGGTTTCGCATTTTAAACAGGTGCGTTCAGCAACGCGTCCAGGACGTGCGGAAATTTTTGTAGAGTTGGACAGTACAGCAGATGCAGAGCTTGTAGCTATAGAGGCGACAAAAAAAGTAAGCCGTATTCGTAAAGATTTACCTGATGAAATAGATGAACCAGCAGTGCTTAAGCGTTCATCTGAAGAATATCCCATTGTACAGATAGCTGTTACATCTAAGGATAATCTTGATGATATTTATGCTATGGCAGAAAGTACCTTTAAGGAGCGGATGCAGCAGTCTGTGGGTGTTGCGGATGTTGATGTTACTGGTGGACGCAGCAGGGAAATTGCTATTGAAGTTGATAAAGATAAGTTAAATTATTACGGATTAACCTTGCAGGATATTATTTCTGCGGTAAAAAAAGAGAATGTTACTATTTCTTCAGGCTCAGTTTATACTCAGGCTTTAGAAAAAACAGTGCGTTTACAAGCTCAATATAAGGATGCAGCAGAAATTTCGCATATTCAGCTCAAAGGTGCAGATGGGCAATATATAGAACTTGGACAGATTGCTAATGTGCAGGCTAAAGATAAACGTGCCGTTGCTTACAGCCGAGTGGATGGAAATGAAGCTGTTTCTATGGAAATCTATAAAGCAAGCGGTGCTAACATTGTTGATACAGCTGACAGTGTATTAAAACAGTTGGAAACTTTGCGCCAAGAATATCCTGAATATATTTTTACTGTGGTTTATGATCAGTCACATTTTGTACGTGACTCACTAAGTAATACACTAAAGACCTTGCTGGAAGGACTTTTTACTACAGGCTTAGTTCTGTATCTTTTTTTGCGTGGCTGGAAGTCATCAATGGCGGTAATGATTGCAATACCTGCTTCCTTAATAGCTACTTTTTTTCTGATGTATATGGCTGGTTATACCTTTAATATGATGTCATTAATGGGGATGTCATTATGCATAGGAATTCTTGTTGATGACTCTATTGTTGTTTTGGAAAATATTCATCGTTTTTTAGCACAGGGGAAGTCTGCGGCTGAAGCAGCAGAAGAAGGTCGTAATGAAATAGGTATGGCAGCTATTGCAATGACACTTTGTGATATAGTAGTATTTTTACCGATTGCCTTTATGCAGAGTACAACCGGACAGTTTTTTAAACAGTTTGGAATGACTATAGTTTTTGCTACTTTGATGTCATTAGTAGTTTCTTTTACACTTACGCCTATGTTGGCTTCGCGTTTTTATGCTAAAGGACTTATTGAACCTAAAGGAAAAATTTGGCAATGGCTGGATGATTTAGAAGCAATTACGATAGCGAAATATGAATGTTTATTGCGTAAGGTATTAGCAAAGCCAAAAAAGCTCGTTTGCGGTGTTGCTGCAATTTTTTTGACTGCTGTATTGCTCGTTCCTTTGGGGATAGTAGGTTCAGAGTATATGCCGCGAACAGATGAAAATGGTATTCAGATAAATTTAGAGTTGCCTACAGGAAGTAATGCAGATCAGACTAATGCTGTTTTATTGCAGTGTGAGGATTATTTGCTGACAGTACCTGAAATTGAACATTTCATGTCTAACGTTACTACTACTCAAAGTACAGGAAAAATAGTTATCAGCTTGTGCAGCAAAGATGAACGCAGTCGTGATGTTTGGGATGTAGCACAGGATATTCGTAATTTTGCCCGTAAAAATTTAGGCGATGTAAAAATTCGTGTAAATGAGCTGCAATCTTCGGTTACTGGTGTATCTGGCGGCAGAACATTAGTGCGTTCACCAGTCCAAGTAGAATTGAAAAATAATGATATGGAGCAGTTGGAAGCAGATGGTACGAAGCTAGAGGCAATTTTTGCTGATACAAACGGCTTGAAAGATATAAAAAACTCCTATGTTAAAGGTATGCCTGAAATAAAAGTAATTCCAGACCGTGATAAACTGCAATTTTATCATGCCTCCGTAAATGATATAGCACAATCATTCAATGCAGCTATAGGCGGACGCAGTGCCGGTGTTTTGGCGAATGACAGTAAAAATCGCGGCAATGATACTGATATTAGTGTGAGATTTGCCGGCAGCAGCGGTTTTGATTTAGATGCAGTACGAGCAATCCCTGTACAGACAGGCACAGGCAGCGTTTATTTAGGAGATTTAGCAAATGTAGAAGAAGGAGTAGGCCCTATTACTATTAGGCGTGTAAACAAAGAACGTATTATCAATGTACAAGCTAATCTTACTGAACGACCGCTGAATGAAGTCATTAATGAGCTTACGCAGAAACTGAACAGTGCAGGTTTGAAAAGCAGTTACTCGTTTTCTGGACAGGCAACCAGTATGAACGATTCTTTTGAAGAACTGGCAATGGCACTTAGCCTATCACTGCTTTTGATTTATCTGCTTCTGGCAGTATTGTATGAATCCGTATTTACGCCTTTTATACGTATGTTTTCCCTGCCTTTAGGTATAATTGGTGCAGTTTTCTTCTTATTGTTTACAAATAACACTATTAATTTATATTCTCTTATAGGTATACTCGTTATGGACGGTTTAGTTGCAAAAAACGGTACGTTGCTGCTGGATTATACTCTAACACTTATAAATGAGGGGATGAATCCGGAAGAAGCTGTAATTGAAGCAGGCAAAACACGCCTTAAGCCTATTTTTATGACGGCTTTAACAATGGTTGTTGGTATGCTGCCTACAGCACTGGCTATGAGTGCAGGCTCTGAAACACGTGTGAGCATGGCTTGGGTTATTATCGGTGGTATGCTTACGTCTACAATTTTTACTCTATTGATCATTCCTATTTTATTTTTATGGATTAAGAGAAGATTTCCTAATAGAGTATAAAAATATTTTGTAAAATAGTTGTAAAAATATTAAGTGAATAGTATACTATAGTTGTATAAAAACTGTATTCAAAATGAGAATTAATTTCAACTTACAATGAATTTGAAATATGGTTTTAGAATAAAATATGCTTATAGTATATAGCAAATGCTGTATATTTATATGTGGCATCCTAGGATCATGAAAGAATGACTAGGAGATGTACACATAAATTTTATCAGGAGTGTGAGAAAATATTATGAAAAAGGTCAAGGTTAGTAAAGGTTTACTTATGACCGCATTGATTACAGGTGTGTGTACTTGGGGGGGAATCATGTTCCCTGCATTTGCAGAAGAACTTGGGGAATATACCTTGGATCAAATGGTGGTTACAGCTACCAGAACAGAGAAACGTGATGTTGATGTACCTGCAAGTACAGAAATTTTAACACATGATCAGATTGTAGCTTCTGGTGCAACTAATGTTATGGAAGCACTTGGAAAAGTTAATGGTATTGAATTAAAAAGTTTTTTCCCTGGCGGTTCTGCTATGACTAGTATGATTCCTGAAATCAATATTCGTGGTTTTGGTAATGGAACACTAGTTATGGTTAATGGTAATCCTATTAATTTAAATCAAAAATATGTATTAGATGCGATTCCTACAGAATCTATTGATAAAATTGAAGTCATCAAAGGCGGAGGTTCTGTTATGTACGGTTCTGAAGGTGTTGGTGGTGTTGTAAATATTATCACTAAAAAAACTGGTAATAATAGTATTAGTGCTGGTATAGGTAATTATCATCAAAGAAAGTATAATGTTGCACTTGGTAATGAAAAATTTAAGGTTAATTATGATGTAAAAAACTGGGGTTCTGTGCGTCATTTAAGTGATTCTGCAAATCCGCCTGTTGCAGATACTTATCAATATAACCAAAATCGCAGTAAAAAGGAGAATTTTGGTTTAGGATATAATTTTACTGATGAATTAAGTTTAGAGTATAATCACTATAATTCTGAGGTAGATTATTGTAAGAATCTTGTATTAAGTGATGAATTTAAAGAGTGGCGAGAAACTTCTACAAAACAGGATTTGTATCAACTTAACTATGTTACTGATGATTTAAAAGCACATATGTGGTATACCGAAAATGAAATAGCTTATGTAGGTGGTTCTAAACCTGGTGTAATAAGTGCTACTACTAGAACAGAAACTAAAAACAGAACGTATGGTATTGATGTACAAAAAGATTTTAATCTTACAGAAAAAACTTTGCTAACGATGGGTGCAAATTATAAAGATGAAAAATACTCACCACGAATTTCTAAAGGTGGAAGAGTAAGTAATGACATGTCAAGAAATAACTTTGCTGTTTTTGCTCAGGTTGATCATAAGATGGGTGATAAGGATAATTTAATCATCAGTGGTCGAGAAACTTGGACTACAGGAGCCTTTAATTCACAGAATTATAATAATTTTAGTGCAGCAGGGCAATGGTTACATAAATTAGGCGAAGATCAAAATATGTATGTTAGTGTAGGGCAGTCTTTTATTATGCCAACATTTTCACAAATGTATCCAAGTGGTCTGTTAGCAGGAGTGCCTAATCCGGATTTGGAACCTATGGAAGGTATTAACTATGAGCTTGGCTATAAACAGATTGCAGGTAATCACGTTTGGAAGGCTGCTTTATTCCATATGGAAGTAGATAATAATATTACTGCTACTTGGAAAAATGATAAATATACATACAAAAATGAAGATTTCAAAAACACTGGTTTAGAAGGTAGTTTGTCTGTCAAAGCTTCTGATAAATATAGCTATAATTTAGGTTTTACTATTCAAGATCCTAAATCTAAGGTGACAGGATCTGCTGCTAAGACTAGTAAACAAGGATGGCAGAGAAAATTTGGTAAATATCAAATAAAGAGTGGTATTGACTATAGTTTGAATAAATTTAAAGCATCATTTACTGGAAGTTATATTTGGGATCGATATAGCAGTCCTTCTGCTTCTAATTCTTACAAAATTAAACCATATTTCCTTACTACTATGACAGCTACATACTCTCCTGATAAGAGTAATGATATATCTTTGATAGTTGATAATGTATTTGATAGGCAAGACCATTTATCTAATACTATGTCTAATTACGGTACATATTATTCCACTCCAACTAACTTCCTGCTTACCTATACTTATAAATTCTAACATTAGTTTATACCGTTCTATGGCGGCGCAGTCGCGCCGCCATTTTTAGAACAAAATAAAGCAGGCAGAGATTAAACACTTGCCGTAAATGTTTCTGCTGTTGCTTGTTAAAGCGGTGCATATGACCATGCAAGACTGGATATGCAGAGCTTTTTCAATAAATTTATTTTTTAAGGAGTATGAATTTCATGAACAAAAGCTTACTTATGACTGCTCTGATTACAGGTATGTGTACTTGGGGGGGAATTATATCTCCTGCGTTCGCAGAAGACCTTGAGGAATATACACTTGATCAGATGATAGTTACAGCACAGAGAATGGAAACAAAAGATGTGGATACACCAGCAGCGGTAAGTATTATTACTTCCAATGACATTGAAAACAGTGGTGCAAAAACAGCCTATGAAATTATTGAAAGACAGGTGGGTTTCAGCAATAATTCCTATGGCCCATCTGGTCGTGAATATGGCGGCAGCTGTTCCCGAACAGTTATGCGTGGTTTAGATAAAGGCACCTTAGTAATGGTTAATGGTGCACCTATTAACATGCTGAATTATAACAGCATGGAGGGAATTCCAGCAGAGTCGATAGAAAAAATAGAAATCGTTCGTGGTGCTAACTCTGTATTATATGGTGCAGAAGCTTTTGGTGGTGTTGTCAATATCATTACTAAAAAAGGCGGTAAGGATAAAACTACAATTTCCCTTGCTGCTGGCAACTATGATAAGAAATGGTCTTTAAATCAATCTGGAAAAAATTATACTGTATATGTCAGCAAAGATTATTACGGAGATATTGATCGTACTAACAGATTATTTCCTAAATCAACAAAATTATGGAAAAGCCGCGACAGCAGTAAGGACAGTGCTTTTGTAACTATTGCGCCAACTGATAAGTTAAGTTTTAACTTTGCACATACTGA
>CAZVSX010000017.1:19631-35913 GCA_964630355.1 uncultured Phascolarctobacterium sp.
GACGATAAAGATTACTTTGTTGCAGGTATGGCTCTTCAAAAAGATAATGTTGAAGATAGAACTAAAGATAAGGACGGTGAGCGCTCCAGCGTTGCTGTTTATGGCTCTTATAAGCACCAATTCAGCGATATGTTTTCTGCTACTATTGGTGCACGCGGTCAGTTTATTGATGATGAGGCAAAAGATCAAAATGTATTTTTGCCTCAGCTGCAAACGTTGTATAAGTTTAACGATACAGCATCTTGGTATGTTAATATAGGCAAATCATTCCAAATGCCAGCACTTAACCAATATTTTACCCCAGGAAGAACAAGTGCTTTAAAACCGCAGGAAGGATGGACTTACGAAACAGGTTTGAAGTTTATTGATGATAAGTCCTCATTAAAACTTGGCGTTTATTATATGGATATAGACGGTAAATTTGAATGGATTGATATTGGTTTAGACGAAAAAGTGTTAATGAATGCTGGTAAATTTAAAAATAACGGTGTAGAAGTTGAATATAATAGAAAACTTAGCGATGCATTAAGTTATAATTTTGGTGCTAGTATTTCTAATCCAAGAACTCAGGCATATGGAAAGAGTAGTTTTGAACAGTCTGATGCACAATTGCAACTTACTGCTGGTTTGACACATAAATGGAATAAACTGACTTCCAACATTAATTATCTTTACCTTGGGAACAGAGAAAAATCATTTTATTTAAATAGTGGCTTGAAAGGGTCAGATCATGCTGTCCCCAGTAGAAATCTTTTGAATGCAAACTTTATTTACAAAGCTAATGAAAGTAATAGCGTATCATTAACTTTGAATAATATTCTTGATAAAGACGATGCTGTAAATAAGTACGAAAATTGGGGTATGCCGTTTAATTGGATGTTGACTTATAATTATACTTTTTAGTTAATATTAATGGCGGTACATTTGTGCCGCCATTTTTAGAACAAAATAAATCAAGCAGAAATTAAAACTTGCCGTAAATTTTTCTGCTGCTGCTTGTTAAAGCGGTGCATATGACTATGAAAGATTGGATATGCAGAGCTTTTTCAATAAATTTATTTTTTAAGGAGTATGAAATTCATGAACAAAAGCTTACTGATGACTGTTTTAGTTACAGGTGTGTGTACTTGGGGGGGAATTACATCTTCTGTATTTGCAGAAGAACTCGAAGAATATACACTTGATCAAATGGTAGTTACAGCACAGAGAACAGAAACCAAGGATTTGGAAACTCCTGCTGCTGTAAGTGTTATTACTAAACATGATATTGAAAAAAATGGTGCTACTACTGTTATGGAAGCATTGAGACGTGTCGCTGGTGTAACGGATTACTCCTACGGCCCTGGCGGTGATGACTTGGGCAGCAGCTGGAGCCGTGTATATCTGCGTGGCTTTGATAAGGGTGCTTTGGTTATGGTTAACGGTGCTCCTATCAATACAAATAACTATGCTTCCGTAAGTGGAATTCCTGTTAATACTATTGAGCGAATAGAAGTCGTTAAAGGTGCTAACTCTGTATTATATGGTGCTGAAGCCATGGGCGGTGTAATTAATATCATTACTAAAAAAGGTGATGGCAAATTACGTACTACCGTAAGTGCAACTGGTGGTAATTATTTGAATAAATATAGTGTTACAACTCAGGCAGAGGGTGTAATTGTTACCGTTGGTAAAGATTATTTGGATAAGTTTGAACATGCACAGATGGATAGACCAGCAAAAGACAGCTATCGTGTAAATGAAAAGTATAAGAGAACTACTGCTTTTACTAGTTTGGCTTTATCACCTAATTTGCAGTTTAATTGGAACTATTCTAAGATTGATCCCATGTATGGTCAGCGTAAATTAAGTACCGGTGAAATCAATGGTACAAGATATCGCTATAAGGATACGAAGCATGCTGCAAGTATGATTTATACGGATACTGATAATCAGACAAAAACAACTTTGGCATATAACAATAAAAAAGTTCAGGCTGAAAATGTTAATCCCGATGGTACCTATAAACGTGGCGGTCATACAAGTAATTTTAATGTTTCTAATATTTATGTTGACAGCCAGAAAAAATGGGATATTGGTAAAGCTGACAGTTTGATTGCAGGCCTAACTATGAAACATGAAAAATATGACCAGCTTTTTGCTAATGCTGCGGATAATAATCGCAACAGTTATGGTGCTTATATTTCCTATAACAAACACTTTAACGATAAGTTTAGTGCAGTTTTAGGTTTGCGTGGAGAAACTTACAGACATACAGATTTTGAAAGCAATGATAACAATGTTTTGCTGCCACAAATTCAGACGTTATATAAGCTGAACGATACATTGTCTTGGTATATCAATGCAGGCAAAGCTTTTGAAATGCCTGCTGTCAATGCACATACCACATCAATGGCAAATATTGAGATTGTTAGAAAAAATGGTATCAAACCTGAAGAAGGCTGGACTTATGAAACAGGTTTAAAACGCATTACAGATACGTCTTCTACAAAACTTGCAGTATTTAACATGGATTATAAGAATAAGTTTAAATGGAAACATTTTGACTGGATGGGCGATAACAACACTACAATTCAGGTTAATACCGGTAAGTTTGAGAACAATGGCTTAGAATTAGAATACCAGAAAAACTTAAGTGATAAATGGGGTTATAATTTTAACGCTACTTTCCAAAATCCTAAATCTTTAGATGAAGATACTGGCAAGTGGACACAGGAGTCTGCACGAATTCAGTTCAGTGCAGGTGTTGACTATACATTGAAAAAATTTAGCAGTAATCTAAACTGCTTGGTTCTTGCTGACAGAGAAGTGAGCAGTTACAGATATGATGGCAATACTTTAGGTACTAAAGGTGCGGATCATGATTTAAAAAATAGATTTTTGCTTAATGCTTCATTGACTTACAGACCTACTGATAATCAATATGCTGTTCTGAATTTGTATAACCTGCTAGATAGAGATGAACCAGTAAGTACTTATGAATATTATGATTTACCGTTCAATTGGACGTTGACTTATAATTTTACTTTCTAAGAGCTATTTTTTTGACGGCGCATTTGCGCCGTCATCTTAAAAATAAATATATTATTTTCCTAAATTATTAAAATTGGCGTATGCTAATTTATTTTGTTGCTATCGAAAGGATGGTGCTTTATTATGAATGGAAAAATAAGTAAAGCTGTATTGATGACCGCATTGATTACGGGAGTGTGTACTTGGGGGGGACTCATATCTCCAGCATTTGCAGAAGAACTTGAGGAATATACTTTAGATCAAATGTTGGTTACTGCTACAAGAACAGAAAAAAGAGATATTGAAACTCCTGCAATGGTAGAAGTTTTTGACGAAAAGAAAATTGAAAAATCTGGTGCTTCCAATGCGTATGATGTATTAAAGAACACATTGGGTGTTAATACTCATTCACAGGGATTCAATGGAACAGGTATGAGCACAATGACCAGCAAGATTATGATTCGTGCTGTAGAAAAAGGAACTTTAGTCCTTGTAAACGGTGTGCCTATGAATATGGACGGTAAATATAATTTAGAGGATATTCCTACTGGTTCCATTGAGAAAATCGAAGTTGTAAAAGGCGGTGGCTCTGTTCTTTACGGCAGTGAAGCAACTGGTGGTGTCATTAATATTATTACAAAGAAGCATATGCAGAATACTATAAAAGTTTCTGCTGGCAATTTTGGCAAAGAACGCTATGATTTATCTTTGGGAGCAAAGAAATTTAATGTTTTTGCCAGCTTAGAAAATCGTGGTTATGCTGAAAAAATGAGTGGACCTACAACAAAACCAACTTCTAAAACAACAGCTTATGATTATGGTAAGGGTGAAAGAAAAAGCGTTTTGTGGAATTGGGAAATGACAGATGGTTTAACTTTTACTCACAGCTATTCTAAAAATGAACATCAATATTGGCAAAAGTATGTATTAAGTGGGGCAAGAAGTCAGAATAATTATTATAAAGATACCGATAATATGTTCTTGTTGCAATATGATAAAGATGGCTGGAAAGCTGATGTATCTTATGGCACACAAGAAAAAGTTTATGAGCAGGCTAAGTTCTCCAAGGGAGTTTTAGGAACTAAAGCTCCGTACAGTTCTCGTAAGGGTCATAATACAAACTTGAACTTGCAGAAAGAATTTGCTGTAGGTGAAGATAAAATTTTGGTTGGTGTATCTTTCCAAAAAGAAGATATGGATGCTTATGCAGCAAGCAAAGGCCCTATGTGGAGTAATTATCAACGTAACAATTATTCTGTGTATGCTTCTTATGATTGGAAATTGTCTGACAGCAGTAATTTGATTTTTAATGCACGTGAAACTTGGGCAAATGGGATTAAAGGTACTCAGGATAATAAAGGAACTGGAAAATATTCTTCTGTTGAAAATCCTAATCAAAACAAATTTACACCGGAAGTGGAGTTTTTGCATAAATTAAGTGAGAACAGCAGTATTTATGCTAAAGCCGGAAAATCTTTCCGTATGCCTAATTTGACGCAGATTTTTGGTACAGGCAATATGAATCCTTCTTTGGATATTAGACCGGAACAGGGCACACATTATGAAATAGGTTATAAAGCTGATATAGGAAAGTCTGATATTCGTTTTGCTTTGTTCAATTATAAGATTAAGGACAGCATTGATGCAGATACTAATTATAATGCTGATGGATCTATTGATTTTGTTAATTATTTTAATGAAAATGTACGCAATACTGGCGTAGAACTGTCTGTGGCAATGAATCATGATGATAATTGGTCTACACGTTGGGGTGCTACCTGGCAGAGACCGCAGGCACAGAATAACAACAACTATGGCAATAACGATTGGCATGATATTTATAACAGATATCAGCTGCAAGGCGCTGTAGATTATAAATACAGTAAATTTACAGGCAGCATGAGTGTTAACTATGTCGGAAACCGTACTTCTACCAAGGCATCTACAACTTCTACGGTAAGACCGATTAAATCTCAGTGCTTTACAGATTTGCATTTTACCTATGCTCCAGAAAAAAATCAAAAGGCATTTTTTCATGTTAATAACCTGTTTGATCGTTTGGATATTACTTCTAACAGTACAACAAATTATTATACTCTTGGACGTAATTTTATGGTTGGCTACGAATATAGTTTCTAAAAAAATATTTGTGGGGGCAGAGAATTAACTTTGCCCTCTTTAATGAGTTTCATAAAATATAGCAGATTTACAATCAGTAGTTATGGAGGTTTTATTAGTGAAAAAAATATCATTAATACTTTGTTTATTGCTTTGTGGATTATTTGTTATTGGCGGTACAGCGAGTGCCGCAGGAAAAAAGCCAATGGATAGGGAAAAAGCTTTAACTGGCTTATATAATAATTTTTTATATGATAAAGATGAACTTGGCAAATATTTTGACAGCGGAATAACTTATATGGAACTGAAAAAAATGTGTTTGCATGCTTATGCAGCGAAAAAACCATTAGCAGAAGTTGTGCAGCTGCGTGAAAAATATGTTTGGACTCGTACTGATTATTTATTGGGATTAACACCTGAAAAACTGGCAAAAGCAGAAATGGAATATAAAGCAGACCGCTTGCAGAGATTATTCGGTTTAGATAAAAAACTTGTAAAGAAATATATGAAGCTTGGTTATGCTTCACATCAGGTGAAAAGAGCAATGTTTATTGCATCACATTGCGATAAAACTGTTGAAGAAATATTGGCAATGAAAACACGCCAACAAAAATGGGGAGATATTTGCGAGCAGTTAGGGCTATCGCGAGAAGCTTGCATGAAATAAAACGATAAATAAAAGAAGTGCAGAGGCTTTGTACTTACTTAGATAAGTTAGACTAAAAACTAACAGATAGAAGTAACAGTACATATGCTTCTGCACTTTTATTTTTAATTATTTTTTATAATTTGCTTTTCGATAACATTATAAGCAATATCTCCATCATGGGGTTGTCCGTTTACTATTACGTTACCGTGAAAAGCAGCAATTTTTGTTTTCCAGCAATAACTTCCGCTGTCAGCAGTAATAGTGTTTTGGTCGTCTGCAAAATGCAGGTGACCATCAACATAGGCTGTACGGTTTGAATGATAAACGTCTACCTTATCGCAGTTGAAATGGAGATTATCGAAACTTAATGTTATATTTCCTTGACCATGTACCTCCATGGAATATAAGGAAACGGTTGTCATATCTCCTGTGATTGTCAGTGTATTATCATGTACAGGAAATTGTACAAAGACATTGCCTTTAAGATTATAAACACCTGTAAGTGGATTGAACGTTTTGGTATCACTGGTGATTACAGGAGAAGCAGAACAGACAGATGGTAATATAAGTAAGATTAATGTTATTAAAAGAAGTACTTTTTTCATAAAAGCTCACCTCATATGGGAAAAACAACATCAAAAATTTTAGTGTATTATTCATTATAGTATGTTTTCTTCTTTACTGCAAGCGATAGATAAGAAAATTTGAATATTTTTTTATTAAAAAAGAGGATTTTGCCTTTAAGTATTGAATATAAAGTATGTATAAAATAATAGCTGGAGGAAACGAGGTCAATGAACGGAGATTTTGATAACTTTAAAGAGCAAATTAGAAATACTGCTGATATAGTTGAGATTATCTCCGGTTATATACCGTTAAAGAAAAAAGGTTCAAACTATTGGGGCTGTTGTCCCTTTCATGGAGAAAAAACTCCGTCCTTTGCAGTAAATCCCGGAAAAAATATGTTTTACTGTTTTGGCTGTCATGAAGGCGGAGATGTTTTCAAATTTATCATGAAAACTGAAAATTGCAGTTTTGTAGATTCTTTAAAGTTTCTTGCAGAAAAATATGGAATTCCTGTTCCGGAAAAGCAGAAAACAGAAGAGGAAAGAAAGCGTGAAAAGCAACGAGAGAGCATTTATAATGTTAATGATTTGGCGTGCAGATTCTTTCATGCCTGCTTATTGAAGACTGCTTATGGTAAACCTGCTCTTGCCTATCTTGGGAAAAGAGGAATTACTGCGGAAATTATTGAACGTTTTTCTATTGGCTTTGCACTGAATAACTTTGTTGCACTAACTACTTCGTTAGGAAAGCGTAATTGCAGTCCTGAACTTTTACAGATTGCTGGGTTAGTTTCTAAAAGCGTTCAACGTGGAAGTTTTTATGATAAATTTCGCAACCGTATTATGATTCCTATTAAAGATCCACGCGGACATATTGTAGGGTTTGGCGGCAGAGTCCTTGATAATAGTACACCTAAATATCTAAATACTGCGGAAACACAGTGGTTTAATAAAAGAAGACTGCTTTTTGGCTTAGATATAGCGGCAGCTTTTATTCGCAAGAGCCGGCAAGTTATTGTAGTGGAAGGTTATATGGATGCTATAAGCTTACATGCAGCAGGAGTTAATAATGCAGTAGCCTCTATGGGAACAGCTTTTGCTTTAGAACAGGCTAAAATCTTACAGAAACTGGCAGATGAAGTAGTTTTTTGTTATGACAGCGATAATGCTGGACGAAATGCATCAGTGCGTGCTGTAAGTATAGCACGTGAAGCAGGGCTGAAAGTGCGGATAGCAGGCGTTCCAGACGGCAAAGATCCAGATGAATTTATTCGACATCATGGAAAAGATGCCTTTTTAGAAGTCATTGCTAATGCAAAAAATGGCATAGATTTTCAGATTGATGAGACAATTCTTCAAAATAATATTACAACATTAGCAGGAAAAGTTGAGACTGTGTCGAATATACTACCATTCCTATTAGAATGTAAAAGTGAAATTGAAGCTGCTGAGCATATTCGCAGGTTGGCACAGAGACTTACGATAGATGAAGGGTTAATAGTTGAGGAGTATCGCAAATTATTGCGTAATGGAAGTCGTAGGCAGGAAAATTTACCGGCTAAGACTGTATCGTTTGATAAAACTGCTGGTATAGGGCAGCAGGCAGAAGAATTTTTGATTCTTCTTTTGTTGCAGCAGCCGGAGCTGATGGAGTATTGTGATGACATTATTCAGCAAACAGGTTTTACAAATACTTCATTGCAGCAGATATATGAGCAACTGCGTGTACAGGGAGTGCAATATTCTATTAATAAGTTGAATGATGTTCTCGATAACTTGGCTCAGGCTGTGTTAGCACGTATTTTAACATATCAACTGCCGGAAGGTGACAGTCAGCAGCTTTTACAGGATTGCCTGCGTCAGTTGCAACGTACTTATTTAGAACGGAAATATGAGAAACATCGTCTGTTGGCTGATGAATATGAGCGTTCAGCAGATGAGCGGTTTATTAAAGAATTAATGGAGAGTCAAAGGATTAAGAATGAAATCAAAAAACTCTATGGAAACTAAAAAGAATATGGAAGGAGGGGACACCGTGGATTTAAAAAGTATGTTAAACAATGAACAAATAAGTTCTTTGCTTAAAATTAGCGAGAAACACAATGGTGTTCTCCCTATTAAAGAAATTGAAAGCGTACTGAGTTCAGCCTGTTCTGTAGAGGATATGGATCTCATCATGGATGAGCTTATCAGTAAAGGCGTAAAAATTTCTTATGATAATGTTGATGCTGATACTGATAACTTGCCGCCTATAGATGATGTAGATGGTGATGATGCCAGTGAAGCAGATATGGCTAATATGACGGTTCCTGATGGTATCAGTATTGATGATCCGGTACGTATGTATTTGAAAGAAATTGGCAGAGTACCTTTGCTTGTCGGTGATGATGAAATAAAACTTGCCAAACGTATGGATAAAGGTCGTCAGGCTGAACGTCTGCTGCACGGAAAAATGATTACTCTTGATGTTCCTGTATTTAGTGGAACTGATAACACTCCTGAGCTTATTGAGAAGATACGTCAATATCTTGCTGATGAGTGGCATATGACTAATATGCGTTCTGTATTCCGTGTATTGGAGCTTATTCGCAAACGTAGATTAGAAGGCAATCCTTATCAAGTAGAGGATTACGAGGATCTAATATTTGAATTTACTAAAGATGAAAGACTGCACTTACAGCGTCTGATGATTGAACACAAATGTAAAATTCCTGAATGTGAGCGTTTAATTGTAGGTAAGCCTACAAGTGATAAAGATGTGCATATGCTATATCAGCTGAAAGCACTGTTTGAGGAAATTAAACTGCGCTTTGATGATGGAAGGGAAACAGATTCTGTAATTGTTCAGCAATATGTTGAATTAGAAGAGGAATATGAAAAGTTATTGAAGGCAGTAAAGCGTCAGGGAGATGATGCTAAAAAGTGTCTTTCTGAAGCTAATCTGCGTTTAGTTGTCAGCATTGCCAAGCGTTATGTCGGACGTGGTATGTTATTCTTGGATCTTATCCAGGAAGGCAATCTTGGTCTTATTAAAGCGGTTGAAAAATTTGATTACAATAAGGGATTCAAGTTTTCAACCTATGCTACATGGTGGATTCGTCAAGCTATTACGCGTGCTATTGCAGATCAGGCACGAACTATACGTATTCCTGTTCACATGGTTGAAACAATTAATAAACTTATTCGTGTGTCACGTCAGCTGCTACAGGAGCTTGGCAGAGAGCCACTGCCTGATGAAATAGCAAAAGAAATGGCAATACCTGTTGAGCGTGTACGTGAGATTATGAAAATTGCTCAAGAGCCTGTTTCTTTAGAAACTCCTATTGGTGAAGAAGAAGATTCTCATTTAGGTGATTTTATTGAGGACCATGATGCACCAGCGCCAGCTGATGCTGCTTCCTTTACATTATTGCGTGAACAGCTTGAGGAAGTTTTGGAAACTCTTACTATTCGTGAGAAACGTGTTCTGGAGTTACGTTTTGGTTTAGAAGATGGACGCAGCAGAACTTTGGAGGAAGTAGGACAGCATTTTGGCGTTACACGTGAACGTATCCGCCAGATTGAAGCTAAAGCGTTGCGTAAGTTGAGACATCCCAGTCGCAGTAAACGTTTAAAGGACTTTTTAGAATAATTTTTTGGTACTTGTTGACAAATTAATCTTTTTGTCATATAATATCAATGTTGGGTAGTATGCATGGGCCTATAGCTCAGTGGTAGAGCCACCGGCTCATAACCGGTTGGTCGTAGGTTCGACCCCTACTGGGCCCACCAACTTGTTGTTGGATACGAACTACCTTACAGGAAATTGTATTGCCTACTGTTGCAGTAGGTGTAAAGTTCAACTTGGCGGTGACGATGAAAGACTCGTTATCGCCATTTTTATTTATTAGAAAATCTTTTAGACGTATTATTTTTTTTATTCTTAAAACATATTGCTTTTCTAATGATATTGAAAGAATAAAAACTACTTGACAAAATAATTCTTGTTTAGTAGACTATGAACATATAAAGGGAGTAGCTTGCACGATGTTTTTTCGTGTTTACACTGTCGTCAATACGGTTGTCTTATGCAATCCGGCTTTGTAAATAATTAGCGAGACTTTGTTGTAGATTTTTTATTTGCAGCAAGGTGCTCGCTTTTTTGTATTATGAAAAATATAAGGAAATATAAGGAGGAAAATAATGGAGATTTTATTACAGTTTATTTTACTTGCTATGGGATTTGTTATGTTGGGTAAGGGAGCTGATTGGTTTGTAGAAGGTGCTGCCGGTATAGCGGGAAGATTCGGTATACCACAGTTGGTTATTGGGTTAACTATTGTAGCTATGGGAACTAGTGCACCAGAAGCAGCAGTTAGCATAGCAGCTGCTGTAAATGGCAGTGCAGATATTACTATTGGCAACATAGTGGGCAGTAATATCTTAAATATTTTGCTTATTCTTGGATTAGCGGCAGCTATTATTCCTTTAGCAGTTGCACGTTCTACTGTTCGCATTGAAATACCTTTTATGATTTTTATCACATTACTTTTATGGTATCAGGGACGTGACGGTGTCATATCTTTAGTTGACGGTGTCGCTTTGCTAGTGGCATTTGCTGCATATATGATGTATTTATATACTATGGCTATGAAAAGTAATGTTGATAGTGAACTGAATGAAGAGGGGTTGCCTTTAAAACGCTGTTTGATAGGTGCTGTTGGCGGTCTGGCTCTTATAATTTTGGGGAGTAATGTTACTGTTAATGCTGCTACGGAAATAGCTAGATTTGCACAGCTCAGTGAACGCTTTATAGGCTTAACAATAGTCGCATTGGGGACGTCTTTACCAGAATTGTTTACATCTGTTGCTGCTGCACACAAGGGTAATGCTGATATTGCTGTTGGTAACATAGTTGGCAGCAACATTTTTAATATTCTTTTTGTAGTAGGCATATCTGCAATGATTACAGATATACCTTTTGCGGCAGCATTTAATTTTGATACTTATATAGCAATTTCTGCTGCTGTTTTATTATGGGTTTGTGTATTGCCTACACATCGTTTAATACGTTTTGTAGGTGTAGGAATGCTTATCTGTTATATTGCTTATCTATTATATATTTTATAATAAACATGTACGTTCATTAACATCCGTATAATCTCACTGTTTTTCTGTTATTCTTATATATTTAAGTAAGAGTTTCATGTTATGTTTCATGAATAACGGTGCTTACGTCTGCTCCTTTAAACAAACTGATAATATAGATGCTGTCTCCTTGTAATCTTTTTTCTTCTGTGCTACGATATCTACAAGAGAATTACTAGTGGTTTCCTCCATGGGCAAGTAGAGCCCGGCGGCGCGACTCCATTCGGTAATTCTTTTTTTTGCATAAAGAACATTATTATTTTCTATTTGCCTTTTAAAGTATTCGTAACCGGATAAAAAATACTTATTAGTGTAATTGAAATTTCTATATAGACTTTTCTTGCTTGTGTAATATGCGTTACATTTTTTTAGAAAGAAAAAAATTTTTGACAGATTTTTTAGATTAAGCAGGAAAAATCAGTAAATTCAGCGAAATACCCAGCATATCAAATGCCTGTATAAAGGGGGATTTATCATGAAAGAATACACTGGTGACAAGATTAGAAATGTGGCTATTGTGGGTCATGGTGGAGCTGGAACTACGTCGGTTACTGAGGCACTTTTGTATCGCAGCGGAGCAATCAGCAGAATGTGTAAGGTTGAAGACGGTGCTACCACCACAGATTATGAACCTGAAGAAATTAAACGTAAAGTTTCTGTTAATGCTACATTGGCACCTGTTGAATGGCGTGATACCAAGATAAATTTCATAGATACTCCTGGTTTTGCTGACTTTGTTGCGGAAGTAAAAGGAGCGTTTAGAGCAGTAGATAGTGCATTGATTGTTGTATGTGCGACCAGCGGTGTACAGGTTGGTACTGAACAATGCTGGAAACTGGCTGAAGAAGCAGGGCTTCCGCGTATTATTTTTGTAAATAAAATGGATCGCGAGAATGCTGACTTTGACAGTATATTAGACAATTTGCGCGGTAAGTTCGGTAAACATGTACTTCCTTTGCAGTTGCCGCTGGGTAAGGAAGATAAATTTGAAGGTATTATAGATCTTTATAAAATGAAGGCTTACCGTGCTCATGGTAATGGCTCCGATGAAATAGAGATTCCGGATGAATATAAAGAGGCTGCTGCTGCTGCACATGAAAAAATGGTAGAAGCTGCGGTTGAAGCAGATGATGACTGCATGATGCGTTATCTTGACGGCGAAGAAATCAGCGATGAAGAAATCATGAAATGTTTGATAAAAGGTATTCGTCAAGCTATCATTTATCCTATGCTGTGCGGCAGTGCATATAAAGATATTGGTTTAGGTCGCTTAATGAATGCTATTATTGATTATACTTATCCAGCAATTTTGAACGACTATATTGTTATGGATAAGCAGACTGGAGAAGAAGAAATTCGTGATGCTAATGCTCCTATGGCAGCATTGGTGTTTAAAACAACTTCTGATCCTTTTGTAGGACGTTTAAGTTATTTCCGTGTATTCTCAGGAACTATTAAAGCTGATAGTGTAGTTTATAATTCTCGCCGTGAGGAAGAAGAACGCATTGCTAATATTTTCACAATGCGAGGAAAAACGCAGATTCCTATGAAGCAGGTTTGTGCTGGTGATATTGGTGTAGTTTCTAAACTGCAATATACTTCTACTGGTGATACTTTGTGCGATAAGAATTCTGAAGTGGAATTTCCGCCAATTAATTTCCCTCTGCCTCTTTATACCAGGGCTATTTACCCCAAGAAAAAGGGCGATGAAGACAAGATTATGTCAGCCTTAAACAGACTTATGGATGAGGATCCAACTATTATTGTTACTAAAAATACAGCTACCAAAGAAACTCTGATTAGCGGCATGGGTGATCAGCATATAGAGATTATTATGGAGCGTATGCAGCGTAAGTTCGGTGTTGAAGCTATATTAAAAGCTCCAATTATTGAGTATCGTGAGACTATTCGTGGTTCTGCTGAGGTTGAAGGCAAACATAAAAAGCAATCTGGTGGACATGGACAATACGGTCATGTTGTTATTAAGATGGAACCTTTGCCGCCAGGAGGAGGTTTCGAATTTATAGATAAGATTTTTGGCGGTGCAGTTCCGCGTCAATATATTCCGGCTGTTGAAAAAGGTATGCGTGAAGCTATGGAAAAAGGTGTTCTTGCTGGTTATCCTGTAGTTGATATGCGAATTACTTTGCTTGATGGTTCTTATCATACAGTAGATTCTTCTGAAATGGCATTTAAAACTGCTTCTAATATTGCTTTTAAGAAAGCTATGGAGCAATGCAAACCTGTTCTGCTTGAGCCTATCTACAGTTTAAATGTAACTTGTGCTGATTCTATGATGGGTGATGTTATTGGAGATTTAAATTCCAAGCGTGGACGTATCCTCGGTATGCAGAGTGTTGAAGATGGGTTGAGTGTTGTTAATGCTCAAGTACCTTATGCAGAAATTGCTGAATATGCTGTTGATCTTCGTGCTATTACTCAAGGTCAGGGAACTTTTGAAATGAAATTTGATCATTATGAAGATGTACCTGCTAAGTTAGCAGAAAAAATTATAGCAGAACGTAGACAAGCATAATATTTAACCAAAATAACTAATGAAAGACCTGCTTCTGTAATTATAGGAAGCAGGTCTTGCTGTTATAAGCTTTTAAATAAATTTTAGTTATTTATATTTAGTTTGTATGCTCTAATATTTTTAGAGCGATTTGACGTAAATCTTTATTAAAGGAGCTATACTATGTTAAAAGCAATAATAAAAGATGAAAAATTTTTAGCACAAAAGTCTGATGTTGCCAGCTTTGCTGATTTAAATACAGCACAAGATCTTTTAGATACGTTAGCAGTACATTCTGATAGTTGTGTAGGAATGGCAGCAAATATGATAGGTGTGCATAAGAATATTATAGTTGTTACTGTTGCTGAAAGAAATATTGTTATGCTTAATCCAACGATAATTAAGCGTTCAGGAAAATATATTACGGAAGAGGGCTGTCTTTCTTTGGCAGGTGTTAGGACTACTGTACGCTATAAAAAGATTTTGGTACAGTATCAGGATATGCAGTTGAAATTTAATAAAGAAACTTTTGTTGGATTTACGGCACAGATTATTCAGCATGAAATAGATCACTGTAATGGTATTCTTATTTAGTTAGAATAAATTTGGCGAATTTATTGGGTTGTGATATAATAAAACAGTTTCTGGATATCTAAAAACAGGAAAAATTTTTAAGGTTGGTTGTTAATATAATGAAAACTGTACTTGTAACTGGTGGAGCAGGGTTTATTGGTAGTAATTTTATTTTTTTTATGCTTAAGAATTATTCTGAGTATAAGATTATCTGTTTGGATAAACTTACATATGCCGGCAACTTATCTACATTACAGTCTGTAATGATAAATCCTTTGTTTAAATTTATAAAAGCTGATATTTGTGACAGAAAAGCTGTTAACGAGTTGTTCTCAAAAGAAAAACCAGATATAGTAGTTAATTTTGCGGCAGAATCACATGTTGATCGTTCGATAGAGAATCCAGAGATTTTTTTACAGACAAATATTATAGGAACTGCTTCTTTGTTGGATGCTTGTTGTAAATATGGTATAGAACGCTTTCACCAGATTTCTACAGATGAGGTATATGGCAGCTTATCTCTCGATAGACTTGAGGAACGGTTTACCGAAAGTATGCCGCTAAATGCAACTTCTCCATACAGCAGTTCTAAGGCATCAGCTGATTTGCTGGTTTTGGCTTACTATAAAACTTATGGGATTCCGGTAACAATTTCACGTTGCAGCAATAATTATGGACCTTATCAGTTTCCGGAAAAACTTATTCCGTTAATATTAGTGAATGCTATGGCTGATAAACCATTACCAGTTTACGGTAAAGGAATGAATATTCGTGACTGGATATATGTAGAAGATCATTGCAGAGCTGTAGCAAGTATAATTCTGGCCGGAAGATCAGGCGAGGTTTATAATATAGCTGCCGGTACAGAGTTACGTAACTTGGATATAGTAAAGCTTATTTGCAAAAAGCTGGAAAAACCGGAGAGTTTAATTACTTATGTTACAGATCGCAGGTCTCATGATTTGCGTTATGCGGTTGATACAAGTAAAATAGAGAAAGAATTGGGATGGAAGCCTGTTGTATCGTTTAGTGAAGGAATTTGCAGAACGATAAATTGGTATCTAGATAATAAAAAATGGTGGCAGAAAATTATTAATGGTGAATATAAAGAATATTATAGAAAAATGTATAATATGTAGATTGCCGTTTTCATTTTCATTTCAGTCTTATTTATTAAGATATTTATGCAGGCGTTATTGTTGACTAACATTATTCAATATGTTAAAATCTAAAATTGAGTACAAAAGATGATCGCGGCTGACTTTAAGTCAGATGAGGAAAGTCCGAGCTCCATAGGGCAGGATGCCGGATAACGTCCGGCGAGGGTGACCTCAGGGATAGTGCCACAGAAATGTGTACCGCCTGCATTTTTGCAGGTAAGGGTGGAACGGTGCGGTAAGAGCGCACCAGCAGGCTGGTAACAGTCTGGCTAGGTAAACCCCATCCGGAGCAAGACCAAATAGGGGAGGGATGAAGCGGCCCGCTGAGCCTTCCGGGTTGTGTCGCTTGAGCTTGCAGGTAACTGTAAGCCTAGATAAATGGTTGTCACCGCTATGCGGAACAGAACTCGGCTTATTGAGTACTCACATGTAAATGCGGCTGCCTTCGGGCAGCCTTTTTTTAAGGATGTTGGTGATACAGTGAAAAAAGTATCCTTAGTCGTTCCCGTTTTTAATGAGGAAGATAATTTACACGAATTTTATAAACGTGCCACATCAGTGA
>CAZVSX010000018.1:0-15509 GCA_964630355.1 uncultured Phascolarctobacterium sp.
CTGCCGGTTAGGAAGAAAGATAGTACATACATAAGTATGTACTATCTTTCTTTTTCTTTATTTTTACTAGACAAAAACCTTTTTATTTAGTATAATATTTTAGAATTAAATAACAGACAGTTCGTAACCATCCTGTCTTTAAATAAAACTACGGGCGATGTACTGTTTTAAGCAGTGCTGTATTTGAAATGTAAGGATTTCGTCTGTAGCAGGCGAAATCCTTTTTAGTTTATTATAGCTTTCAAAGAGTTGGAGACAGTAGTGAAAACTTCAGTATTGCTTAGAGGTGGGATAGATGACTAACCTATTTGACATTAGCCAAGGAAAAATATAGTGATGTAGCTTTGGATAGAAGCATAAATTTGAGATTGCATCAGCGAAGGCTGCTGCTAATCAGTAAGTAGGTTTGTTAAATGAAAGGAGACATTTTATTTATGCAGAAAAATTTTGCCAATCAAAAACTGGCTTTTTCCGCTTTGTGTATTGCTTTGTATATTATTGTAATGGCTGCTACACAGAGTTTTGCTTTTGGTCAGTATCAGATTCGTATTGCAACCGCTTTATATGGATTAAGTGCAATTTTTCCATTTTTAATAGTGCCTTTTACTTTGGCTAATATTCTAAGTAATGTTCTTATGGGCGGATTGGGATTACCGGATATTATTGGTGGCGGCTTAGTTGGTTTTTTGACTACAACTGTAATAGTCATGGCTAAAAAGTATGGCTGTGGTAATTGGATTGTTTGGCTGGCAGTAACTTTTGTTCCTGGTCTGCTGGTACCTGTGTGGTTGTCGATAATTTTGGATATACCTTATATATTATTAGCATCTACTCTTTTAGTAGGACAGTGTATTTGCGGTATTGCTGGTCTTATGCTGGTAAGTGCATTGGAACGTGTAGGTGCAGCTAAAATATTTGCGTTTGAAGGAGGCAAAAGATAATGGCAAGCGGAAGAAGTGCAGAGGAATTACAAGGAGTAAGTCTGCTCGGCAATAAAACAAAGTATAAAAGTGACTATGCTCCAGAGGTATTGGAATCATTTCCGAATAAACATCCTGGTAATGATTATTTTGTTAAATTTAATTGCCCGGAATTTACAAGTCTGTGCCCAATGACAGGGCAGCCAGATTTTGCAACTATTTATATTTCGTATGTTCCGGATATGCGTTTAGTAGAAAGCAAATCTTTAAAGCTGTATTTGTTCAGTTTTCGCAATCACGGTGATTTTCATGAGGATTGCGTGAATATTATTATGAAAGATCTTATTAAGCTTTTAGAACCTAAATATATAGAGGTTTGGGGAAAATTTCTGCCTCGCGGAGGTCTTTCCATTGACCCTTATGCTAATTATGGCAAGCCAGGTACAGAATGGGAAGCAGCAGCTAAAAAGCGTTTGTTTATGCATGATATTTATCCTGAAATTGTGAATAACAGATAAAACCGGTGCAGCAGATATTGCTGCACTATTTTTTTATTTAAATGGCATAGAAATACTGGATAAAATAAGTTTGCAGATTAAGTTTATACTAGCAATGTTAAGTTAGCCTTAGCTAATACGGTATGATTTTAAGAAAAATTTTTCTGGATTTTGATATATTGCACTTTATTTCTGAATTAGAGTATGCTACAATATCCTATAGATAAGTAAACTAAATACTTATCATCATTCAGTCCGTGGGACACAAAAAGTACCACGAGGGACAAGTTGTGTCGAGGGATAAAGATGGACAGTATTATTAATTTACAAAAGAAGATTGTGCCTGAGCTTACAGATCTTTTAGTACAGCGCTATCAGATTCTGAGGCAGGTTAGTCATGAACACCCTATTGGCAGACGTGCTTTAGCTGCACGCTTAGGCTTGAGTGAGCGTGTTCTTCGGGCACAGGTTGATTTTCTGAAGAAAAGCGGATTGCTTGCTTTTTCGTCAAGCGGTATGAGTGTTACAGATGAGGGTGCTGATATTTTAAAAGAGCTTGCGGACTATGTACGTAAGCTGCAGGACATTTCTTTTCTGGAAAAAACTCTCAGTGATACGCTGAAAATCGGCAAGGTGGTTATTCTTCCCGGTGACTCTGATCAAGAGGATGTAGTTAAACGGGAAATTGGTCGTACTGCTGCACATATCTTGGGAAAACTGCTGTCTGATGGCAAGCGGCATATAGTTGCAGTCAGCGGCGGGACAACTATGGCGGCTATGGCTGCTAATATCAGCGGCTCGCAGGCAAACACAGTGGTGGTTCCTGCACGCGGCGGCTTAGGTGACAATGTAGAATTACAGGCTAATACAATTGCAACGGTGCTGGCACAAAAACTTGGTGCTTCTTACCGCCAGCTTTATGTTCCAGACAGTGTCAGTGAAGATATTCTTAACAGTATTCTGCGTGAGGATGTTGGTGTGCGTGCAGTTGTTGATATTATTAAGCAGGCAGACATTTTAGTACATGGTGTCGGGCGTGCGAATATCATGGCACGTCATAGGCGTCTTGGCTGTGATATTATCGCTAAGCTGGAAGCTGATGGAGCTGTGGGTGAAGCTTTTGGGCAGTATTGTGCTTTAGACGGCAGACAGGTCTATATGACAAATAATGCCGGTTTAATGCTGCAGGATTTACAGCATATTGGTACTATTATCGGTATTGCAGGCGGTAAATCTAAGGCAGCAGCTATTTTATCAGTTATTCGTGCTTCCCGTCAGGATATTTTGGTGACTGATGAAGCCGCAGCACATGAAATTCTGCGCATGGCAAATAATTTATAAACTATTTAATAAGTTAATAAGCACATTCGTGCAAGTTTTAGAATTATCTTTAATTTATAAGGAGGAAGTTATTATGACAAAAGTAGGTATTAATGGTTTTGGCCGTATTGGTCGTGAGGTTTTCCGTGTAGCTTTTACTAATCCTGAGGTTGAGGTTGTTGCGGTTAATGATCTTACTGATTCTGCTACTTTGGCTCATTTACTGAAATATGATTCCATCCATGGCACTTTTCCGCATGATGTAAAGGCTGACGGTGACAGCATTGTTGTTGACGGTAAAAAAATTAAAGTTTTTGCTTCCCCTGATCCGGCGAAAATTCCCTGGGGCGAAATTGGTGCAGAAATTGTTGTAGAATCTACAGGTCGTTTCACTGAAGGTGCAAAAGCTAAAGCTCATTTGGAAGCTGGTGCTAAAAAAGTTATTATTTCTGCTCCTGCTAAAGGTGAAGATATTACTATCGTTATGGGTGTAAATGAGGAAAAATATAATCCTGCTGAACACAATATTATTTCTAATGCTTCCTGCACTACTAACTGCTTGGCACCGTTTACTAAAGTGCTGCTGAATAAATTCGGTATTGAGAGTGGTTTGATGACCACTGTTCATTCTTATACTAATGACCAGAGAATTCTGGATTTACCGCATAAAGATTTGCGCCGTGCACGTGCAGCAGCCTGCTCTATTATTCCGACTACCACAGGTGCAGCTAAGGCTGTTGCTTTGGTACTGCCTGAACTAAAAGGCAAACTCAATGGTTTTGCTATGCGTGTGCCTACTCCGAATGTTTCTATTACGGACTTAACTGTTCTGCTGAAAACTGATACTACCGCAGAAGAAATTAATGCTGCACTCAAAGAAGCTGCTGAGGGAGAACTGAAGGGTATTATGGGTTACAGTGATGAACCTCTGGTTTCCCGTGATTACAACGGCTGTCCTTTGAGCTCTATTATTGATGGCTTATCTACTATGATGGTTGGGCCGCGTATGGCTAAAGTTGTAAGCTGGTATGACAATGAATGGGGTTATTCTAATCGTGTAGTTGATTTAGCTGCCTATATTGCTAAAAAGGGTCTGTAATTAAAGGAGATAAGAATCAGTGGATAAAAAAACTGTACGTGATTTGGACGTTGCAGGGAAAAAGGTCTTAGTACGTGTAGATTTCAATGTTCCTTTAAATGCAAAGAGCGAAATTACTGATGATACTCGTATTACAGCTTCTCTGCCAACTATTAAATATTTGTTGGATAACAAGGCTGCTGTTATTTTAATGGCACATCTTGGACGTCCCAAAGGACAGGTGAAACCAGAGCTTTCTTTAGCACCTGTAGGAAAATATTTAGGTAAGCTTTTAGGCAAAAAAATTCTTTTTGCACCTGATTGTGTAGGTGAGGCAGCTAAGGCAGCTGCTGGTAAGATGAAAGCAGGACAGATTCTGCTACTGGAAAATTTACGTTTTCATAAGGAAGAAGAAAAGAATGATATGGAGTTTGCAGAACAGTTAGCTTCTTTAGCAGACTTATATGTCAATGACGGCTTCGGTGTATCACATCGTGCTCATGCTTCTGTGGAGGGTGTAACCCATTTTCTGCCTGCTGCCGCAGGATTTTTGCTGGAAAAGGAAATAGAATACGTTGGTCGTGCAGTGACTAATCCTCTGCATCCATTTGCTGCTATTATCGGCGGCGCAAAGGTAAGCGATAAGATTGGTGTAATAAATAATCTGTTGGATAAGGTTGACACTTTGCTGATAGGTGGTGGCATGGCAAATACTTTCCTTGCTGCCCAGGGCTATAAAATGGGTAAATCACTTGTTGAAGAAGATAAGCTGGATTTAGCAAAGGATTTACTGGCAAAGGCTAAGAAAAATAAGGTTAAACTGCTGTTGCCTACAGATCTTGTTATGGCAGAAGCATTTGCACCAGATGCTGCTCATGTTACTGAGGATATTAAGCTTTTAAATCAGGAATATATGGCGTTGGATATAGGTGCGGCAACAAGCAAGGCTTATGCTGAAGCGTTGGCAGAAGCAAAAATGATTGTTTGGAACGGGCCTATGGGCGTATTTGAAATGGATGCTTTCTGTAAAGGTACAGAGGCTGTAGCTAAAGCAGCGGCACGCAGCCGTGCTGTCAGCATTGTTGGCGGCGGTGACTCTGTTGCAGCTATTGAAAAGCTTGGTTTGGCAAAACGTATCAGTCATATTTCAACTGGCGGCGGTGCTTCTTTGGAGTATTTGGAGGGAAAAGTTTTGCCTGGTGTAGCAGCACTTGATGACCTGCGCCGTAAAATGATTGCTGGAAATTGGAAGATGCACAAGACTGTTAATGAGGCTGTTGAATTAGCAGAAGATATTGTTATGGAAACAAACGGTACTTTAAACGAAGTTGTTATCTTCCCACCGTTTACCGCTTTGGAAACTGTTGCTGATGCTATTGATGGCAAACATGTAGGCTATGGTGCTCAGGATTTGCACTGGGAAGACAAAGGCGCTTTTACAGGTGCTGTTTCCGGAGCAATGATTGCTGATATTTGCGCTGAATATGTACTTGTTGGGCACAGCGAGAGGCGTACTGTTTTTGGTGAAAATGAAAAAATTGTTGCCAGCAAGATGATGGCTGCGTACAGAAATGGACTTAAACCTATTCTTTGTGTAGGTGAAAATCTTGCTGAACGTGAAGCTGGCAAGACAGCACGTAAAATTAATATGCAGCTGAAAAGTGCACTTCGTGTAGTTACTGCGGAAGATGCTGAAAATCTGGTGGTTGCTTATGAACCTGTATGGGCGATTGGCAGCGGTAAATCTGCTACGCAGGAAGATGCTTTGGAAGTTTGCCGCCTTATCCGCACCAAGATAGGCAAAATTTTTACACCTGCGATTGCACGTAAGGTACGTATTTTATATGGCGGAAGTGTTAATGAAAAAAATGCAGCATTATTCAATATCAGCGGTATTGACGGAGTTCTTGTTGGTGGTGCTTCTCTAAAAGCAGAAAGTTTTGCTGCTATTGTCAGAAGTTTTTAGATGCAATGATGCAGAAAGTGTTGGTAACAGCACTTTCTGCACTACTCTTTAAATAAGTAAGGTATAAAAATGAAACATCCTGTATTATTAATGATTTTAGATGGTTGGGGACTTGCCTCGGAAAACAGCAGTAATGCTGCTTTTATGGCTAAGACACCTAATCTTGACAGCTTTTTTGCCCAGTATCCGCATACTGTTTTGGAAGCCAGCGGCAAAGCTGTTGGATTGCCGGCAAACCAGATTGGCAATTCCGAAGTGGGACACATGAATATTGGTGCAGGGCGGATTATCTATCAAAGCCTTACACGTATTGACAAGGCAATAGAGGATGGTGACTTTTTCCAAAATGAAGTTTTGCTGCACGTTATGAAGCAAACAAAAGCAAAAGGAAAAGCTCTGCACCTCATGGGTTTGCTTTCTGACGGCGGTGTTCACAGCCATATTGAGCATTTGCTTGCTTTGCTGCGTATGGCTGCTGCTGAAGGACTGCAAGATGTTTATGTGCACGCCTTTTTGGACGGACGTGATGTTGGCCCTAAAACGGCATTACAGTATATTGCTCAGTTGGAAACAGCTATGCAGCAGATTGGCGTAGGCAGGATTGCAACTGTCAGCGGACGTTATTATGCTATGGACCGCGATAAACGCTGGGAGCGGGTAGAGCGTGCTTATAAGGCGTTAGTTTTGGGCGAAGGAAAAACTGCTTTGAGTGCTTTTGATGGGGTTAATGCTTCCTATGCAGCAGATGTCACTGATGAATTTGTAGAGCCGTTTAAGGTTGCAGGGGTAAATGGGCAGATAAAAGCAGAAGATGGAGTTATTTTCTTTAATTTCCGTCCTGACAGAGCACGGGAAATTACAAGGGCACTTTACGATGATGAGTTCAGCGGTTTTGCACGTCCTGATGATGTAAGACCTGTTAATTATGTTTGCATGACGCAGTATGATGCAGCAATTACAGCTCCTGTTGCTTTTCCGCCAGCAGCTGTTAATGATATGCTGGGACAGGTTTTGGCACAGCAGAACTTGCGGCAGCTGCGGATTGCAGAAACAGAAAAATATGCTCATGTTACGTTCTTTTTTAATGGCGGTGTAGAAGAACCTAATTTGCAGGAGGAGCGTATACTTATTCCCTCTCCAAAAGTAGCAACTTATGATTTACAGCCGGAGATGAGTGCGGAAAAGGTAACTGAGGCATTGTTGGCAGAGCTGGATAAGGATAAATTTGATGTTGTTATCCTAAATTTTGCTAATCCTGATATGGTTGGACATACAGGCGTTTTGAGTGCTGCGATTGCTGCCATGGAAAAAGTAGATGAATGTGCAGGGCGTATTGTCCGCAAGGTGTTGGCTTTAGGCGGCAGTATCTGTATTACTGCTGACCATGGCAACTTGGAGAAGATGATGGAAGCTGACGGTACACCGAATACGGCGCATACAACAAATCCAGTGCCGTTTATTTTAGTCAGCGGAAAACAGTACAGTTTGCAAAAAGGTATTTTGGCAGATATTGCGCCAACGCTTTTGGAGTTACTTGATATTAAACAGCCTGCGGCTATGACAGGTAAATCACTTATAAAACATAGCTGAAACAGAATATAATTATGAGGTGATAAACAATGGCAATGATTACTGAAGTCTATGCACGTGAGATTCTTGATTCCCGCGGCAATCCTACGGTAGAAGTAGAGGTATGCCTGGAGGATGGTGCTATGGGACGTGCTGCTGTTCCGTCTGGTGCTTCCACCGGCGTACATGAGGCAGTGGAACTGCGTGACGGTGATAAAGCACGTTATCTTGGCAAGGGTGTTACTAAAGCAGTTGATAATGTAAATGATATAATTGCAGAAGCTATTATTGGTTTGGAAGCAACACGTCAGACTGAGATTGACGAGCTTTTAGTGCGTTTAGATGGTACTCCTAACAAAGGCCGTTTGGGTGCTAATGCAATTTTAGGTGTATCTATGGCTGTGGCTAAGGCTGCTGCTGCTTCTGTCGGCTTGCCCTTGTACCTGTATCTGGGCGGTGCTGCGGCTAAAGAACTGCCTGTACCGATGATGAACATTTT
Organism: uncultured Phascolarctobacterium sp.; assembly: GCA_964630355.1. GTDB lineage: Bacteria > Bacillota > Negativicutes > Acidaminococcales > Acidaminococcaceae > Phascolarctobacterium_A. The sequence goes on from CAZVSX010000018.1 coordinate 7,850, forward strand.
GAATGGTGGGCAGCACGCTGACAATAATGTAGATATTCAGGAATTTATGATAATGCCTATTGGGGCAGAGTCTTTCAGCGAAGCACTGCGTATGAACGCTGAGATTTATCATAATCTGAAAGCGTTGCTGAAAGAAAAGGGTTTAAGCACTGCCCTTGGTGATGAGGGTGGTTTTGCCCCTAATCTGAAATGCAATTCCGAGGCTATTGAGGTTATCCTTGAAGCAACAGAAAAAGCTGGTTATAAACCTGGAAAAGATATTGTTATTGCTTTGGATGTTGCCAGCAGCGAATTTTATGAGGATGGCAAGTATAATCTGGCTGGTGAAGGTATTGTAAAAACCAGTGAGGAAATGGTAGAATATCTTGCAGAATTGTGTGCTAAATATCCAATCATTTCTATTGAAGACGGTATGGCAGAGGATGATTGGGACGGTTGGAAGAAACTTACTAAAAAGCTTGGCAAAAAAGTACAGCTTGTAGGTGATGACCTTTTTGTTACCAATGAAGAACGTTTGATTCAAGGCATTGAAAAGGGAACAGCAAATGCAATTTTGATTAAAGTAAATCAGATTGGCACTTTAACAGAAACTTTTAATGCTATTGAAACAGCTAAACGTGCTGGTTATACCTGCATTATTTCTCACCGCAGCGGTGAAACTGAGGATACCACCCTGGCTGATATTGCTGTGGCTGTTAATGCAGGACAGATTAAAACAGGTGCTCCTGCACGTACAGACCGTGTTGCTAAATATAACCAGCTGCTGCGTATTGAAGAAGATCTCGGCAATGCAGCAAAATATAATGGAAAAAAGGTATTTTATAATCTGCGTTAAAACAAGTTAAATTAATACTTTGCTTAAAATCTGCACAGCGGTTTTATGACTGCTGTGCTTTTTTGCAGGAAAATTTTATTTTGTCAGAGTATTAGTGATGATAGCTGGCTGACTTTGCTGAAAATGCCGTAAAATGCTTGAAAAGAGTACAAAAAGTACTAGCTTTATAACTGGCTTTGTGGTAAAATACTATGGTATTAAATATGAGGAGGTAAGCTCTGTGATTGAAACTGTCTTGATGGTTCTTGAAGTTATCGTTTGCATAGCGCTTATTGGCGCAGTTCTGCTGCAGTCCGGCAAAGGCGGCGGTATGGGCAGTGCTTTCGGCGGCAGTGACGGTGCTTTTTTTGGTAAGGGTAATGACCTGGATACAGTAATGGCTAAGGCTACTATTTATCTTGGTGCGGCTTTTGCTGTAATTACTATGGCGCTGGCAAAGATCAACGCTTAGTTCATCATGTTACAAAGGGTGTAACTGCACTCTTTAAATTTTAAATTTTTTTAGAAAAAGAAAGGGGTTTAGGGTCTTGAGTTATTTAATGATCTCTATCGTTGTTGGCCTCATTGCACTTGCTGTTGCTCTGATGCTCAGCAGCGCAATCGGCAAAGCTCCCGCAGGTACTGCTCGTATGCAGGAAATTGCCGGTTACATTCATGAGGGCGCAATGGCGTTCCTGTTCCGCGAATACAAGGCTTTGAGTGTATTCGTAGTTGTAGTTGCTATCGTAATTTCTATTTTCCTGTCTCCGCTTACTGCTGTATGCTTTGTTTCCGGTGCCGTATTTTCTGTACTGGCAGGTTATATTGGTATGACAGTTGCTACTAAAGCTAACGTTCGTACTGCTGAAGCTGCACGTCATGGTATGCCGGAAGCTTTGAAAATTGCTTTCTCCGGCGGTGCTGTAATGGGCTTGGGCGTAGTTGGCTTGGGTATTTGCGGTGTTGCTGCTGCTTATATGCTTTTTGAAAACATTGACATTGTTACCGGCTTTGGCTTAGGTGCAAGCTCCATTGCTCTGTTTGCCCGTGTTGGCGGCGGTATCTATACCAAAGCTGCTGACGTTGGTGCTGACCTTGTAGGTAAGGTTGAAGAAGGTCTGCCTGAAGATGACCCGCGTAACCCTGCTACCATCGCTGATAACGTAGGCGATAACGTAGGTGACGTTGCTGGTATGGGTGCTGACCTTTTTGAATCCTATGTTGGTGCTATTATATCCGCTATTACTCTGGGTGCTGTTGCTTATCCCGGCGGTGAAGGCGTAATGTTCGTATTCGAGCTGGCTTTTGCAGGCATCATTGCTTCTCTGATTGGTGTTGCTTTTGCCCGCAACAGCAAATCCAGCAATCCGCAGGCTGCTTTGAACAACGGTACTTATGTAGGCGGTGCTATCGTAATTGCTGCTGCTTATTATCTGTCCACCACTCTGTTCGGCAACATGGCTGCTTTTGTAGCTATTGCTTCCGGTCTGGTTGTTGGTCTGTTGATTGGTAAAATTACCGAAATTTACACTTCTGCTGATTATGCATCTGTTAAAAAGATTGCTGCACAATCCGAAACCGGCCCGGCAACTACCATTATTTCCGGTTTGGCTGTTGGTATGTACTCCACTTTCCTGCCGATGATTTTCATCTGCATTGGTGTAATTTTGGCATTCTTCACCATGGGCGGTGCTAAAGATGCTAATATGGGTCTGTTTGGTATTTCTCTGGCTGCTGTTGGTATGCTGTCCACTACTGGTTTGACTGTTGCTGTTGACGCTTATGGCCCTATCGCTGATAATGCCGGCGGTATTGCTGAAATGTCAGAGCTTCCTCCTGAAGTTCGTGAAATCACCGACAAGCTGGACTCTGTTGGCAACACCACTGCTGCTATCGGTAAAGGCTTTGCAATTGGTTCTGCTGCATTGACTGCATTGGCTCTGTTCTCTGCTTATGCACACACTGTTGGTTTGAAAGCTATTGACCTGCTGAACCCTGTAACCCTGATTGGTTTATTTGTTGGTGCAACACTGCCGTTTGTATTCGGTGCTATGACTATGGAATCTGTTGGTAAAGCTGCTTACCAGATGATTGAAGAAGTTCGCCGTCAGTTCCATGAAATTCCTGGCTTGCTGGAAGGCAAAGCTAAGGCTGACTACCAAAAATGCGTAGATATTTCTACTGCTGCTGCTCTGCACGAAATGATTATGCCTGGTGTAATCGCTATTGTTGCTCCGCTTTTGGTTGGTTTCCTCTTTGGTACTGAAGCTTTGGGCGGTTTGATTGGCGGTTCTCTGGCTTCCGGAGTTTTGGTTGCTATCCTGATGGCAAATGCCGGCGGTGCATGGGATAATGCTAAGAAATTTGTTGAAGCAAGCGGCAAAAAACATACTCCGCTGCATGATGCAACTGTTGTAGGTGATACCGTAGGCGATCCGTTTAAAGATACCTCCGGACCTGCAATGAACATTCTCATCAAATTGATGACTATCGTTTCTCTGGTATTTGCTCCGGTTCTGGCTGCTAATGGCGGTGTACTGCTGAACCTGTTCAAATAATTTTGCAGTAATAAAGAATTTTTGAAATGCTGTCGTATCGTTGATACGGCAGCATTTTTTACATAGCAGCGTAATTTCGAAAGTTATGATGCTTGTTGACCGATAATAACTTTTAAGTTATAATAGCAGAAAGGAGAGTATTGGTTTGCATAAGATATATTTTTATAAGGATAAGAATGGCAATGAACCTATTGCAGAATATATAGCAGAGTTATCTGAAAAAAATGATAAGGACAGTCGCATAAAGTTAAATAAGATAAGAGATTATATTAAATTTTTGAGTATACATGGAACGCAGGCAGGAGAGCCTTATATAAAGTATCTTGGCGGTGAAATATGGGAGTTAAGACCGCTTAGGGACAGGATATTATTTGTGAGTTGGGTTAATGATGGTTATGTACTGCTGCATCAATTTATGAAGAAAACACAGAAAACACCAGCAAGAGAGATTAATAAAGCAAAGCGCGAGCTTGCTGATTTAAGAGAAAGGAAGGTTAAGTATGAATAATTCAGAAAGAGAGATTAGAGAAAACCCTGCTATTGGTAGGGATGCATTAGAGTATTTGGATTCAATTTTAACACCTGAAGAAATAGCGGAAAGCGATTTAAGAGTTGCCTTGATTGGTGAGCTGATTAAGGCAAGGAAAGAAAAGGGGTTAAGTCAAAAGAAATTGGAGGAGCTTAGTGGATTAAAGCAGCCTGTTATTGCGAGGATTGAAAGGGGTGTTACAAGTCCGCAGCTTAATACGATTTTGAAGATTCTTGTTCCTTTGGGGAAAACGCTTGCGGTTGTTCCGTTGAAGGAGAAGTAGTTTGGTTGTATTTATTCGTAAACCGATTTCTTGATGTTGGGTTTTGCTTGACGTTAGGAAGTCGGTTTTTGTGTTATTGAGTTCGTACTTTTTCCAAGGGTGGGAAAAAGTACGCAAAAAGCACCTTTAGCCGCTTGCCGGATTCCGTTGCCTATGCGAAACGCCAGTAGCATACGCCAGAACGCATAAAGGTAAGGTGAGGGTATGGAGTTGGGAGTACGCTGTGGGGGCAACTGGCGATATGGGGCAGCGTTGCTTCCGAGAATGTCGTGGACAAATAAGCTTCGAGGTCAGCTGGCAGCCGTTCCGGTCGACGCGGCAGGGAGGGTGGCGTGCGAGCGGAGGGAGAGTTTTGGTTGTGGGTTACATTGCTTTGAACTAATGGAGATTGTGAAAGGTGGAGTCAAATTTTATTAGGATTGAGGAGCATGAAGAATTATCAGAAAATTGTGTTGACTTACCAAGGATATGTAATTATAATGTAGTTAAAGATTATTCGGAAAATTAAGAAAAGAGGTATGATAAGGTGACAGGTTTTGTAGATAATGATATTATGCAAACGATAAAAGAGTTTTCTCTGTTGGATGATGCGTTTATGACAAAGGTGTTTGAAAATAATATTCCTTGTACAGAATTAGTCTTGCATATAATTTTGGAAGATGATAAGATAAAAGTTAAGCAGGTAAGAACGCAGAATAAAGTAAAAAACTTGCAGGGTCATGATTTGACCCTGGATATTCTTGCGGAAAAGGAAGACGGTACGCAGTTTAATATTGAGATACAAAATGAAAGCAGCGGAGCGATTGCAAAGAGGGCACGTTATCATATGAGCGTGCTGGATGCTAACAGTTTACCGTCAGGGGCTGGCTATAAGAGTTTGCCTGATAATTATGTGATTTTTATAACAAGGCATGATGTATTAAAGGCAAAATTGCCGTTATATCATGTAGAGAGAACGATAAGAGAAAACGGCAGACTGTTTGGTGATGGTTCGCAGATAATTTATGTAAATAATCAGATACAAGGTGATACTCCGTTAGGTCTGTTGATGCATGACTTTGCATGCAAAGAGCCGGAAAAGATGCATTATAAGGAACTGGCGGAGAGAGTTGAGTTTTTGAAAAGGACAAAGGAGGGTCATGACGCTATGGGCGGTGCTATGGAAAGATTAGTAAAGAAGTATGAGAAGAAAGCAGTTGAGGAGCGTAATCGAGAGATTGCTATGAGGATGCTGGAGGATGGAATGGAGGTTGCACTGGTTTCCCGTTATGCACAGTTGTCGGAGGATGAGGTGCGTAAGCTGGCAGGTATGAGGAGTGCGTGACGAGTAGTTTATTGACCGATTTCTTGATGTTGGGTTTTGCTTGACGTGAGGGAATCGGTTTTTTTGTTATTGAGTTCGTATTTTTTTCAATGGTGAGAAAAGTACGCAAAAAGCACCTTTAGCCGCTTGCCGGATTCCGTTGCCTATGGGAAACGCCAGCTGCATACGCGGAATAGTATATTTTAATTGTTAGTTATAAGAGACATATGTTAAAAACAGATTTTATTGTTTTGTGTTGTATTTGTGAAAGGGTTAGTTTTATTTACATATTGTTCTTATAGGTTATAGTAAGTTATCTTTGGTGTGGACAGGGATTTTACTTTTAATTTACTTATTTGTAAAATATGATGTTTTTATTGTTTTAAAAATATACGAGAATTGCTGGCTGTTTGTAAACATAAATAAGAAAATTGGGGGGGACAACGGTTATTTTTATATAAAATGTTACTATTGAGCACAATGAATCCATTGACAATAGATTTAGTTGCTATTGATGTGGATTCTAGAAATAAAAAAAGTAATATTTGTACTGATAGTTTATTGCATTTAGAAAAAAACGGATGTATAATGTAATTGCACACGAGGTATTAGATCCTTTGCTTTACTATCTGTAATGTTTTCTTTTTAGTTGGGGTTGATGCATTGTGCGTTATCTTGATTAACGGGAGGGATTTTTATGAATAAGGTCTTTAAGGTTATTTGGAATGAGGCTAAAAATTGCTATGTTGTTGTATCTGAGCTAGCAAAAAATAGGGGGGGTAAATCCTGTTCCACAAGAAAACTGTTAGCTATGTTGATTGCAACTGGAGTTATGTGCTGTGCACCGTTGATGAATGGGGTGGAAGCGGCACAACCGAGTGTAAGCGTAAGCGGTACGTCTGAATCTCAATATGTTGCATTTGTAGCAACTAGTGGTAAGAAAGATGATACTAAGACATTTGGCAATTATAATTATACACAAAAAAAAGTTTATATTGGAAAAGATAAGAATGGAGCTGATGTGTATAAGAATTTTTGGGTGCGGGATGGATATACTTTAAAAATTAATGTAGGCGAAAAAGGTTATACTACTTTGTCTGATAATACAATTTATCCAAATGTTTCTTATACTGGAACAGGTAGTCCTTTGGGTGATGGTACACTGAAGTCTGTTAGTTCTGTTACATCAATAACTGGTACGGTAACTAGTCTAGGGGAATCTTTGGAGAAAGTGAATGCAGGTACTTATGCAGGTGCATCTCTTTCAGGAGGAACTGAAGTAAATGGTTCTTGGGACTATATTATTGCGGACTCTTCTTGGGAGGGATATACATCATCGAAAAGAGGATATTCAACATTTAATAATGGCTTTGCCAATGTAACGTCTGCTGATACTAAAAATTCAGAAACTGGGTTACCGTTAGGTTTTAAAACAGTTGGTAATGGTTTAGTATGGGATGATGTTGAAAAAACATATAAATACAATGATAAAGTTGTAGATTATAGTAACATATATGTAATAAAACAGAATATAACAAATGGACAGCAAGTAATAGGCGTATTTACTGATAAAGATGGTAAGAACGTATATACTGGTAATGTTTATGGTAAGCATAATGAGATATTGATGACCGTTAAAAGTGGTGATAAATTATATAGTTATTGGGCCGCTTCTGTAACGGATCCAACAACTACGATGGAAACGTATACTGTTGCGAAGTATAATGCAGATTTGGCTGTACTTAGTTCTAATGATGATAAGTTAGCTCGTGATGATATTAAAGAGGTAAAACTAGAAAAAAGTACTGTTGACGGTGAGAATGCAGCATTTGTTAAGTTGTATCGTAACGGTTTTGATGCAAACGGTGTTGCTGTTGATGGTGCATTAAAAATTACTAGTGGTGGCGGTAGTGAGGGTAAAGACACTTTTGTTACAGTTGGCATTGGTAGTAATGAGTTAAAAATGAATACTGGTTCTAAGGTAGTTGGTACAGAAACAGCAGCTACTGATGCAACTAAAATAAAAGGCATTACTATTAATGGTGTGAATTATGAAGTTGGAGGGTCTAGCTACACAGCTGGTAGCAATATAACTATTAGTGAAGATGGTTCAATAAGTGCTACGGATACCAACAACTATGTAACTGGTGGTAGTTATGACAATGAAAGTAAA
>CAZVSX010000018.1:15609-33201 GCA_964630355.1 uncultured Phascolarctobacterium sp.
TGGCATATAAAGCCAATAGTAGTGCAACCTCAAAGAGTGTATCACTTGAAGATGGGTTAAACTTTGTAAATGGAACAAACACAACAGTTACGGTTGGCGATAATGGCATGGTGAAAATCGATGCTACGGATACCAACAACTATGTAACTGGTGGTAGTTATGACAATGAAAGTAAAGACTTAACGCTGAACAGAAAAGATTTAGATGATATAACAATAAGTCTTGACGGTCTTGATACAAACACTACCTACAAAGCAGGAACAGGTATAAAGATTGAGGGAACTGACAATACAATTTCTGTAGATACAGCTAATGTAAACTTGGCATATAAAGCCAATAGTAGTGCAACCTCAAAGAGTGTATCACTTGAAGATGGTTTAAACTTTGTTAATGGAACAAACACAACAGTTACAGTTGAAGATAATGGTATAGTGAAAATCGATGCTACAGATACAACCTACGATGATGGAAAAAATATTACTATTGATGAAACAAATGGTAATAAAATCAACCTAAATTCTGCTTTGGGAGATATAACAAGCATTAGCAACGGAACAGCTTCAATTAGCTTAACAAAAGATGCTGGAGTAGCGATAAATGGAGTAAGTGTAAACAAAGACAAAACTGTAACAGGGTTGACCAATACAACTTTGAATGTAGAGGGTTTTGGCGAATCTAATAGAGCAGCGACAGAGGAACAGCTGCAAAAAGTAATAGACAAAGCTGAAACAGCTGGTAAGGGTTGGAATCTGACTACTAATGGAAAACAGGATTCTAAATATAATGTAAAACCTAAAGATACTGTAGATTTTACTGGTGATGGTAATATTGCTGTAAGTAATGAAGATAATAAAGTTAAAGTTACTTTAAATAACAGTATATCTTTGTCTACAAAAGTAAATGATGTTGATGGAACTTTAACTATTAACGCTAACAATGGCGGAAAGATTAGCGGATTGACAGCAGGCACAGACGATAAAGATGCAGTAAATGTAAGTCAGTTGAAAGAGGCAGCAGCAGCTTCTAAGACTACAGTAAGCTCTGGTAAGAACGTTACTATAAAAGAATCTACTAAAGAAGATGGACACGTTGATTACGTAGTCAATATCAATAAGGATTTGGAGGATATTGAAAGTATCAGTAACGGAGCTTCAAAAATTACTCTTAACGATAGCAGCCTTGCAATATCTAATGGCAATAAGAGCTTTACTATTACCGATAGAGGTATGGGTATGTCTGTAATCAATCAGACTGACTACAGCATTAAGTCCATTATGGTAACAGAAAATGGAACTACAATCAGTGGCGGTCTTGATGTAGCTGGCAGCAAAATTACTAGCGTAGCAGATGGTGCTGTTAATGCAACATCTAAAGATGCAGTAAACGGCAGCCAGTTATATGATGTAAAACAAAAAGCAGAAGCTGGTTGGAATCTGACTACTAATGGAAAACAGGATTCTAAATATAATGTAAAACCTAAAGATACTGTAGATTTTACTGGTGATGGTAATATTGCTGTAAGTAATGAAGATAATAAAGTTAAAGTTACTTTAAATAACAGTATATCTTTGTCTACAAAAGTAAATGATGTTGATGGAACTTTAACTATTAACGCTAACAATGGCGGAAAGATTAGCGGATTGACAGCAGGCACAGACGATAAAGATGCAGTAAATGTAAGTCAGTTGAAAGAGGCAGCAGCAGCTTCTAAGACTACAGTAAGCTCTGGTAAGAACGTTACTATAAAAGAATCTACTAAAGAAGATGGACACGTTGATTACGTAGTCAATATCAATAAGGATTTGGAGGATATTGAAAGTATCAGTAACGGAGCTTCAAAAATTACTCTTAACGATAGCAGCCTTGCAATATCTAATGGCAATAAGAGCTTTACTATTACCGATAGAGGTATGGGTATGTCTGTAATCAATCAGACTGACTACAGCATTAAGTCCATTATGGTAACAGAAAATGGAACTACAATCAGTGGCGGTCTTGATGTAGCTGGCAGCAAAATTACTAACGTAGCAGCAGGAACAGCGGATACTGATGCAGTAAATTATGGGCAGCTGAAAGATTATGTATCAGAAAATGACAAAAATACCCACATTAAAGCTGGCGAATATGAAGTAGATAGTGCCAATAAAGTAAACATGGTTCTTGTTGATGAAAAAGGTAATGAGGTTGATACTGTAACCATTACTGATGTTGCTAAAGCAAGCGAAGTAGGTAAGCTTGAAGATGTGAAAGATGGTATTAAAGGCGATACTATTGTCGATTCAATTAACAAATTGGATAACAAAGTTGGTGATTTGCAGTACAGTAAGGTTGAAGAAGACAAAATTGAAGATGGTGACAGCACTACTACCGCTATTGGTAAGCTGAATAATAAGCTGAGTGAAGTTGAGCAAAAAGCTGGTCAGCATACTACTGTAAAAAATGGCAGCAATAATATTACTATTACTCCAGGTACAAATGATAAGAAAGGCATGGAATACACTATAGATATTAATAAAGATCTTAATATTGATAGTGTAACTGCTGGCGATACTGTACTGAATAAAGATGGTGTTAAAGTTGGCAATGATGTTTCTTTGAGTAAAGACGGCTTGAATGCTGGTGGTACTGTTGTAACTAAAGACGGCTTGACCGTTGGCGATACTAAGGTAACTGAAACTGGCTTGCAGATTGGCGATAAGACTTATGTAAGCAAGGATGGTTTGAACGCTAACGATCAAAAGGTTACTAATGTTGCAGATGGTGAAGTCAGTGCAACTTCTAAGGATGCGGTGAACGGCAGTCAGCTTCATGCAACTAACAGCCGTATTGATGAAACCAATCAGCAGGTGATGAACAATACTCAAAACATCAGCAAGCTTGGCAGCAGATTGAATAAGGTTGGTGCAGGTGCGGCAGCTTTGGCAGCATTGCATCCGATGGATTTTGATCCTGATGATAAACTGACCTTTGCCGCAGGTGTAGGCAACTATGGCGGTGAAAATGCCGCAGCAATCGGTGCTTACTATCGTCCTGATGAAAAGGTAATGTTCAGTGTGGGCGGTACTATGGGCAATGGTGAGAACATGGTTAACGCAGGTATCTCCTTTGCTTTGGACAGAACTAACCACGTAAGCAACAGCCGTACTGCAATGGCTCGTGAGATTGTGGATCTGCGTGCAGAGATTAACGAGCTGAAAGCAATGCTGGCTAAAGGCGGCTTGGGCTCTATTGATGAAGATAAGCTGAAAATTTTCCCGGATGTTGCTGAAAATCACTGGGCTTATGAGTATGTTGGCAAATTGGCAGCTGCTGGTATCGTTGAGGGCTTCCCCAACGGTGAATTTGACGGCGACCGCATGATGAGCCGTTATGAATTTGCAGCAATGCTCTATCGTGCAATGCAGAAAGGTGCACAGCTTGATTCCCGTATTATCAATGAATTTGCTCCTGAAATGGGTCGCATTCGTGTAGACCGTATCAGCGGTGCAGATAATGATAAACGCAAGATTGAACGTGTACGTGTAAATGGTACTGATAAGGCAAAGAATGATTACCGCGATCACTATGGTTCTAAAATTGCTAAATAAGTATCAAAAATCTAAAGACTTAAATTAGTCATCTCCCAAAACGTCTCGGATATGCAGAGAAATCTACGTATTCGAGGCGTTTTTATTATATAAATTAATCACAAATATCAGAAAATTATCTTGACTTTAACAAAGCAAAGAGTATAATTATAAGCAGATAATAATCAGAAAATTTTTACAAAATAAGTTGGTGATATTTTGGAAACTGTATGCGACGATTTTAATATGATGATAGAAAAGTTTTCTCTCATGGATGATGCTTTTATGACTAAGGTGTTTGAAGATAATATTCCCTGCACAGAATTACTCTTGCATGTAATCTTGAAAGATGATAAGATAAAAGTTAAGCAGGTAAGAACGCAAAGTAAACTAAAAAATCTGCAAGGACGAGATCTTACGTTAGATATTCTGGCAGAAAAGGCTGATGGAACACAATTTAATATTGAAATACAAAATGACAGCAAAGGAGCGATAGCTAAAAGGGCACGCTACCATTTGAGTCTGCTGGATGCACATAGTCTCGCTGTAGGTAAAAGTTATGAACAGCTGCCTGATAATTATGTAATCTTTATAACCCGCTTTGATGTGTTAAAAGGAAACCTGCCGTTATATCATATCAAAAGAACTATAGAAGAAAACGGACAGCAATTTAGTGATGGTTCGCAGATAATATATGTCAATAATAGTATTAAAAATGACACTCCATTAGGAAAACTAATGCATGATTTCTCTTGTGCGAAACCGGAAAATATGTATTATAAGGAATTGGCTGAAAGAGTAAGTTACTTTAAAAGAACAAAGGAGGGTAACGAATTTATGAGTGATCTGATGACGGAGTTTATGGAAAAATGGCGTAAAAAATGGGCTAAAGAAGAAAAAGAACGTTTAGCTTTACGCTTATTGCAGCATGGCATGAGTATTGAAGAAGTTGCAGATTTAACGTTGCTTTCAGAAAATGAGGTAAGCAAATTGGCAGGAAAGTGCAGTGCCTGATTTTTACCAGCAGGATATTTTGCCACACGCAGCAGCGTGTGGCTTTTTGCTGTCTGTTTTTAATTGACGCAGTTTTAATGAAAATGTTATGATAAATTTATTATTAAGATAAACGAGGAGTAGTTATGCTTAACAATAAAGTAAAGACTGCCAAGTGCGAAAAATGGCAGTGTTATCAGGGGATCTACGTGCATATACCTTTCTGTTTGCAAAAATGTTTGTACTGTGATTTTGCATCTTATGCTGGCTGCACTGCAAAGCAGCAGGAGTTGTATGCTGAAGCTGTAGCTGCGGAAATAGCTGCACGTGCAGCGGAGGCAGATAATACTGCTGTTTCTGCAAGTATTTATTTTGGCGGAGGAACGCCAAGCCTTTTGCCGATAACAGCAATAGCAGGGATAGTGCAGGCTTTAAAGGAATATGGCTTTTGGACTGCCCCTGCTGAGGCAACCATAGAGGTTAATCCGGGGACTGCGGATTTAGAGAAACTGAAACAGCTGCGTTCATTGGGATTTGACCGTATTAGTTTTGGGGTACAGTCGCTGCAAGATGAGGAACTGCGTACTATTGGACGTATTCATACAGCGGAGCAGGCTTTGGCGGCGATTGCTGCGGCACGTGAGGCAGGGTTTGCACGTATCAGTGCTGATTTAATTTACGCTCTGCCAGGGCAGACTGCTGCAAGCCTGCAAAGCACTTTGGAACAGCTTGCGGTAGCTCAGATAGAGCATATTTCTGTCTATGGATTGATAGTGGAGGAGGGTACACCGTTGGCGAAACTTGTTGCAGCAGGTAAATTGCAGCTTCCAAGTGAAGATGAAGCTGCTGATATGTATGAACTGGTGCAGCAGTTTTTGCAGGAGCAGGGTTTCAGCCGCTATGAAATTTCCAATTATGCTAAGAACGGACAGTTTTCAAGGCATAACAGCGTTTATTGGCAGTACTATCCATATATCGCTTTTGGAGCTGCTGCCTGTGGCTTTGATGGCGTAAGCAGACGCACTGCTGCGGCAGCTGTTGATGATTATATCAAACAGACACAAAGGCTTACTCCTGTAAACTGGCAGACAAGCACGCTTTATGAGGAGGAAAGGCTTACTGCTGCCATACAGTTGGAGGAGTTTATGTTTATGGGTCTGCGCCGCAGCGAGGGAGCGAATCTAAAGGAGGCACAGCTGCGTTTTGACGTGGATGTTATGCAGCGTTTTGCAGCTGGGTTGCAGCCGTTTTTACAGCAGGGACTGCTTATTTTTGATGAACAGTCACAGCATTTACGGCTTACGGAAAAAGGTATGGCAGTAGGCAATCAAATTTTTGAAGTTTTTGTGATAAGTTAAAAATAAACAAAAAAGTTATTGACAATAAATAGGGGGAGTGCTATTCTAATATCAAGATGTTAGCACTCCAATCAAGAGAGTGCTAACAATCAAAATGAGGTGGGAATATGTTAAATGACAGAAAGAAAAAAATTCTCCAGCTCATAATTGAGGATTATATTTCAACTGCTGAACCTGTAGGTTCACGCACAATAGCCCGTAAGTATGATTTAGGTCTCAGTCCTGCGACAATCCGCAATGAAATGAGTGACCTGGAGCTTTTGGGTTATTTGGAGCAGCCGCATACATCAGCAGGCAGAGTGCCGTCAGCACAGGCTTACCGCCTTTATGTTGATTCACTCATAGAGCCTGATACCCTGACTGATAATGACAGGGCAATGATTAACAGCTGGTTTCACGAGCGGCGCAGGAGCATTGATGAAATTTTTCATTCAACGGCGAAGATTCTTTCCCGTATGACGAAGAATGTTTCGATGGTACTTGCCAATCGTGATATGGGTGCAAGTTTCCGCTATATGAAATTTTTACCTCTGGATGAGCGGCACGCCATCCTTTGTATTGTTACAGATGACGGAAATGTAGATAACTGCGTGATAGAAATTCCTTTGGGGATGCGTCCTGAGGAACTTGATTATCTGGCAGGACGTGTCAGCAGACTGCTGGAGGGCAGACCACTGGCGAATATCAGCAGCGACCTGCTGCAGGCAGTGCATACTGATATTGCAGAGGACAAACTGTTGCTTACTTCGCTTTTGCAGTCTATCAACAAGATGCGCCGCAGATACCGTCAGCAGAAGGTTTTTCTTGGCGGTACAAAACAGCTTTTGAATCAGCCGGAGTTTCGCGATGTGGAGAGAGTCAAGAATCTTTTGGGAATCTTAGAGGAGGAACAGGTAGTTCGGGATTTGCTCAAAGCAGGTGAAGAAAGCGGCTTGCGGATTACAATCGGCAGTGAAAACAAATTTACAGGTATTCAGGACTGCAGCATGGTGCAGGCTACCTACCGTTTAAACGGGCAGATAGTTGGCACAATGGCAGTTTTAGGGCCGACGCGTATGGAATACGGCAAGGTAATTTCAGTAATGGATTATCTGCATAAGTATTTGAAAACGATGTTTGAAAATGCGCCGGATAATAAAGTTGACTAGGGAGGAAGAGCCTTGCAGGATAATGAAGTAAAAGCTAAACAGGCAGAGGCGGAAGCTGCTGAAACAGCTGCCCAGGCAGAAACTGCACAGCAGAGCGAAACAGCAGAGCAGGAAACGCCTGTTGAAGAAGTACAGGAAAAGGAAGCAGATCCGAAAGATGCCAAAATTGAAGAATTGCAGAATCGTCTGCTGAGATTACAGGCTGATTTTGAAAACTTCCGCCGCCGTACTATGATTGAAAAGGAACAGCTTTCCACCTTTGTGACAGCAAACGTAGTTGGTAAGTTTTTAAAAGTTCTTGATAATTTTGAACGTGCGGAAACAAGTGCAGAAAAAGGCGATAATGTAGAAGCTGTTGTTACCGGAATGCAGAAAATCCGCCGTCAGTTTGAGGATACGTTTAAAGAGCTGAATGTAACTGAGATTGCAGCACAGGATGTTAAGTTTGATCCTAATCTTCATGAAGCGGTAATGCGTGGGCAGAATCCGGAGCTGGAAGATGAAACCATTGATATGGTTTTTGAAAAAGGTTATAAATTGGGTGACAAGGTTATCCGTCACAGTAAAGTAAGAGTTATTAATAACGATTGATAAAATGGTGTTTTTAACTCTGTTATAAATTAATGAATTGCTTTTGTTAAAAGTTTAGGAGGAATAAAAATGGCTAAAGTAATAGGTATTGACTTGGGTACAACTAACTCTGTTGTTGCCGTTATGGAGGGCGGCGAACCGACAGTTATCACTAATCAGGAGGGCAGCCGTCTGACTCCGTCCGTTGTTGGTTTTGCTAAAAATGGTGAGCGTCTGGTTGGTCAGCTGGCTAAACGTCAGGCTGTTTCTAATCCTGACAGAACTATTAGCTCTATTAAACGTCATATGGGCGAGGCTGCTTACAGAGTGTCTATTGATGATAAAAAATATTCTCCGGAAGAAATTTCTGCAATGATTCTGCAAAAACTGAAAGCAGATGCAGAAAGCTATCTGGGTGAAACTGTAACTCAGGCAGTTATTACTGTTCCTGCATATTTCAATGACAGCCAGCGTCAGGCAACTAAAGATGCAGGCAAAATTGCCGGTCTGGATGTACTGCGTATTGTAAATGAGCCTACTGCTGCTTCTTTGGCATACGGCATTGATAAAACTGATGACCATACCATTATGGTTTATGACCTTGGCGGCGGTACTTTCGATGTATCTATTTTGGATGTTGGCGATGGTGTATTTGAAGTAAAGGCTACTAACGGTGATACACATCTGGGCGGCGATGACTTCGATAAGAAGATTATGGACTGGATGGTAGATGAATTTAAGAAAGCTGAGGGCATTGACCTTTCTGCTGACCGTATGGCTATGCAGCGTCTGCGTGAAGCTGCTGAAAAAGCTAAAATTGAGCTTTCCGGTGTTATGAGCACTAACATCAACCTACCTTTCATTACCGCAGGTGCTGACGGCCCGAAACATTTGGATATGGATTTGACTCGTGCTAAGTTTGAAGCTATGACTGCTGATCTTGTAGAACGCACCATGATTCCTGTTCGTCAGGCTATGAGCGATGCAGGTCTTTCTGCAAGCGAAATCAGCAAAGTAATTCTGGTTGGCGGTTCTTCCCGTATTCCTGCTGTTCAGGCTGCTATTAAAAACTTTATGGGCAAAGAGCCTTATAAAGGAGTAAACCCTGATGAATGTGTAGCTGTAGGTGCAGCTATTCAGGCTGGTGTACTTTCCGGTGAAGAAGGAACTGGCAATGTGCTGCTGCTGGACGTAACTCCGCTGTCTTTGGGTATTGAAACCCTTGGCGGTGTATTTACTAAAATTATTGAGCGCAATACCACTATTCCTACATCTAAAAAACAGGTATTCAGCACTGCTGCTGATAACCAGCCTTCTGTAGATATTCATGTATTGCAGGGCGAACGTGAAATGGCTGCTGATAATAAAACTCTGGGTCGTTTTGAGCTGTCCGGTATTCCTGCTGCACCGCGTGGAGTACCTAAAATTGAAGTATCCTTTGACATTGATGCTAATGGTATCGTTAATGTAAGTGCTAAAGATCTTGGCACCGGCAAAGAGCAAAAGATAACCATTACTTCTTCCGGTACTTTGGATAAAGACGAAGTTGAAAGAATGGTTAAGGAAGCAGAAGCTAATGCTGAAGCTGATAAAAAACGCAAAGAGGGCGTAGAAGTACGCAATCAGGCTGACAATATGTGCTATCAGGCTGAAAAGACCATGAAAGACATGGAAGGCAAAGGCAAGGATGAACTTATTGCCAAAGTAAAGGCTGCTGTTGATACCCTCAAAGAAACTTTGAAAGGTGACGATTTAGAGAAGATTAAAGCTGATACTGAAGCTTTGACTAAACCGCTGTATGAACTTAGTGCTGAACTTTACAAAGAGACAGAAGCACAGCAGGGTGCTGCTGGAGCACAGGGTGCAGAGGCTGGCAAAAAGGCTGATGACGATGTTGTTGATGCAGAGGTTGTTGACGAAGATAAAAAATAAAGACTGAAGCTGTCTTTGTAAATAAGGCAGATATATATAGTGCCCATCTGCTGCGGCATCAGCCCTGCACCTGGGCACTATATGCTTGATTTTATATGGTGAAATATTTCACCTGATTTTGATATTAGGAGGCACCTGCTTTGGCTAAAAGAGATTATTATGAAGTGCTGGGTGTCAGCAAGACTGCATCCCAAGACGAAATCAAAAAAGCGTTTCGCAAACTGGCTCTGAAATATCATCCTGACCGCAATAAAGGCAATGAAGAAGCCATGAATAAATTTAAGGAAGCAAATGAGGCTTACGGTGTACTGTCGGACGAACAGAAACGTGCACAGTATGACCAGCTTGGCCCTGATGCTTTTGAACAGGCACAAAATGCCAGTGGTGCTGGCGGTAATCCGTTTGGCGGTTTTGGCGGCTTCGGCGGCGGAGGTATGGAAGATATTTTTGATATGTTCTTTGGCGGACAGGGTCGCAGCGGCGGTCGTGGTGCACGCAATGCAGGGCCGCAGCGTGGTGCTGATCTGCGTTATGATATGGAAATTTCTTTTGAGGAAGCAGCTTTTGGCATAGAAAAAGAAATTAATCTGTATCGTGATGAAGCCTGCGGTCATTGTCATGGCAATGGAGCAGAACCTGGCTCTAAGGTAGAAACTTGTCCTGAATGTCATGGTACGGGCAGCGTGCGTTTTACCCAAAATACTATGTTTGGGCAGATGGTAAGTGAGCGTCCCTGCTCTAAATGCCGCGGTGAGGGCAAGATTATCAGCGAACCCTGCAAGGAATGTCGTGGCAAGGGCACAGTGAAGAAAAATAAGCATCTGAAGGTAAAAATACCTGCTGGCGTAGATGATGGCTCCAGACTGCGTGTAGGCGGCGAGGGAGAGGCTGGTTTAAAAGGCGGTCCCAGCGGTGATTTATATGTATATCTGTATGTGAAACCGCATAAGTTCTTTGAACGTGACGGCACGACTGTTATCTGTGAAGTACCTATTAATATTGTTCAGGCATCCCTGGGTGATGAGATTAAGGTACCGACACTTGATGGTCAGGTAACTATGAAAATACCAGAAGGAACGCAGCCAGGAAAAGTTCTGCGTTTAAAAGGCAAAGGTATTCCAAGTCTGCGTGGCGGTATGCGCGGCGATCAGCTGGTACGTATTAAGGTTGTTGTACCTACCAAGCTGAGCGAGAAACAGAAGGATGCCCTGCGTAATTTTGGCGAAATCAGCAAAGATAATATCAGTGCAGAAGAAAAAAGTTTTTTCAACAAGCTGAAAAATTTGTTTAAATAAGCAATAAGCCTGTGGTATAAATGTACCGCAGGCTTTTAGATTTGGCTGAAAACAGAAAAATGCCGGTACATTTCCCTCTAATGCACCGGCTTACTGAATTAATATTAAGGAACTACGTCCCAAGCAAATGTCTCGTTTGCTGTAATTTCATTATAAATTATGCAAAAATAGTGATACGTTGCTACTGCAACATCTTAAATAATATATTTGCTTTCTTTACTTACAAAATATTGGTAAGCTGTGCTTAATTTTGTAAGTTTTGTTGCCAGGGCAAAACTTTCTGAAAAGCTGATAAAATAAAGACTTTATGAGATATGAGCATATACTGTACAAATGTTGCTTGTGCAACAAACTTACTAAACGCTTACTTTAATTACAAAATGTTTACATATATATTCTATTTTGGCATAATAAATATATAGATGAGCGAAAAATGTGAAAGTCGGTGAACGTATGGCATTGAAAATGTATGCCCCTAATTTTAGTGAAATACCCTTGTTTAAAGGATTGGCAAGAGAAGAAATTAATGAGATTCTGCAAAAATTTCATGGTTTGATTAAGCACTTCCCAAAATCGGATTATATTTATCTTGCAGGTGACTGCGTAGAAAATCTCTGTGTGGTTATGGACGGCAAGGTACAGATGATAAAGGAAGATATTTGGGGAGAAAAGTCTATTATTGCTAACCTGGGTTCTGGTTCTGTATTTGCAGAAAATTTTTTAGGCAGACTGGGAGACCGCAGTACAGTAAGCTATTTTGCTGCCAGTGACAGTGAAATTTTGATGCTTCCTTTAGGCAAGATATTGTTGGACGGTCATACAACGCATACAGAAGCTAATCGACGCTTGATGTGCAATATTGTATCTATTTTGGCAGATAATAATACTCGCTTAATAGAAAAAACTGAGATTCTCTGCAAAAAAACATTACGCAGCAAGATTATGGCTTATTTGGAGCAGGAAGCTAAATACAATGGTGCTGATACCTTTACGATTCCGTTTAATCGTACTGATTTAGCAAATTATTTAGATGCTGACCGCAGTGCACTAACACGTGAATTAGCCAGAATGCGTGATGATGGTATGATTGATTTTGAAAAAAATACTTTTACTATTCTTGAACGTACTCATATACAATAATAAAATCACAGATAATCAATTTGTTAACATACTCTTCTTATTGAACAAAAATTCAGTTGGAAGAGTATTTTTTTTGCTTGTATAGCGTAAAAAATTAGTACTTGGAGTGCCAAAATACGATACTTTAGTAATTAAAATAAGATTAGAAAATTTATTTATGAAAATGTAAATAAATGCGTTTAATTTAATAATTAAACTAGCTGGAATTTTCAGACAAAATATTAAAAGTGTTGCGTAAGCTACTGATTTTATAGGAAATAAGGTGGTATTATTAAGCCGACGAAAAGGTATATGATAAGTATCTTACGAGAATAAATATACCATTTTCGGAATATTTATAGAGGAGGTATTAGTTATGTCCCCTGCTATCAAGTGCTTAGTTCTTTTGGCTGTAGTTGCACTTTTGTTTGTAACCGAACTCATTCCTTTAGCAATTACTGCCGTTGCAGGTGCAATTGCCTGCGGTCTGCTGGGTCTGATTCCTGCAAAACAGGTATTCAGCGGTCTTTCTAACTCTACTGTAGTTCTGTTTGCCGGTATGTTTGTTGTTGGTGCAGCGATGTTCTACACAGGACTGGCGCAGGCGATAGGCGAGAAAGTAGTACGTATTTGTGGTACTGGTGAAAACAGCCTAATGTTTGGTTTGATGCTGGTTGGTACTGTACTTTCTTCTGTTCTTTCTAATACAGGTACTTGTGCGTGTCTGCTGCCGGTAGCTTTAGGTATCTGTGCAGCAGCAAAGATTCCTGCATCCCGTCAGTTAATGCCTTTGGCTTATGCCTGTGGTTGGGGCGGTATCATCACTATGGTTGGTACACCGCCTAATATTATTGCTAATGGTGCTCTGACTGCTGCTGGTATTCCAGGTTTTGGATTTTTTGAGTTTGCGTGGATTGGCATACCGATATCTTTAGCTGGTATTATTTATATGTTGTTTATCGGTAAACATCTGCTGCCGAAAGCAGAGCTGGATGCCGACCAAGAAATTGAACAGGAAATAGAGGCTACTACTCATGATAAGAATAAGCAAATAATTTCCGGTATTATTCTGTTAGCCTGCGTAGTTGTAATGGCACTTGATATAAAGGCTATTTCTTTGGAAATGACTGCAATTATTGGTGCTTTGGTTTGTGTACTGACTGGCTGCTTAACTGAAAAACAAGCGTATGCTTCTATTGACTGGGTAACAATCTTCCTGTTTGCAGGTATGATGCCTGTATCTGAAGCTATGGATAAAACTGGTGCTGGTGCTTTGATTGCTAACTGGACAGTTTCTTTGATGGGTGGTTCTCCGTCACCGCTGATTGTAACTGTAGTATTGTTCACAATCTCCTGTTTCCTTACTCAGTTTATGAGCAATACTGCTTCTGCTGCTCTGCTTTGTCCGATTGGTATAGCCATAGCTAAACAGCTTGGTGCAGATCCGAAAGCTGTTGTAATGGCTATTGGTGTTGCAGCTTCCTGTGCATTTGCTACTCCGGTAGGAACTCCGCCTTGTACATTAGTGCTTGGTCCTGGCGGCTACAAGTTTATGGACTATGTAAAATGCGGTACTGGTTTAGTTCTTGTATCTTTTGTAGTAAGTGTAATTGTTATTCCAATGGTATGGCCGTTCTTCCCTTGAGAAACTGATTTCACGGAAATTACAAAAGTTAATTAATATACAAAATTTAATTAATAAAAATAATATTTATAATCTGTATTTTAACTATTGACAATACTAAAACCCTCGATTTTGTTGCATGTACAACGAAATTGGGGGGGTTTATATGCTAGTATAAATACATCGTTTTTGCATCTGCTAAGAGAAAATATATGTATATGCAGTAAACGGTAAATTTATGCAAGGAGTGAAATTATGTCCCCAGCAATTAAATGTTTAATCCTTCTGGCAGTAGTTGCAATTTTATTTGTAACCGAACTTATTCCTCTGGCAATTACTGCAATGGGCGGCGCTATCGCTGCTGGACTTTTAGGTCTGATTCCTGCTAAGTTGGTGTTCAGTGGTTTGGCTGATTCTACCGTAGTATTGTTTGCAGGTATGTTCGTCGTAGGTGCAGCAATGTTCTATACTGGTCTTGCACAAGCTCTCGGTGACAAAGTTGTACGTCTCTGCGGTACTAGTGAAAACAGTCTGATGTTTGGCTTGATGATGGTTGGTACTGTATTGTCTTCCTGTCTTTCCAACACAGGTACTTGTGCCTGCCTGCTGCCGGTAGCTTTAGGTATCTGCGCAGCTGCAAAAATTCCTGCATCCCGCCAGTTAATGCCCTTAGCTTATGCCTGCGGTTGGGGCGGTATCATTACCATGGTTGGCACACCGCCTAACATTATCGCTAACGGTGCACTGACTAACGCTGGTCTGCAAGGCTTTGGTTTCTTCGAGTTTGCTTGGATTGGTGTTCCTATCTCTGTTGCCGGTATTCTCTATATGATGTTTGTGGGCAAACATCTGCTGCCGAAAGCAGAATTGAGTGCTGATCAAGATATTGAACAGGAAATTGAAGCTACTTCTACTGATTCCAAGAAACAAATGATTTCCGGTATTATTTTGGCAGTATGTATCATAGTTATGGCTTTGGATTTAAAAGCTATTTCTCTGGAAATGACTGCTATTATCGGTGCATTGGTTTGCGTACTGACTGGCTGCTTAACTGAAAAACAAGCGTATGCTTCTATCGACTGGGTAACTATCTTCCTGTTTGCAGGTATGATGCCTATTTCCAAAGCTATGGAAACTACTGGTGCTGGTCAATTGATTGCTGACTGGACAGTAGCTTTGATGGGCGGTTCTCCTTCTCCAATGGTTGTAACAGCTATTCTGTTTGCAATCTCCTGTTTCATGACACAATTCATGAGCAACACTGCTTCTTCTGCACTGCTGTGTCCGATTGGCATTGCGATTGCTAAACAATTAGGTGCAGATCCGAAAGCTGTTGTAATGGCTATTGGTGTTGCAGCATCCTGTGCATTTGCTACTCCGGTAGGCACTCCGCCTTGTACTTTGGTACTTGGTCCTGGCGGCTACAAATTCATGGACTATGTAAAATGCGGTACTGGTTTAGTAATTGTATGCTTTATCGTATCTTTGGTAGTTATTCCGATGGTATGGCCGTTCTTTCCCTGAGTCAACAATTAAATAATGTTAAATTATAAGTAAGTGTGCATTAAAAACTGCCGTCAGGTATACAAAATATCTGCTCCGGCAGTTCCTTTTTTTATGAAAAAAGAGTGACAAAACTGTGAATAACTTAGTACCTAGTATAATGAATTTATGGTATCTAGGTACTAAGTTTAACGTTAAAAAACTTACTAAAGTTTTGTCAGTATTATAAAAAATAAAAACAAGCATAATATTCTGACAAATGTTGCAGAGAACACAAATTACGGAACTTAATTAAGTTATTATAACTTCAACAGAGGAAATAAACTTAAAAAAGTAAGCTTGTTTCTTTTGAAATTTTATAAGAGGAGGAACCAATTATGTCCCCTGCAATTAAGTGTTTGATCCTTTTGGCTGTGGTTGCATTATTATTTGTTACCGAACTTATTCCTTTAGCAATCACCGCTACTGCGGGCGCAATCGCCTGTGGGCTTTTAGGTCTGTTGCCTGCTAAACAGGTATTCAGCGGTTTGTCAAATTCCACCGTTGTACTGTTTGCTGGTATGTTCGTAGTAGGTGCAGCAATGTTTTATACCGGTTTGGCTCAGTCAATCGGCAATAAAGTTGTAAGCGTCTGCGGTCATGGCGAAAACAGCCTGATGTTTGGTCTGATGATTGTAGGTACATGCCTGTCATCCGTTTTATCTAACACTGGTACAGCAGCCTGCTTACTTCCTGTAGCTTTGGGTATCTGCTCTGCTGCAAAGATTCCTGCTTCCCGTCAGTTAATGCCTTTGGCATTTGCCTGCGGTTGGGGCGGTATCATCACCATGGTAGGTACACCGCCTAACATCATTGCTACTGGTGCTCTGACAGCTGCTGGTCTGCCGACTTTCGGATTCTTTGAATTTGCATGGATTGGTATTCCGGTATCTATCGCTGGTATGCTTTATATGATGTTCCTTGGTAAACATCTGCTCCCGAAGGTTGAGTTGGATGCCGACCAGGAAATTGAACAGGAAATTGAAGCTACTTCTACAGATTCTAAAAAACAAATTATTTCTGGTGTTATTTTGATTGCCGTTGTATTGGTAATGGCTCTTGATATTAAAGGTATTACTTTGGAAATGGCTGCTATCATCGGTGCACTGGTTTGTGTACTGACAGGCTGTCTGACTGAAAAACAAGCTTATGCTTCTATCGACTGGGTAACTATCTTCCTGTTTGCAGGTATGATGCCTGTATCCACCGCTATGGATAAAACCGGTGCTGGTAAACTTATCGCTGAATGGACTGTTTCCCTGATGGGCGGTTCTCCTTCTCCGATGGTATGTACAGCAGTACTGTTTGCATTGTCCTGTATCCTGACTCAGTTCATGAGCAATACTGCATCTGCTGCTTTGCTTTGCCCGATTGGTATTGCAATTGCTAAACAGCTTGGTGCTGACCCGAAAGCCGTTATCATGGCTATTGCAGTTGCAGCATCCTGTGCATTCGCAACTCCGGTAGGTACTCCTCCTAACACTCTCGTACTTGGCCCTGGCGGATACAAATTCATGGACTATGTAAAAGCTGGTACTGGTCTGGTAGTTGTATGCTTTATCGTATCTTTGATAATTATCCCTATGGTATGGCCGTTCTTCCCTGGTAAATAAGGAACTAAAAATTAGTAGTAAAGCAATTAAAAAACTAAAAAAAGTGACAAAACGCTGTGCTGAAAAGTGCAGCGTTTTATTAATTTATTAAAATACGAAAATTAAAAAGAAAAACGATAAAACAGCGGTAAAATAATAAAGTTACATTTAAACTAAAAAAAGTAAAATAAATTACAGAAAACTAAAATTTAAATTGGGGAAAGAGTGGGTAAGAGTTGTAAAGGTGATTGTTGTTGCGTATGCAACAGAATTGTCAAAAAATTGTTGTTAAGATAAATCCAACGACAGCAGATTACAATACTTAAAAAAGTAAAAAACGTGATTTGACTGTAGGTCTTTGAAAATTTCATAATGTCCCTGTTATATAGTGCTTTACAGCATTGTATATAAATTTTTTCAAAGGAGGAACTTAAAATGTCCCCAGCAATTAAATGTTTAATCCTGTTGGCAGTAGTTGCATTATTATTTGTAACTGAACTTATCCCTCTCGCAATTACTGCTACCGCTGGCGCAATTGCCTGCGGTCTGTTAGGCCTGATTCCTGCTAAACAAGTATTCAGCGGTCTGTCTAACTCCACCGTAGTATTGTTTGCCGGCATGTTCGTAGTAGGTGCATCAATGTTTTACACCGGTTTAGCTCAGGCTATCGGCAACAAAGTTGTCGGTATCTGCGGTACTGGTGAAAACAGCCTGATGTTTGGTCTGATGATGGTTGGTACTGTACTGTCTTCTGTTTTGTCCAACACTGGTACAGCTGCCTGCCTGCTTCCTGTAGCACTGGGTATCTGCTCTGCTGCTAAAATTCCTGCTTCCCGTCAGTTAATGCCGTTGG
>CAZVSX010000019.1:0-1602 GCA_964630355.1 uncultured Phascolarctobacterium sp.
GTGAAAAAGAAAAATGTTATAAGTTTAATCAAGTATTATACAGAAAAAAATGATGCAGGCTTCCGTAATGAAGCCTATGAAATAGCAAAAGAATTTGATGCATCGGGAGATTATCAACTTGCTGAGTATATCATGTCCTTATTATCCAATGTGAATACGTTTGTGCCACAGGTATCAGAAAATGTTTCTCCTTTTTTTGAAAAAATTGAAGCTAATACTGATATGTTGCTACTTCCTGATGAAATTACAAATGATTTAATAGGGGTAGTAAATGCGATTGAACATCACATCGGAATCAATAAGTTTCTTTTTCAGGGAGCTCCAGGAACTGGAAAAACGGAAGCGGTAAAACAATTGGCACGTATTTTAAACAGAGAGATTTTTATGGTAGATTTTTCTGCTGTAATAGATAGCAAACTTGGGCAGACGCAGAAGAATTTGTCGATGTTATTTAAAGAAATAAATCAATTTGTTCAGCCTCACAAAGCAATAGTGATGTTTGATGAAATTGATGCATTGGCATTGGATCGCACGAATCAAAATGATTTAAGAGAGATGGGGCGAGCAACATCAGCACTGCTAAAAGAGCTTGATAGAATGAATGAAAATGTTGTTTTGGTTGCAACGACAAATCTTTATCAACATTTTGATAAAGCGTTGATAAGAAGATTTGATTCTGTTATTGATTTTAATCGTTATTCACAGGAAGATCTTCTTTCCATCGCTGAAAAAATGCTGGATAGATATCTTGATAAGCTGAAGCTTGCAAATAGGGATATTCGATTGTTCAGAAAAATCATGAAATTGATGCCACAACTACCATATCCGGGCGAGCTTAAGAACTTGATAAAGACATCGGTTGCCTTTAGTAATCCGAATGATGGTATGGATTATTTTAGAAGATTATACTATGCAGTATGCAATGAAAAACCAGAAGATTTGAAAAAATTGCAGAGCCAAAAATTTACAGTGAGAGAAATGGAAATATTAGTTGGGCGTTCTAAAAGTAGTGTGGCTCGTGATTTGAAAGAAGGTGTAAGTGATGAATAATATTTTACAGCTGAAAGGAAGATTTGAGCAAAGACCAAATAGTTCCAGACCTGGATTGCCTAAACTTCCAAAGGGAAAAACTGTTTCAGCATCGCATCTGTATGAATTAGCAAAACAGTTGGAAAGAATCCTTGTTTATTGGACGAAAAATACGGATATTAATGGAGCTTTAGTAAGTGTACATTATAAGCATATAGTTGCAAAAAGTAATCGTTTAAAAATTCTTCTGGCGGAAAATGGGAAAACGCCAACTGATTCTATCAGAGGTGTTAAATTTGTTTGGGAACCGGATGATGTTGGTAAAGAAGTACAAAAACATGTCTTTACACACTTTATTTCATTGAAAGCAATAGAGAAATCAATCGAAGTTTTAAAACAAACAGCATCAATTATTGAACAACATTATAGTGGTTCTGTTAATAGTGAAATCATAGAAGAATTAGGTAAAAAGTCGAAATATAGTTTTTCTGAAGTACCTAAAACCAATTTTTTAAGAACCGTGGTTGATGGATTTTATGTTGAAAAATTCGATGTTGATAGAGCGACTGAGGA
>CAZVSX010000019.1:1702-31598 GCA_964630355.1 uncultured Phascolarctobacterium sp.
ATGTGGAAGATGATTTTGGATTAATGATTCCGCATCCAACAAGCGAGCCAGTAATAGGTGTTATAGATACCCAGTTTAACAAAAAAGTATATTTTCATGAATGGGTTGAATATAAAAATCTACTGGATCCTAATATTCCTCTGACAAAGAAAGATTACGAACATGGAACAGGCGTAAGTTATATTATAGTAGATGGTCCACAGGGAAACCCAGAGCTTGAAGATGGCTGTGGACGATTCCGAGTAAGACATTTTGGGGTGGCAACACATAATGGATTCAGTTCTTTTACGGTTTTGAAGATGATTAGAAATATTGTTGCATCCAATAGAGATATTAAAGTTTGGAATTTGTCATTAGGCTCTAAGCTTGAAATTAAACCAAACTTTATTTCACCGGAAGCTGCTGAACTGGATCGCATACAAAGTGAATATGATGTTATTTTTGTGGTGGCAGGAACAAATGTACCAGAAGGAGTTACAAAAAAGGATATGCGAATTGGTTCCCCAGCAGATTCACTTAATTCTATGGTAGTTAATGCTGTAGACTTCAAAGGTAACTCTGCTTCATATACCAGAGTCGGGCCTGTTTTATCATTTTTCCATAAACCGGATATTAGTTATTATGGTGGTGATGGAACGGCGTATACTGATAAAATGGTTGTGTGTAGGGATGATATGGGGGCTGCATATGTAACTGGGACTTCATTTGCGGCACCATGGATTTCACGTAAATTAGCATATTTAATTCATATCATGGGACTTAGTCGAGAGGTGGCTAAGGCACTATTGATTGATGCTGCAGCAGGATGGAATCGAAAAGATGATGTTTCTCATAGAATAGGATATGGTATCGTGCCAAAGCACATTAATGATATTATAAATACATCTAATGATGAAATACGTTTTATTATGACAGGTGCATCGGAGGAATATGAAACTTATACGTATAATCTGCCTGTGCCCATCGTAGATAATGCACATCCATTTTATGCAAGAGCAACATTGGCATATTTCCCACAATGTGACCGTAATCAAGGTGTGGACTATACGAGTACGGAAATGGATATTCATTTTGGTAGAGTTGTTGCAAAAAGAGGATCGACAACGATAAAAGCTATTGATGATAACCAGCAATCTGAAGATAAATTAATCACATTATACGAAGAAGATGCAAGAAAAATGTATCGCAAATGGGATAATGTTAAGCATATTAGTGAGGAAATAAAAGACAAAAGAATTCCTCGAAAAGCTTATGATTCTGGTTTATGGGGACTTAAAATTAATACGAAAGAACGTTTACAGAAAAGAAAAGATCCCCTTCAATTTGGGGTGGTTGTAACGCTAAAAGAGATGAACGGTGTAAATCGTATTGACGATTTTGTGAAAATGTGTCTTGCACGAGGCTGGCTGGTTAATAGACTTGACATTGAAAATCAACTGGATATATATGCTAAGGCAGAGGAAGAAATTGAATTTTACTAAGATTTATATTAATTTATTTATAACCGTCATTTCTTGCAGTTGTCCAAAATTTATAATTTATAACTTATAAAATAGACAATTATTCATTGAAAATCAGATATAAATGTGTTATGCTGTGGACACAACTAAAGAAAAAAAGAAAAGGAGGTTGATTTCCATGATTAAGCGTGAATTATATATGAAACGTATTCGTCCATTTATAGGAACAGATTTAATAAAAGTCATGACAGGGATTCGTCGATGCGGTAAATCGGTCATGTTAGAGCTAATAAAAGAGGAATTAGTAGAATCTGGTGTTAATTCATCACAGTTTATTTCTATTAACTTTGAAGATATGAATTATGCTTATTTGCAAACGGCGAAAGCTTTGCATGACGAGATTTCCAAACGAGCAGCGGAGATTAACGGCAAGGTTTATCTGTTTTTTGATGAGATTCAAGAAGTTAAAGATTGGGAAAAGTGCATTAATTCTTTTCGTGCTGCACTGGATTGTGATATCTATATCACAGGCTCTAATGCTAATCTTTTATCTGGAGAACTTTCTACGTATCTCGGTGGACGTTATATAGAGTTTGTTATCTATCCATTTTCTTTTGCAGAGTTTTTACAGCTCTATAATTCTATTGTACAAAACGATTCAATTCACAAAGCTTTTCAGAAATATCTTCTTTTTGGCGGTATGCCTTATCTTGCTAATATTCGTTACGAGGAGGCACCGTCCAAGTTATATCTTCATGATTTATTTAACTCTGTTCAGCTTAAGGATATTGTAAGGCGCAATAAGGTTCGTGATATGGATTTGCTGGAGCGTATTATCGCTTATGTGATTGCCAATGTGGGAACGACTTTTTCTGCAACCTCTGTTGCTAAATATCTGAAAAATGAGCGGCGCACTGTTGCACCAGAAACAATTCTGAATTATATAAAATATTGTTGCGGAGCTTACTTGTTCTATCAAGTTAAGCGTGAAGATTTGCAGGGCAAACAGATACTTTCTTCTAATGAGAAGTATTATATTGCGGACCATGGCATTCGTGAAGCGGTTTTCGGTGGGAATATGCGTGATATTAATCTAATTTTAGAAAATATCGTCTATCTTGAGCTTCTTCGCCGTAATTACAAGGTTACAGTTGGAAAAAATTCTGATAAGGAGATTGATTTTGTTTGTGATAAGCAGGGTGAAAAGCTGTATATTCAGGTAAGTTATCTTTTGGCATCTGATGAAACAGTCCAGCGTGAATTCGGTGCTTATGATAATATTCGCGATAATTATCCAAAGTATGTCGTTTCACTAGATGAGTTCGATATGAGTCGCAATGGCATTAAACACCGCAATATACGAGATTTTCTTTTGGCGGAAGAGTGGAATTAATATTATTCTGTTTATG
The DNA here is from genome assembly GCA_964630355.1 of uncultured Phascolarctobacterium sp. GTDB lineage: Bacteria > Bacillota > Negativicutes > Acidaminococcales > Acidaminococcaceae > Phascolarctobacterium_A. The sequence continues at coordinate 4,572 of CAZVSX010000019.1, forward strand.
TAGTTGTTATCACTGTTATTTATAAAGATATAAAAAGAGTAATGTACAATGTTAGATGTACATTACTCTTTGTTTATGTATTATCAAAATTTTAGATATATTTACTTATAAACGTTATTGAAATGCTTTTTGTAAATATTTTTTATTATTTCCAAAGAACGTTCCTGACTGTAAACCATATCACAATCCTGTACCCAGAGCAGAAAATCATGGAAAGAATTTACCAAGCTGATTTCCTCTAAACGAAAAATACGGATATTTCCGCTTTTGTCGAAATAATGAATAACGATGTGCTGTTTGGAATATGCTGTGATAACTATAGATTGCGGGATTTTCATTGATGTAGCTTTAGCGATATGAATAATAGCATGACCTTCTTCTATTTCTTTGATAAAACTGGCAACAACTTCCAGTCGCTGTTTTTTGCTGAGGTTTCCTTGAATCATACAGGTGGGAATTTCTATTATTTTGCCGCTGCGAAGAAACAGTTCCAATCCTTCTTCTGTAAAAACCATCAGGCATGAGTTATGCCAGGTATTTAGATTACGCAGATATTCATTAATTTGTTCCGTAAGCTTTGGTGTAAGCAGTTGAAAATTGATGATAGTTTTGATTGTTTCAGTTGGAATATAGGGCGTGATACATGGCTGATACATAATACTATAGTTTGATTCAGTATCGAAATCCATAAGAGTGTTGGTATCAGCGAAGTATTTTTGCGGTTCTGTGCTTACTGCATCAAAAATAGGTTTAGCATTGAGCATTTTCTTTTCAAAACTGTTGGAAAAAACTTTGAGCATTTGTAAATCTTTGCTGATTAACGCCTGTTTAAAATCGTTAGCGATACGCAGAACATATTCGCTGGTAATGATAATTATTGGTAAAACTGCTGTATCATTGTATATTGTATCTACATGGTCATGAATATAATATGGGTGAAAATTTTCACAGGAAAAGAAAAGCGGCATTAATTTATAAAAAACATCTAAATTATAGTTAATAGCATTATCATCTTCCTGATTGTAGAAAAAGATAATATTATCAATTTTGGTATTATTTCCAAGTATTGATATGCAGTCATAGACATAAGTGAAGTTTGGCTGAGCTAAAATTTTGATATGTCCTTGTTCTTTGCTGGCTTCAATTTCCATGACAGCTTTTACTAACTTGTGGACAGCACTTATTCCGGAGATATGTTCATAGTCACTTTGCATGACAAGTTTATTTTGTGTGCAGCTTTCCAAAATTAAATTATTGTTTGTTTGGAGATCATCAAAGCTTTTGATAATATTTTTTACAAACAGCCTTTGAAAATATTTTCCCTCACCCATCTTGGCAATAAAATATGCCTCTATCAATTCAGATGTTTCATTGCTTGTCAGCATTAAACCTTTAGCAATCTTGAGAATGATATTTTTGTCTGTCGGAATTCTCGCACCAGATTTCATTTTTTGAATATAAGATCTTTCGATACCTGTATTTTTTGCTAAAGTATAAATAGTTGTATTTTTTTGACTAATAAATCTAGTTAACAGTTTATGAAATATCTGCATATATAGAGTCCTCACCTAATAAATAATTTATTGCTTATTCTAATTATTATATTAATTGCCTTTTATCATAGCATATAAAATAATTAGGGTAAATATCAGTATAGTAAAATAAGCTGTCACTTTTTTTGTCACATATTCCATACATATAGTTTTTTATTGAAAAAATTGTTAATGCAAAAGAAGTCTTGAATTAATCAAAATTCAAGACTTCTTTTTTAGCTATTTGCTATGAAAAATAATATTATGTGTTAAAGTTTAATGATTTCCTGCCTGTTCTTTGGCAAAATGTTTTTGATAATAATTCAGCATATTATTCAGAAGTTCAGCTGTTTCCTGCTGCGTGTAAACCATATCGCTGTCTTGCACGTAGACAAGAAAGTCATAAAAGGCATTAATCAGATTTAATTCGTTTAAATAGAACAGTGAAAGACCTTTTTCGCGGGTAATGTAATAAATAAGGACTTTTTGTGTGGAAGTTGCAGTTATATAAATAGGCATTGCTAAATTAAAGCTGGCACTTTTGATAATTCGAGGCATGAACTTTCCTCTTTGGATACCTGCAATAATATTCTTTAATACCCTCAGTCGCTGTTGTGGTTCCAGATAATTATACATGAAATCCGGGATTTCTGTAATACGCCCTGTTTCCATAAATAGCTCTAAACCTTCTTTAGTAAAGGAAATATGAACATTTACTGTATGGTTGCCAATACTTTTATAATAATCAACTAAAAACTTCTGCATTTCTTCAGTAAGAATATCTTTATTAACTCTATCAAGCATAACATCCATTGGAACAAATGCATTGAGGTTTGGTTGAAAGAATACATTGTAGTGGTCGGTGTTATCAAGTTCAGTGGCAACTTCCATAGCTGTTGCCTGCAAATATTCTTGAGGGGAAGGACGGAAAGATTTATAAACAGGACTGGCAATTGCCATGAGTTTAGAGAAGTGCAGGTTGGCAAGCTGCAATAATCTGGGTTCAGAGGATATCACAGCAGAGCTTATGTCAAAAGAAATACTTAGACAGTAATCAGAGGTGATGATTTTATATGGAAGAAAACTGGTATCGTTAAACAGACTGTCGGCATAATCATGGATATAGTAGGGCTGAAAGTTATCGCAGGAAAAGAGGCTGGAGACAAGCTGCTGAAAAATGCGGAGATTATAGTTAGAACTTTTGGGGTTATCAAGTTTATCAAAGAGGATAATATTTTCTATTTTTGTATTGTTACTGTTGAAATCAATAGTAGATATACAGTCATAAAGAAAGCTGTAGCTTGGTTGAGCAATAATTTTAATACAGCCTTGGCTTTTTTGTGCTTCAAGCTCTAAAACAGATTTAAGCAGCTTATTAATGTTGGCAGTACCGTCTACATAAGCGTGATTGTTATTTAAGTCAAGTTCAGAAGTTAGGTTATGGGTCGTTATTAAAGGACTGACTATCTGTGTATCACAAAAGCTGGAAATAATATCCTTGACGTGCTGACGGCGATAATAAACATCTTCTCCCATTTTAGTTATACGGTAAGCCTGTAAAAATTCTATAGATTCACTGGGGGTAAGCATGAGTGCGTGTGACAAACTATGAACAACAGCTTCCTCTGTTGGCAGACGTGTGCCATTTTTCATTTTTTGCAGGTAGGAACGCTCTACACCGCTTATTTTTGCCAGTGTATAAATCGTAACCTCTTTAGCATCAATGTATTCAATAAATAATTTTTGGAAAGGATTCATTTCTTTGCCTCTTTTCTTATAGATTTTTATGGCAAAAGTTAATGTATGTGTGTCTATTATAGTATAGCACATGATTATAAATTGATAAACAAAGCAACAGTTAGAATTATTGTCACAGTATTTGTCACATATTGTTCAAAGTTTAGATGTAAAGTAAAATGAAAAATGTATAAGCATTAGGTGATACGTAACATAATAAATCATATAAATATTTTTCTAAAAATAATACTGTATTTTAAAGATGTATTTAAGAGGTGAATGATAATGAAGAAAACATTTTCTCTTTTTCTTGGGTTGGCTTTATTTGCTAATACAGTTTCAGCTCAGGTTACTACTGTTGACGGTGTTGGTCTGGACAGAGACAGTGCTGTTCGTGATGCAATGCGCAATGCAGTGGAAAAGGTAGTAGGTACCTTTATTGATTCACAGACTTTGGTAAGCAAATCTGTTGTAGCCATGGATGATATTTATTCTAAATCACAGGGCTTTGTGAGAAATGTAAAGGTGTTGCGTGAAGGCAGTGAGGCAGGAAGTTATCGGGTAACGGCACAGATTGATGTGGATACTAATCCGAATTCTCAGCTGATGGATCGTCTGAGTATGATAATGATGTTAAATGACCCACGCATTGCCGTAGTTGTCTTGAAAAATAAAAATTACGGTGAAGCTGTTAATGATGAAATATCTGAAACGGCAATGAATGAAAAACTTCTGGAATTGGGATTTTCTCATATAGTTGATGCAAATCTGGTTTCTAAATTACAGGATTCACAGCTGTTAAACAGTATGTATAACGGGGAACGCGGTTTAGTAGGAGATGTCAGCAGTTATGGTATAGATTATCTGGTTTTGGGAAAATCCAAAACAGATGCACAGAATATACAGGTTCCCGGAAGAAATGATTATTATGTGAATACTTTATTAAACAGCGGTCGTGCTTCTATTAATGTGAAGATTATTAAATTTGATACTGGTGATATTGTAGGAACTTTTAGTGTTGATGGACAGGGAATCGAAGGTTCTACCCAAAGAGCTTCTGACAAAGCTTTGCAGGATGCTGCCAACAAAGCAGCTGAAAAGTTGCAGGAAAAATTTAAAAAGCTTTCTGCAAGCGTGAGCGGAGGTATGCAGATTAAAGTGTCTGCGTATGATTACAGTAAAGTTCAGCAATTAGCTGAGGAACTGAGAACTATTTCTGGTGTACAGAATGTTTTTATCCGTGAACATAATGGAAATAAAGCTATTTTAGAGTTGGATACAACGCAAAAACCTCATTATATTTTGCAGACTTTGAAAGGCAGAAGCAGTTTGGGGATTTTTGTGGAAAAGGTTAGCAACAGCAGCCTAGAGTTGAGTGTATCTTAAAATTTTTTCACTAAAAATTTTATAAGAAAACAAAATGACAAAATTTTGACAAACTTTTATTGTTCAATTTAAGGAGCGTGTTAAATGTGAATTTAGGTAAGTTGTTTAAGGGAATGGTGTTGTCATCAGCTCTATTAATATCTTCGACTTGTTTTGCCGGACTGCACGATTATCCGAATGTTGGCTTAATACAGTTTGATAATAAAGCAGCAGTATCCAATAATATTTCTTTTGAAGATGCCAGCATGGTCAGTGATTATATGGTGGAACACCTATTAGACAGCGGGCGTTTCAATGTTATGGAACGTGAACAGCTGAAAGCTATTTTAGATGAACATCATTTGAACTTAACTGGCTTGGTTGATCCATCTACTGCTGTACAGATAGGAAAAATGTCTGGAGTAGAGTATCTGGTATATGGCAGTATTGCGGGACTGAGTGCAGAAAGAAGTACGCTTGCTGTTGGCGGTATTGACGGCAGAAAGTTTAAAGTTACTGCTAATATTATGGTTCGCTTTATTGATTTACAGACGGGAAGAATTGTACTGGCTGCCAGAGGCAGAGGAACTTCTTCAAGCACTGGTATGGAGTTTGATTTCCGTCGCAGGCATGGATATCATCCGCCAAGAGGTACGGTAGTATTTATTGGCAAAGATGCTGTCAGCCAGGTACAGGTACATAATGCCCTGGCAAAGGCTGTTGACGATGCGGTGAACGGCAGCAACGGTATTTTGGCAAAAATGGATGGCAAAGCAAAACGAAAATATTAATTGAGGAAGGGTTGAATTTAATGAATCTTATAAAATTATTACTTACCGTTTTCACAGTTTTTACTGTTTTTACTGTTTCAGGCAGTGCAGAGGCCGCTTTTGGTGCTTTTAAGGCTAATAAAAATCTTCCTGCAATAGTTATCTGCGGAGTAAAAAGCTTTGGGGAAGATTCTTTAAAACAGGAATCTTTTAATACTTTTGAAGAGTTACTGGAAGAGCAGCTACAAAATAGTAAAAAACTCAGGGTTGAACGCAAATTAAAGATAAACCCTGTTTTGGCTGATGGCAGTACCTTGCAGGTGGATCCGTTTCTGGACAATTTACATATGAATGCTATTGTTAACGGCAAAGAATTTGAACCAGAAAAGGCAGACCCGGAATTGATTAAATATTATCGTTCGCACAAAAATAAACAACTAAATGAGAGTGCTGTTTATTATGTTGATGAAAGCCTGAGAGAGCGTGTTAGAGAGTTTGGCCGTAAACAAAATGCAGATTATCTTCTTTTCTGCAATTTAAAATCTGTTGATATCTCAGAATCTAATGGTTCAGTAGCTTTTTGGGCAGCGTCTGCATCAAACAAAAAAATTGCTGTAGATATGGATTTTTATCTTGTAAATCCAAAAAACTGCAAGGTTTTTGAGGGTACCAGCTTTGTTGATAAATCCTGCAATAGATTCAGTGTGCCTTTTGTAAAGATTGGCAAGGAAATGACTGTTGAAAAAATGCTGCATGATGTTTTGGAAAAACAAGCACAGAAAGTAGTAAAGACTATTTTGAAAACTGGTTTGAAAGGGGTAGCTGATGATGCAGAATCTTAAAAAGCTTTTGCTTGTTTGCCTAACGGTTATGCTTACTGTATTGGGTGCAGATAATGTTTGGGCAGCTCCTCTGCCGACAATCAGCATAGTTGGCTTTGCTAATAAAGTAGAGGAATCTAATTTGACACAAGAACAGATGGCTAATATAAGCATTGTGAACGATTATCTAGCAGATGAATTTATTAACAGCGGCAAGGTTGATGTATATGATTTATCTCCTGAGGTAACCAAGCGACGCATAGATGAAGTTGCTGCTGAATTGGAATTGGGTGACGGACAGACCCCTGTATTGAAGATGATTAATTCTGAATATATTGTTTATGGGTATGTCAGACAATTATCTGCGGTAGAAAGCGTTGCTGGCTTAAATAACATGGCAGGAAGTGCTATTGATGGAAGATCAAAAACAGTAACTGCCAGTTTGAGTGCAATGATTGTAGAAACAGCCACAGGAAAGCATCTGTTGACTGTAACTGGCGAAGGGAAATCCGGAAATAATAAAGTAGGCGTTGCTTCCGGTCTTGATAAATTAGGCGTTGGTAAAGATGGCGGTATAGAGGCTTGTATCCATAATGCATTAGCTGAAGCTGCTCATCAGCTTGCAGAGAAAATTTTGAATGCTGCTTGATAAAGAGGGCGTTGTTGATGAGAACAATATTATGTACATTATTATTGCTGTTGATAAGTGCAAATGCTTTTGCGCATAGTCATGTATGGTATGACAAAAATGCTGGTATCAGCAGCATGAAGAAAATAGTAGTTTTTCCGCTTGAGGGTATTTCTTCTTATACTGATGCTTATAATGCTTTGGTACAAACACTTTCTGGTCGTATAAAAAATATGCACTTTACGATGCTTTATCAGCCAAACAGTCAAGCACGTATAGTTATGAAATCCAATGACAGGCTGAAATCGCTGCTGAAAGATTTTCCTACAGAAGAAGCTAGAGCCCAAGCTGTGCAGGAAGTGACTGCTGCTGACGGTTATTTAGTCTGTCGTATTCGAGAAGATCGCACGCAGGTTGATATGTCACCGGAAACCAGCACCTATGTAACTATGGAAGATTATACAGAAGAAAGCGGAGGCCCGAATGGTTCCAGACGTTATGACGATTCTTCTTATGAAACAGTGCATATAATTCCAGCTACACCGGTTTTTTTGAATCTGCTGAATCTTGATTATACTCTTTATGATCGTGATGGCAAGAAAGTAATGCTGGTACAGAATAATATGCAAAATTATGACTTGAGTAAGGAAAATTTATATAAAGAATTGTTTAAAGAATTTGCTAAAGAATTAAAAATTGCTAATAAGGATAAAGAGAAGTGGTAAAAATGAAGATAACCAATAAACTGATGGGTTTAACTATAAGTACAGCTTTGTTTCTTGCCTGCATGGGAAATACTTTTACAGCGGAAGCAGCAGACAATGATATGCAGCTTGGCTTTGGTCATATATCCATGCCGGATGATATTTCTAATGATGAGTTTGTAGTTAAGGCTCTTTATTTTACCCTAAAAAAGGAGGCGAAGCGTCTAAAGAATATTGACGTAAATTATGGCGGTAATTCAAATAAGCCTGATGATTTTGTGATTAATGTTTATATAAATAAATACGCTTTAAACAGTTATTGGGTAGATCCGTCAGCAACGACAGATTCTTTAATGGTTTGGTCAAATTCAAGCAAATGGTATGACGAAAAAAATAAAGAACATACAATGACTACTACGAGATACACTACTGTAGTAAATGACAACCCTGGTCATTATAATTTCAATGCTGACGCAGCAGTTTCAATTTGCTTAATGGATGCTGCAACTGGCGAAGTTATAGTGCAGCACGATGGCAGTGAAAGAAATGATAAAGAGATAGATTCTTATACTAATATCGTAAAAGAGTTTTATAAAAAGTTAAATAAAGCTTTGAAGGAAATGAACAAAGCAATGAAAGGATAGACCTTTTATCAATAAATTATGAAAAGGAGATGTGAAGTATGAAAAAAACATTAGTGTTAGCAGTATTGGCAGTTATGTATAACTTTGCTTATACTCCTGCCCCTGCTGCAGAAGCATCTGATACTTTGCTTTCTAATAGTACAGTTTCTTTAACAGACAGTACACACTATAGCTTTTGGACTAATTTAAGAGATCGTATTTTGGATCGTGAACCGCCACCGCCAAGAGTAGCTCCCCCGCCACCGCCTCCACCAAGACCGGGATATAGAAGACCTGTTCCGCCACCGCCTCCGGGGCCGAGACATAATCCGCCACCTCCGCCTAAATATCGTAAACCTGCTCCACCCCCGGGGCCGAGGCATAATCCGCCACCTCCGCCTAAGTATCGTAAACCTGCTCCGCCGCCGGGTCTAAGACGTAATCCACCGCCACCGGCAAGACCTGGAGGATTTAATAAACCAGCACCAAAACCTGGCAAAAGATTTGACAAACCGGCACCGAAGCCAGGAAGAAAGCCTGGTAAACCTGCTCCACCCCCGGGACCAGGCAGACCTGGTCCGCGCCGATAATAAAATTTTGTAAATCAGAAAGGATGAAACTCATGAAAAAAATGATTAGTGCAAAAATTTTAGCAGCAGTATTAAGCTTATCTTTTGCTGTTGGCAGTACTTATGCAGTATCTGCTTTTGCTGCACCTGCTGCGGCTCCGGCAAGTACAACTTCTGTAGAAGTTAAGGTTGATGTTCAGCAGGCAGCTGTTAACTGGGAAAAAGGTGCAGCCGCTGATGTTACTGCAATGGGTATTGGTTTACCTCCTGTTAATGCAGGCCCTAGAGGTAATGCTTTAGCAAGAAGAGCAGCAATTGTTGATGCACAAAGAAATTTACTTGAAGTAGTAGAGGGCGTACAGATAGACTCTGAAACATTGGTTAAAGATATGGCTGTAGAAAGTGATATCATTAAAAGCCAAGTTCATGGTTTAATAAAGGGTGCACGTGTTGTTAAAGAGGGCAGCAATCCTGATGGAAGTTACTTTGTTGAAATGAGTATTCCTCTCTTTGGTGCTACTCAAAGTTTGGCGGCAGCTGTTCTCCCGGAAGCTACCAAAAACATTATCCCTGAACCTGCTCCTGTAGTTGAAAGCAAGCCTGCTTCCGCACCTGCTCCTATTCCGGGAACTAAAGCTGCTCATCCAAGTACTCCTGCTTCTTCTGTTGCAGTTGGCGTAGTAGTACCTGTTCCACCTGCTAAACAAGAGGTGAAAGCAGTAACTTATACCGGTATTGTTATTGATGCTACTGGACTGGGCATGGAGCCTACTTTCTCGCCAGTAATTTATGATGTAAATGGCAGAGCTATTTATGGTATGCAGCATATTGATAAAAATATGGCTATTTCCAAAGGTATGGTGGAATATTCCAATAATCTGGAAGCCGCTACAGGCGGAACCACTCGTGCTGGTTCGAATCCGCTGGTAATTAAAGCAACAGCAGTAAAGGGCGGTGTTAACTCTGTTAATCCGGTAAACGCTGTTGTTTCTGTAGAAGATGGCGACCGTATTTTAATGGCAAATGCTAATGCAAACATTTTTGGTAACTGTGCTGTAGTATTTGTTAAATAAGTATCTAAGTTTTAGAAATGGGAGTATTCTTTATATTTAAAGAGTATTCCCATTTTTTGGAGGTCTGTTATGAAAATTTTGGGCTTATTTACGGCGTTGGTTTTTTGTTTCCCGGTAACTGTGTTGGCTAATGAAACAGTTATTATAGCTGAACCAAACAATATTACAGACAAAGCAACTATCGTTCAAGTAGCTGAAAAGGCTGAAAAAATAGATTTGTTGGAATCCTTAGCAAAAAAAACTAGCGAAAAAGAAACTGCTGACAGCATTATTAATAGTTCCAGACAGAATATTGTTAGCAATGAAGTGAATGGTGAAGAAGTTTTACATACTGAAAGTGATGAGCTGAAAGAAGTACGTAATATTAGTTTTGCTGCTGTTAATCCTTGCAGAGCTGAAGCTGTTGCTGCTTTTAAAGAAGCAAATAAGTATTTTCAAGCAGCTAAGCTTAGTGAAAATGCTTCGGAAAAATCTGTTAACTTTGCTGATGCTGTAAAATTTATTAATGAAGCTTTGCAGTTGGAACCTGATAATTATGATTTTGCTGTTTTAGCTTCGCAAATTTACCGCGGTAAGGGTGGCATCAGCTATGCAAAAAGTTATTTTCAACGAGCTGAGCGAATTCTGGGAGAAAATCTGAAAAAATATCCTGATGGTATTGATACTAATTTGGATTATGCTCTTGTCTGTGCTGCTGGTGATATGCGATATACGTCTGAATATGCAGATTATCAGAAAAAAGCTAAACTTGCTGCTGAAAAAGTTTTAGATTTATGTGAGCAGTGGTATAAGGATAATGATAAAAGTGCTAAATCTTTGAATGCAGAAGCGATGGCAGAATTGATTTTAGGGCATAAAGAAAAATGTACGGAACTCTTGTTGGAGGCGAAAAATATATCTGCGGAAAAAACAGAGAATACTTTAAGCTTATATGATGTATATAGGGAAACTGTTTTGCAAAATAAATGGTTATGGAAGGTAAGTGCAGAGTCGCTTGATAAAGAGTTTATGCTTTATTATTTGAAAAATGCTGAGCGATATAAATAAACTTATGGTAATTGAATTATTTTGCTGACAGCAGATAAGTGTACTTATTTAGGAGGTGTAAATATGAAAAATAAACTTATCGCTTTGTCGATATTAGCGGCTTTAACAGTAAGTTCAGCTGTTTTTGCTGCACCTTACCGGTATGGTGGCGGCAGACCGCATTATGGCTATGATAACAGATATAACCATGTTTTATATGAAGAAATGATTCCGAATGGTCAGTATTACAGCGGTTTTGCAAGTAAACAGTATAATAAAAATAATGAAGTCTTTGCTGTCAGACGAATAGCAGTATATCAGCCGGTAATTTTGAACATACATGCTATTACTAATGGTATAGGCAACATACATCATAAGCTGTATGATATGGATCAAAATCAAATAGGTAAACGAATAGCTCCTTTAGGCAGTGGCGTTGATGATGAGTCTGTAATTATAGGCCCGGGAATTTATGAGTTAAAATCAGATTTTTACAGCTTAAAAAGAGATGGCTATTGTGAATATAAGGTAAAAGCGGATACAGAAGTTATTCAGGCAAATGCTCCTGCTGAAATTTATCGTATAGATTATGCTCATAATATAACTATGGGATTACCTGTAATTAATTATATGCAGTATGATAGAAATTATGCAGATAAAAATCAGTATTATACTTTTGATTTGTATAATGGTAAGGAGATATATTTTATCGCTAATATTTTAAAGGGCTCGTGCAGTTTTGAAATACTTGATCTTGATGAGCGTGTTATTAATAGGATAAACGTTCGCAATAACAGAGCAGAAAGCAGGATGTATCTTCATCCAGGAAAATATTATTTAAGAGTTTGCAGATATGATAAAAATGGTGCAGCTTATAAATTTAGATTAGAGTAATATGCCAAAGTTCCTATATTTAAAATTAAAATAAAAAACACTCAGGCAGGAATATCAGAAGATGATTGATTTGATATTTACTGTCTGAGTGTTTTTTTATTTCAGCTATAGACTGTTTTACCAGGTGAAATATGTATATATGCTGAAAATAGTAAGGATGATTATTTCAGCAAGCAGAATAGGTTTGAGTGTTTTAAAGAAGTTAGCTTTAAAATAATCTACTGTGATTACTAAACACATATGTGTAGGTGTAAGCATTTGTCCTGCTACACCAAAAGCCATTGCTACGCCAGCGAGATTTAAACTTCCGGTCTGCATGGCTGCTACTATGGGCATTACAATAGCTACATGACCCTGAGACATACCTGTAAGTACGCCTATAATACAGGTTACGCAGGCTATGATTACTGGAACAGGCAGAGGCGAGTTTTGAAAGGCGGTAACGATTTCGTTAAGCACATTGGTGACAGTAAGAATCTGGATAAAATATAAGATGCAAAGCACATTAAAAAACATTTTATAATCCAAAGCACCAAGAACCACTTCTTTTAAACTTACATAACGTTTGGTCAGCCGCAGAGCCAAGAACAGACCAGCAGTGACTGCACCCATACCGACTGATGCGTTAAAATTAAAGAATACAACGAGAATAAATGTAATAATTACTGGAGAGAGTGCAAGCCATAAATCCTGTAAATTGTGTTTTTGTTCTGTTGCACTTTCTTTTACAGATTGTATAGCAGAAGTTTTTATCGGACGAATAAGAATAAACCAGCCTGTTGCGAAGGCAAGCACTGTAAGCCAGCAAAGATGCTTAATAAAATCACTGTAAGCGACATCGACAATGTTGCAAGCCATAATCATACCGGGAATAATGGGGCTGGAGAATTCAAAAATATGTCGAAACCAGAAATTAATGGCTGCCTTATGTTCAGCGGAAATAGATAAGTTTTTGCTCGCTTCTTCGACTATGGGTGCAGAAAAGCGTGCTCCTCCAAGTGAGGGGAGTAATCCCAGGAAAGCAGGCATTACTGCAAGTGTTACTTTGGTACTGGAAAAAATTCGCTGTAACTCCTGCACCATTCCAGCAAGAGCACCACTGGTACGCAGTTCTATTTCTAAGCACATAACAAAATAAAGGGCAAAAAGGATATCGTAGGTACGCGGCAGGCTGAGTGTTTCTGTGAACGCCTGAGAGAGATAATGCAGTTCAGAGGTTTTCATAAACCAAATGAAAAAACCGCTTGTCAACATGCAGGGACCTATGGGAATATGCTTACGCAGCATAACAATAATTATAAGCATAGCAATGCTTAACAGTAAAAAAATATTCATAGACATCTTCCTTTGTTTCGATATTTTTTCATTATACACCTTTTATTTATTTTTGCCTAATTTATGACACAAAAAATTTTAGCTGATACTGGCAATAATGGTATAATGTAAATATAGATACAGAAGCCGTCTTTCAGAAACGGAGGGTTAAATATGCGTATTAACAGATTAAAGCTGAAAAATTTTCGCTGTTATGATAGCTTGGACATTGATTTTAATTCTGAACTTACTGTAATTGTTGGTGAGAATGGCAAGGGAAAGACTGCCATTTTTGATGCTGTGGCTATAGCAATGGAATCATATCTGTGTACTTTTAACATTTTAGGCAGAAGAATATGCCCTAAAGATGTGCGTCGTGTTCCTATATATCATAAGGACGATATACATATAATAGGAATGGAATCACATTATCCATCTCAAATAGAGTTGGAAGCAGAAGTAGGCGGTAAAACTGTTAACTGTATCCGCAGACTGCTTGATGGTGATATTTTGCAGGACGATGATGAGGCTTTAAAAGATTATGGAAGAAACTTGCAGAAAGCTATATCTGCTGGTGAAAATGTTTTGTTGCCTGTACTCGCTTATTATGGTACGCAGCGTATCTGGAAAAATAGTCAGTTGTTCAAAAATCATGATACACCATTGAAAAGTCGTGCTGTTGGGTACGAGGAATGTCTGGAGCCTTCATCTTCTTATAATAGTTTTGGGAAATGGTTTAAAAATGTTACTGAATTTACACAGCAGGAAAATCAGAATAGTGATTTACAGCAGCGTAATCTTATGATAAAAACAGCTATTCTCAAGGCTGTAGATATTTGTATGGCAAGTACAGGTTTATGTAATTTGTATTATAATCATAACCTTAACTGCTTTGTTGTCAGTCATCCCGATACGGGAGAAATGATTGTTGATGATTTGAGTGATGGATTCCGCAGCGTTATAAGTATGGTTGCAGATCTTGCTTATCGTATGGTACGCCTGAATCCACAGTTGGGAGAAGATGCCGTCGTTGGTACTCCTGGTATAGTTTTTATAGATGAGGTTGATATGCATTTGCATCCTTTTTGGCAGCAGACAGTTCTTTTGGACTTACAAAAAGCGTTTCCGAAAGTACAGTTTATTGTAACTACGCACAGTCCTCAGGTCTTGAGCAGTGTGCCTGCTGCTAGTATTCGTGTGCTTGCCTGGGGTAAGCAGTTTGAAGGTGTACAGTATGTAGATTTCTCTTTAGGCGCTAACAGTTATCAGCTTTTACAGGATATACAGCATGTTAATCCGCGACCACAGTCATTGCCGGTTGTCAAAGATTTGAAACGTTATTTGGAGCTTGTAAGTGAGGATAAGTGGGACAGTGAGGAGGCACAATTGCTGCGTAAACGTTTAGATAGTTGGGCTAAGGGACGTGAACCTGCACTTGTGCGTGCTGATATGGACATACGTATGCGGCAGTTTCGGAGGAAACGTTGATGAAACGGGTATATAAAAGTAAAGAAGAACCAGAGCAGTTAAGGCTGTATCGTCTGCATAACCCTGAGGAAACTTGGGAACACTTTCGCCGCCGCAGCCGGTATGGATATAAACAGGTGAAAAAAGCTATTTTACAGGATCAGCACGGCTTATGTGCTTATTGTGAAATTAGTATTAAGTTGGCAGAAACTGAAAATGAAGTAGATGATTTTCGGGTGGAACATTTTTATCCAAAAAATGCTACACAGGAGCATGGGCATAATTACCATTTAGATTGGCGTAATTTATTAGGGGTATGTCATGGAGGAAGTCAGCCGTATGTTCCTGATGCTCAATGGCGTTACTCATCGCAGAAGCGAGACCGCAGCTGTGATGTTCCAAAGGCGGGTAAAGAGATTAGTGAGATGATTCTTAATCCGCTGAAAGTTCCTGGCAGGGTACGATTATTTAGATATGCTGAACATAATGGACGAATGTATGTTGATGAAAAAAGTTGTCCCAGGTATTTGCAGCATAAAGCGAGAAGTACAATCAAAGAGCTGAATTTGAATGCTCCGAGACTTATGCGAATGCGGCTTGCGGTTATTCATAAATTGGAGGATGAAATTACAGAAGAACTGGCAAAAGGAATACCTTTGGATGAAATTCTTACTGTAATTGCTCAAAGCTGCCTTGTACCTGATTATCAGGGCAGGTCGCTGCCGTTTTTTTCTGTTATTCGTTGGTATTTGGGAGAGGCAGCAGAAATAGTTATACGTGAAAGTGGGTCTAAGCTTTAGTTACCTATTTTCTTGAGAATATAGTCCTGCCGTTAATTAGGCAGGATTTTTTCTGTTAATGAAGAATAATACATAGTAATTTGTAAATAAGAAAATTATGATAAGCGTTTTCGTATGAAGGAGAAAAGGAAAATGAAGGTAACTGATAAAGCGTTTAAGGCATACGATGTGCGGGGAGTCTATCCTCAAGAGGTAAATGAGGAGTTGGCTTATCGGATGGGACGAATTTTTTCTGCGATGTTTGCTGCGGAAACTGTAGTAGTTGGACATGATATTCGTCTTAGCGGACGTGCACTGGTTACTGCTTTAACTGAAGGCTTGCGTCATGGTGGTACTAAAGTTATAGATATAGGTGAATGCGGTACAGAAATGATTTATTTCGCTACTGCACATTTGCAGGCTGATGGAGGTATTATGGTTACTGCCAGCCATAATCCTAAAGAATATAATGGAATGAAGTTGGTTCGTCGTGATGTACGTCCTATTTCCAGCGATACAGGTCTTAAAGAGCTTGGTAAAATGGTTGCGGCGGCTGATGATTTTGTTCATCAGTTGGTACCTGGAAAAACTATGGGTGCCTTGGAATTTGTCGATATTATGCCGGCTTACATTGAGCATTTGCTTACTTATGTTGATCTCAGCGTGCTGAAACCGCTGAAAATAGTTGCTAATCCTGGCAATGGCGGTGCAGGAGCTGTTTTGCAGGAACTTGCTAAACATCTTCCTTTTGAGCTGATAATGTTGAACGAAAAACCGGACGGAACTTTTCCTAACGGTGTTCCCAATCCTTTGCTGCTGCCGAATCGTGAACAGACAGCAAAGGTTGTGCGTGATACTGGTGCAGATCTTGGTATTGCTTGGGATGGCGATTTTGACCGTTGTTTCTTATTTGATGAAAAAGCTGATTTTATTGAAGGCTATTATATTGTTGGTTTATTGGCAGAAGTTTTTCTACAAAAGGAACCAGGTGCAAAAATTATGTTTGACCCACGTCTTACATGGAATACAGAAGCTATTTTGCAGCGCGACGGAGGTAAACCTGTACGTTGTAAGAGCGGACATGCATTCATGAAAGAATGTATGCGTAACAATGGTGTTCTTTACGGTGGTGAAATGAGTGCCCATCATTATTTTCGTGATTTTTCCTGCTGTGACAGCGGCATGATACCCTGGCTTTTGGTGGCAGAATTGATGTGCAGAACTGGTAAAAAATTATCGGAGCTTGTTGGAGAACGTGTAGCTATGTATCCTTGCAGCGGTGAAATAAATCGCAAGGTTACTGATTCTGAGGCTGTATTGGCTGTACTTAGCCAAAAATATGCTGATGGTGAACAGGATTTGGTGGATGGATTAAGTGTTGCTTATGAAAATTGGCGTTTTAATGTACGTGTGTCTAATACGGAACCGGTAATGCGTCTTAATGTAGAAACTAAAGGTGATAAGGATTTACTAAAAGAAAAAACTGCTGAACTTTTAGCTGTTATTGGCGGAGAAGAAGCTTAGTTTAAAATAAAATCTGTTTACAATTAAGTTTAGTAATAAAGGAGATTATAAAAATGTTTAAACCTGTACGTAAAGCTGTTATTCCAGCTGCTGGTCTTGGTACTCGCTTTCTTCCCGCTACTAAGGCTACTCCCAAAGAAATGCTGCCTATTGTTGATAAACCGACAATTCAATATATAGTTGAGGAAGCTTTGGCTGCTGGAATTGAGGATATATTAATTATTACTGGTCGCAGCAAAAGGGCTATTGAAGATCATTTTGACAGAAATATTGAATTGGAGCTTAGCTTAGAAAATAGCGGCAAGACTGAAGAATTAGAATTAGTACGTGAAATTTCCGGGATTCGTATACATTATATTCGTCAGAAAGAACCTCGCGGTTTAGGTCATGCTATTTTGTGTGCTAAACATTTTATTGGTGATGAACCGTTTGCTGTTTTGTTAGGTGATGATGTTGTAAGCAACAATGTTCCTGCATTGAAGCAGTTGATTAATATATACGATAAAACTGGTTCCAGTATTTTAGGTGTACAGGAAGTTCCATTGGAGAAGGTTTCTGCTTATGGCATTGTTGCCAGTGAATCGACAGCAGATGAGCGGACTTTTAAAGTAAACGATATGGTAGAAAAACCTTCTGTGGAAGAAGCTCCTTCTCGTTTGGCTGTTTTAGGGCGATATATTATTAATCCGGAAATTTTCCCGATTTTAGAGAAAACTGCGCCTGGACGCGGTAATGAAATACAGCTTACAGATGCTTTAAAAGTTTTAGCTGGTGAGCAGACTGTATATGCTTATAATTTTGAAGGCAGACGTTATGATGTTGGTGATAAGCAGGGATTTTTGGAGGCAACTGTAGAAATGGCTTTGGCACGACCAGAGCTGCACGACAAATTCCTTGCATATTTGCAGAAAATTGTGTCTGAAACTAGTAAGTGAGGTTTATCATGAATATTCTTGTTACCGGAGGGGCAGGTTATATTGGCTCTCATACAGTAGAAACGTTAAAAAACAGCGGCTTTACACCGATTGTTTATGATAATTTTTCTACTGGACATGAATTAGCAGTACCTAATGATGTTCAGCTTATAGAGGGTGATATTCACGATGTACGCTTTGCTAAGCATATTATGGAGCAGTTTGATATAGCAGCGGTTATCCACTTTGCTGCTTATAGTCTTGTGGGAGAATCTATGACTGATCCTGCAAAATATTATTTTAATAATGTCGAAGGCAGTTTGCATCTTTTAGAAGCTATGAGAGGTGCTGGTGTTGATCGTATGGTGTTTTCTTCTACTGCTGCTGTTTATGGAGAACCTCAGCAGGTGCCTATTACAGAGGAAAGTCAGCTTGCACCAACAAATGTTTACGGACGAACTAAGCTTGCCATAGAAGGAATGTTGGCAGATTATGCACGTGCTTATGATATGAATTATGTAGCACTGAGATACTTTAATGCTGCCGGAGCATCTTTAACCAGTGACATTGGAGAAGATCATAGTCCTGAAAGCCATCTTCTGCCTTTAATTTTAAAAACAGCACAGGGAGTTCGTAAAAGTATTTCTGTTTTTGGAACAGACTATCCTACAGAGGATGGTACTTGTGTACGGGATTATGTTCATGTTTGTGATTTGGCACAGGCTCATATATTGGCACTGCGTCATCTACTGCAGGGTGGTTCCAGCAGAGTTTATAATTTAGGCAGTGAAAAAGGTTTTAGTGTTAAGCAGATGATTGATACGGCTAAAGCAGTTACAGGAATAGATTTTTCTGTTGCAGAAGAAGCACGCAGAGCTGGAGATCCGGCAATATTAATTGCTTCGTCTGCTAAAATACGTCAGGAGCTTGGCTGGGAGCCTCAGTACAGCAATGTGGAAGAAATTATCAGCAGTGCCTGGGAATGGCATAAAAAACATCCATATGGATATAATGGCTGAAATAGTTTGAGCTAATAATAAAAATTACCGATGCAAATATTGCATCGGTAATTTATTTGCTAGTGCTTTTATGCTTTGTTTTTGAGTTTTGACATAAATTTTTCATTATTTATAATGAAACGCTCGTGTGTTCCTTTACCGATAATGCCATTACTGTCACTTGCACTTACATCGAAAGTTAATTTACGTCCATTTACAGCAGTGAGGACTGCTGTTGCCTGTACTGTATCGCCTAGTGCAGTGGGGCGATCATGTGAAATGTTAAGGCTTATGCCAACAGTTCCGTTGCCTGCTTCTAAATATTTATTGACAGCAGCACAGGCTGCTTCTTCCATAAGGGCACACATGGAGGGTGTTGCAAATACAGAAAGTGCACCACTTTTCATAGTAGCGGCAGTATTAGTTTCAGAAACAGTTACACTGGCAGAAGCTTTTAGACCTGGGGTTAAGTCAGTCATATATATCCTTCTTTCTTTAATATAATATTAAATTGGGTTGATGTAATAAATATAAGGTAGAAGTTTATTGATGTCGTTTATATAATAAGTTATTTTGCTGTATATGACAAGAAAAATTTTGTATTATTATTACAGTGATGGATATTTATAGGAAATGTTTGCAGGAAATACTTACATAGAACGCGAATTAATGTTATAATACAATTGCCGAGGATAATATATTGCCGGAGGTGAAACTTATGGCTATGGAATTTAAAAAGACTACTTTTCTTAAAGTTTATACGGGTGAGGATGTTTTGTTTAATGATATACCGTTGTATAAGGCTATTCTGCGTGAGGCACGCAGACTTGGACTTGCAGGGGGAACGGTATTAAAGGGAATAGAAGGTTATGCTGCTAATATGCGCGGTGTTGGCAGAGCAGTAAATACATTAATCAGTGGTAATGCAAATTATCCTGTTATTGTAGAAATTGTAGATGAGCGTTCTAATATTGAAAAAATACTGCCTTTTTTAGAAAAGAATGCTACGCATGCATTGGTGTTGATAGAAGAAAGTACCTATATGGTAACAGATTATATGCGTAATGAAGGATATAAAGGCTATAAAAGTATTGAAAATAAATAATCTGATATGTATCTGAAGCAGAAAGAATAATTTTTATAAAAATAACATAAAAACCGCAGTCCGCAAACAGAGCTGCGGTTTTTTCGTGGAAAAAGATTAGGAGGAAAGATTTATGTATGATGTAGCGATTATTGGCGGAGGTCCGGCGGCAATTTTTGCAGCCTATGAGTTTGTTCTTAAATATCCGCAGCTGAAGGTAATTATGTTAGAAGCAGGTAATGTGATAGAAAAACGTTTTTGTCCTTTAGCTGCTAAGAAAGTAGATCATTGTATCAACTGTAATCCTTGCAGTATCATGCGTGGTTTTGGTGGCGCAGGTGCTTTTTCTGATGGAAAATATAATTTTACTACAGAGTTTGGCGGTTGGCTGAATGAATATCTGCCGGAAGAAAAGGTTATTGAGCTTATTGATTATGTTGATGAACTTAACTGTCGGCATGGAGCTCCGGGAGAATATTTTTCTACGAAAAACAGTAAGGTTGGTATGCAGGCTCTTAAATATGATTTGCATTTGTTGAATGCTAAAGTACGTCATCTGGGAACAGAAAACAATCTTATTATTATGGAAAATATCCATAAGTTTTTGCAGGATAAAATAGAGATTCGTTGTAATACAGCCGTTGAGGAAATCTGTCGTCAGGATGACGGAAGTTTTTCGTTGCATCTTAGTAAAGGTGAGGATGTAAACAGCAAATATTTGATTGCTGCCCCTGGTCGTGCAGGTGCTGAATGGTATACTGAGCAATGTCATAAAATGGGGCTTGATTTTATTAATAATCAGGTTGATATTGGTGTGCGTGTGGAAGTTCCGGCAGAAGTATTTAAGCATATTACCGATGAAGTTTATGAAGCTAAGATTCTTTATCGTACTTCTCTGTATAATGATGTTGTTCGTACTTTTTGCATGAATCCTTATGGATATGTTGTTGCTGAAAATACAGACGGAATTATTACTGTTAATGGACACAGCTTCAGAGATCCTGAACTTCACAGTAAAAATACTAATTTTGCACTTTTGGTAAGCAGCAAATTTACGGAGCCGTTTCATGAGCCTTTGCAATATGGCAAAAGAATTGCCTCATTTTCCAATATGTTGGGAGGCGGTGTATTGGTACAGCGTTTCGGTGATTTGGTTAAGGGGCGTCGAACAAATGAAAAACGTATGCTTAAGAGTTTTACGAAGCCTACATTATCTGCGACTCCAGGCGATTTAAGTTTGGTGTTGCCTAAACGACAGCTGGATGATATTATTGAAATGATTTATGCTTTAGATAAGATTGCTCCTGGTATGGCTAATGCGGATACGCTGCTTTATGGTGTAGAGGTAAAATTCTACAGTGCTCGCTTGGAATTGGACAGCAATCTGGAAACTAAGGTAGATAATATGTTTGCTGTTGGTGACGGTGCAGGTATTACCCGCGGCTTATCTCAGGCAAGTGCCAGTGGTGTATGGGTTGCACGCGTTATTGGTGAACGTATCAGTAAACAGAATAATTAAGAAAGGTGTCCTTTAGATGAATTTTGAATTTTTTGCTTTTTTAATATTCATGTCTTTTGTTTCTTTTGCAGTAGCTTTTCTGGCTTATGCAATGGTAGTTCGTTTCATGGGAAAAGAAGGTACATTTGCACGTATGGGACAGATTATTCTTGTTCCTGCTTGTATTGTTATCTATGATTTTATTACAATGGCTGTACCACAGAGTTATCGCTATATTGTTGGCAGTATGCCGTTACTGCTTGTGGCTGGCATTGCTTTGTATTATCGCTTTTTCAAAGGAGAGAGTTTTACTGCTAAATCTGAACCGACACCGTCAGAGCTTGCTAAATTAACTGATGAACCGAAAAAATTCAGCAAGAAATCTGCACGTATTCATGAAAAAAGAAAAAATCGTGGACGCAAATAATTATTAGCAGGATTTTAGTGATAAAAATCGAATATATTAATAAAGACCTATATAATTAATATAAATAATTACTATTTACTTCTAGTATTATACGGTAAATGTTATGGAGGTGCTTTATTATGTTCCAAAAAATTCTTATTCCTGTTGATGGCAGTGAAGGTTCCTGGAGAGCTTTGAATACTGCTGTGGAGATTGGTAAAAAATTTGGCAGTGAGCTTTTGGTAGTAAATGTTATCCAACCATACAATAATGCGGCATTGTTGGCTGTTCCTCTGGATCATGCAACTGTAAGTCAGGGAAACAGTGAGTTGGAAAAAATTGGTGATAAGGTTTTAGAGATGGCTCAGGAGCGACTGGCTGGGTATGAATATAAGACCGAATATTGTCTTGAAATAGGGCATCCATCTGAAAGAATTATTGCTTTGGCTAAAAAATCAAAAGCAGATGCTATTATTATCGGCAGCCGCGGACTTTCTGGAATTGCTGAGTTCTTCCTGGGAAGTGTAAGCTCTAAGGTTTCTCAGTATGCATCTATTCCAGTATTGATTGTAAAATAAAATGTTGCATCGTATTTTAGTACCTTTAGATGGTACAGATTATTCTTGGCGAGCATTAGAATATGCCTGTGAGCTTGTGCATTATACACATGGAACTTTAGTTATTATGCGTGTAGCTACTGGTATGATTAAACAGCCTGTTCTAGAGTTGGAGACTGATTGTCTTTATGCGAGGATAGGAGATGAAGTTTTGGACGCTGCTTATGCTTTTATGCAGGGCAAAAATATTGACTGTACTTATCTATTGGAAAATAATAGTGAAGTAGCAGAAAGTATTTTGCGGACTGTGACTGAACAAAAATGTGATGCTGTTGTTTTAGGAAGCAGAGGCATGGGAGTTTTAGAAGGGTTATTGCGCAGCAGCGTAAGCCAGGCTGTAATTGAAAAAGCTTCAGTTCCGGTCACAATTGTAAAATAAAAGTGATAAGAGATAGTGTCTGTTAGTGTTATATAAACCCTCCTTGCTTGATGTTAAGTAAGGAGGATTTATATTATGGCAGATTCTGCTTTTTTTCACATATTCTTTACTAGAAAAATGCTGTATACATGTAGCAGATATTTTACAAAATCAGATGAATAGTGTATACTACTTATGAAACTGGAATACATTCCTGTAAAATAGTTTGGGTCAAGATTTTGTGATAATTTTAAGAAAGAAGGGAATCAGATGGTAAAAATGAAAACTATGGATGGTAATACAGCAGCTGCGTATATTTCATATGCTTTTACTGATGTAGCTGCAATTTATCCTATTACTCCGTCCTCACCTATGGCTGAAGTAGTTGATGAATGGTCTGCTCAAGGTAAGAAAAATATTTTCGGACAAAGAGTTAAGCTTATGGAAATGCAGTCTGAGGCAGGTGCTTCTGGCGCAGTTCACGGTTCTTTGCAGGCAGGTGCTCTTACTACTACCTATACTGCTTCTCAAGGCTTGCTTTTAATGATTCCTAATATGTATAAAATGGCTGGTGAATTGCTGCCGGCAGTATTTCATGTTTCTGCACGTGCGTTGGCAACAAGTTCTCTATCTATCTTCGGTGATCATCAGGATGTTATGGCTGCCCGTCAGACTGGTTTTGCTTTGCTTGCTGAAGGCAGTGTGCAGGAAGTAATGGATTTAGCTGGCGTTGCACATTTGAGTGCTATCAAAGGTCGTGTGCCTTTCCTAAACTTCTTTGATGGTTTCCGTACTTCCCACGAAATTCAGAAGATTGAACTGCTGGATTATGCAGATTTGGCTAAGCTTGTAGATATGGATGCAGTTGAAGCTTTCCGTAAACGCGGACTTAATCCTGATAATCCTGTTATCCGTGGTACAGCTCAAAATCCTGATATTTACTTTCAGACACGTGAGGCTGTAAATACTTATTATGATGCTTTGCCTGATATTGTGGAAACATATATGGGTAAAATTAATGAACTTACTGGAAGGAACTATCACCTGTTTAACTATTATGGTGCACAGGATGCAGAAAATATTATTATCGTTATGGGTTCTGCTACAGAAACTGTTCGTACTGTTGTTGAAAAACTTACTGTTGAGGGTAAAAAAGTTGGCGTACTTTGCGTACACTTGTATCGCCCGTTTAGCATTAAACATTTTATGAAAGCTGTTCCTAAGTCTGTAAAGCGTATTGCAGTTTTGGACAGAACCAAAGAACCTGGAGCTTTTGGCGAACCGTTGTATCTTGATGTACGTGCAGCTTTTTATGCAAGCAGCCGTAAACCATTAATTATCGGTGGACGTTATGGTCTTGGCTCTAAGGATTTACTGCCAGGTGATATTGCTGCTGTGTTTGCTAATTTGGAAGCAGCAGAACCGAAAAATAATTTTACGTTGAGCATTAATGACGATGTTACAAATACTTCTTTAACTGCTGTTGCTGGTATGGATGTTACTCCTGCTGGCACAAAAGGCTGTAAATTCTGGGGGCTGGGCAGTGATGGTACTGTTGGCGCGAATAAGAGTGCCATTAAAATTATCGGTGATTATACAGATATGTATGCTCAGGGATATTTTTCTTATGACAGCAAAAAATCCGGCGGTGTAACTGTATCTCATTTACGTTTCGGCCATACACCTATAATGGCTCCTTATCTTATAGATAGTGCCGATTTCGTTGCTGTTCATAACCAGTCTTATGTACATAAATACGATGTAACTTCGGGGCTGAAAAAAGGTGGAACTTTCCTGCTGAACTGCAACTGGAGTAAAGATGAGCTTGAAACGCAACTGCCGGGTGCACTGAAACGTTATATTGCACAAAACAATATTAAATTTTATATTATTGATGCAGTAAAAATTGCTCAGGAAATTGGTTTGGGCGGACGTATCAATATGATTATGCAGTCTGCTTTCTTTAAGCTTGCTGACATAATACCTCTTGCTGATGCTGTAAAATATCTTAAAGATGCTGTTGAACATTCCTATGGCAATAAGGGTCAGAATATTGTTGACATGAATAATGCAGCTATCGACAGAGGCATTGATGCGATTGCAGAAGTTAGCGTACCTGCTTCTTGGGCAGAGGCTGCTGACAGTGTGATTGAAGCTGTAACTGGTAATGATTTTGTAGATAAACTTTTGATACCGATGAACAAGCTTGAAGGCGATAAGCTGCCTGTTAGTGCGTTTAAAAATTATGCTGATGGAACATTCCCCAGTGGTACAGCTGCTTATGAAAAACGTGGTATTGCTATAAATGTACCAGAGTGGCAGATGGATACCTGTATTCAGTGTAATCAGTGCGCTTTTGTCTGTCCACATGCTGCTATCCGTCCTGTGATTATGACTGCGGCAGAAGCGGAAGCTGCTCCTGTTGCTTTACCGTCTAAACCTGCAATAGGCATTAAAGAAATGAACTTTGCTATCAGCATATCTCCCTTAGACTGCACTGGCTGTGGCAACTGTGCTCAGGTATGTCCTGCTCCTAAAGGGAAGGCTTTGCTGATGAAACCGCTGGAAAGCCAGCTGGATAAAACTGCTGCCTGGGAATATAGCCAGCATGAAGTAACTCCTAAGCAGAATCCGATGAATAAAAAGACCGTAAAGGGTATTCAGTTTGAAAAGCCGCTTCTGGAGTTCAGCGGTGCTTGTGCAGGCTGCGGTGAAACTCCGTATGCAAAGCTTGTAACCCAGCTTGTTGGTGATCGTATGATGATTGCTAATGCAACGGGCTGCACTTCTATTTGGGGTGCTTCTGCACCGTCTATGCCTTATACTAAAAATTGCCAAGGTCATGGACCAAGTTGGGCAAATTCTTTGTTTGAAGATAATGCCGAATATGGTTTAGGTATGTTCCTGGGTGTTAAGCAGTCTCGAGAACGTGTAGAGGAAATGGTTAAAGCATTGTTGACTGATGAATTGCCGGAAGATCTCAAGACTGTATTAAACGATTGGCTGCTTCATGTCAACGACAGCGAAGGAACGCGTGAACGTGCAGATTCCCTAACTGCTGTTTTGGAAAAATATAAAGACAATTGTGAAAAATGTGCTGCTCTTTATGCAGAAAAACAGTTCTTTGTGAAACGCAGTCACTGGATTTTTGGCGGTGACGGCTGGGCTTATGATATTGGCTATGGCGGATTAGATCATGTACTGGCAACAGGTGAAAATGTCAATATCATGGTCTTTGATACAGAGGTATATTCCAATACCGGCGGTCAGTCTTCTAAATCTACTCCAACTGCGGCTATTGCTAAGTTTGCTGCCAGCGGTAAAAAGACCAAGAAGAAAGATTTGGGCATGATGGCTATGAGTTACGGCTATGTTTATGTAGCTCAGGTAGCTATGGGTGCAGACAAGAATCAGACATTAAAAGCTATTGCAGAAGCAGAAGCTTATGATGGACCATCCCTGATAATTGCATATGCTCCATGTATTAACCATGGTTTGAAAATTGGCATGGGATGCAGTCAGCTGGAAGAAAAACGAGCTGTTGAATGTGGATATTGGGCAACCTATCGTTATAATCCCCAGCTGAAAGAAGAAGGCAAGAATCCGTTTATTTTGGATTCTAAAGAACCTACAGCTAATTTCCGTGACTTCTTAATGGGTGAAGTTCGCTTTAGTTCTTTGCAGAAACTGTTCCCGGAAACGGCGGAAGCACTGTTTGAAAAAACAGAAAAAGATGCTAAACTACGCCTTGATGGTTATAAAAAACTTGCAGAGAAAGAATAAAATTATAATAACTTAATATCTTCTGTTCTAAAAATAAAGAATGCACTGCTTATTGCTATAGTAATAAGCAGTGCATTTTTTATGTTGAGTGGGTATAAATTCGATGAAAGATTCAATGATAAGCATATCATAAAGACTGTAGGACTAAAATCGGCAAATCAGAAGATGAAAGCAATGGCTTATGGTATGAATTACAGGGCAATTATTATCACCTTTGTCTGCTTATCAGTAAAATAAAGCAAGACAGTCAATTGCAGTGCGACTGCACTGTTCATAAAGACCATTGACTATCTTGTCCTTTTTTGTTTCTATACTATTTTTTTGAATAATAAATAATCATACTTAAATATGCTGTTGTTGACCCTGTGTTTTTATATGAATGGAGCGTATCCGCCTTAAAACATAATGAATCGCCTTTTTTTAGCTGAAATATTTCCGTATCAGCCATAATTTCAATTTCTCCATCAAAAACAGTGATATATTCTTTAGCTCCATCCAAATGGGGTTGAGCTTGCAAATATCCACCTTCTTTTATTTCAATAC
>CAZVSX010000020.1:0-30623 GCA_964630355.1 uncultured Phascolarctobacterium sp.
TGGATTTTTTCTCTGTACCTGATGTAAAAAAGGTAGAATTAATAGGTGTTCAACCGGAAAAAATATTTATTCAAATGCAGACGGAAAAACTTGCACAACTTGGAATCGATATAAACAGTATTGCCGATATCATTAAACAGTATTCTGCTGTTAATGCCAGTGGCATGATTGAAGCTGATACAGCCAACTCCTATCTGCGTATTACAGATAGTCCAAGCAGTGTAGAAAATATTGCTTCGATTCCCATAAATGCCGGCAACAAAATTTTTCGTCTTGCTGATGTTGCTAATATCAGTCGTGGGTATTCCGATCCACCTGATACATTAATGTATTATAACGGCATACCAGCAGTTGGTATCGCTCTTTCAATGGAAGACGGAGGCAACAATATTCAGCTTGGAGAAAATCTGGCAGCAGAAATTCAAAAAATACAAAAGAATCTGCCATTAGGTCTTGAACTTAATCAAGTTGCCAATCAGCCAGAAGTTGTTAAAAACTCTATCAGTGAATTCTCTGAAAGCCTTTATGAAGCTATTATCATTGTACTCGCAGTCAGTCTGCTTACACTTGGACGCCGCAGCGGTTATGTTATATCTTGCTGTATTCCCCTAATTCTTTTAGGCTCTTTTTGTGCAATGTTTGCCCTTGGTATCGATTTACATAAAATTTCATTAGGTGCATTAGTAGTTTCCTTGGGTATGCTTGTAGATGATGCAATAGTTGTTGTTGAGCTTATGGAAGTAAAAATGTCTGAAGGTATGCCACGCAAAGAAGCTGCTTCTTACGCTTTTAAAACTTGTGCATGGCCTCTGCTTACAGGTACAACTATTACTTGCCTTGGCTTTATGCCTATTGCTTTCTCTAAAGCCAGTGCATCTGAATTTGCTTACAGCTTATTTCCTGTAATGACAGTAACACTAATGCTTTCCTGGCTAGTATCTGCTACTTTAGCACCTGTTTTAGGATATGAATGGATTAAACCGACAATAATCAAACAAGAAAGTTATAATGCTGCTTTTTATAATAATTTTAGAAAACTGCTCCACTGGTCTTTAGCTCATCGTTTTATTGTTATAGGTATTACAGTAGTTATGCTCTGCCTATCAATATTTATGCTGCGTTTCGTCAGTCAGGAATTCTTTCCGGCATCTGTAAGACCAGAGCTTTTAGTAGAAATAAATCTACCAGAAGGAAGTTCAATTAAAACTACTGATGCTGCTGCAAAAAAACTGACAAATCTAATAAAAGATGATAAGGAGCTTGAGCATATTTCTACATACGTTGGAGAAAGTGCTCCCCGTTTTGTACTTGTTATAGACCCAGTACAACCACGAGACAACTACGCTCAACTTATAATTGTTGCCAAAAATATTGAAGCACGTAAAAATATCGAAAAACGTATCAATCAACTGGCAGCAGAAAATATTCCCGAAGCTATAGTTTATTCTCGTTCTATACCTTTAGGCCCGCCAGCTCCTTACCCTGTTATGATACGTGTCAGCGGTGACGATGATATACTGGTTAAAGAATATGCTCAAAAAGTCCGCAAAATCATGGCAGCAAATCCTTATATCAATATGACTCGTCTAGACTGGCTTGAAGAAACTAATGCCGTAAAAATACATATTGATAATGATAAACTTATGCAGATGGGACTTACACGTCAAACAGTAGCCAACGCACTCCAAGCACAGGTATCAGGATATACAGTTGGTACATATCTTGAAGGCGACCAACAAATAGATATTATATTCCGATTAGACCCCGAACAACGTACAGATATTTCTCAATTGGATACAATTTCCGTTCCTACAAAAAAAGAGGCTGTTCCATTATCACAAATTGCATATATTGAACATACCAGTGAAGATAACATGATATGGCGGCGTAATCTGCGTCCAACAATAACGGTCAACGGCGGTATCACCGAAGGTGTTACCGGAAACGACATTACCAAACAGGTTTATAATGAACTGGAAACATTGCGCAAAAATATGCCAGCTGGTATGAAAATAGAAATTGGCGGTTCTTTAGAAGACAGCAACAAAACTTTAAACTATCTGCTTAAACCTGTACCGCTTATGTTATTACTTATTATTATTTTGATAATGCTGCAAATGCAAGATATACGTAAACTCATAGTTATTATGCTCACAGCACCAATGGGTATCATAGGTGTTATCTTAGGTTTACTGCTCTTCAACTCCACATTGGGCTTTATGGCTGAATTAGGAATCCTGGCACTCACCGGTACTATAATACGCAACAGCATGGTATTAGTTGACCAAATACAGCAGCATCTGGATGGTGGAATGGAGCCTGTACAGGCAATTTGTGAATCAGCAATTGTTCGTTTCCGCCCAATCATGCTTGCTGCCTTTACTACAGTTTTAGGTCTCATTCCCATGTTTGCCAGCAAATTTTGGAACTCTATGGCAGTAGCTATAGCCTGTGGACTCACCGGAGCAACACTGCTGACATTAATTGTGCTTCCTGTATTATATGCTGTTATCTTCAAAATTAAAGCAAAAAAAGCATAACTATTCTTAGATTTTATTTGTTTTGTTTTTACTTTCGTATTATAATATAAACACAACAAATCATAAGGAGGATGCTTATGTGCCAAACCCCAGATTGGTCAATTGGTGACAACTATCTGCGTGAAAACGTTCCTGAGCTTGCCCCATTAGTAAATCGTTATTCACCTTGTGTCTTAAAAGCTAAACCTAAAGAAAGTTATTTCACAATATTACTAACTGGTATTATCGCTCAACAACTTCCGCCCGATGTCAGTCAAGAGCTTATGCAAAAGCTGGAAACCCTCACTGGTAAACCTATTACTCCTGAAGCAGTATTAGCTGTGCCATCGGAAAAATTGCTGGATATAGGATTAGTACAACAAAAAATAGACTATCTTTACAACTTTGCGGAGGCTGTAATAAGCGGCAAAGTAACTATGGACAAATTTGATGAAATGACAGATGCACAAATATCCAAACAATTGCTGCAAATTCGTGGTCTAGGTCAGTGGACAATAGAGATGTTTTTGCTTTTAGCACTATGCCGTACAGATGTTGTTCCTACTGCTGATTTCATTTTCAAAAAAGAACTGCAGCAAATGCTTGATCTGAACAGTATACCTAAGCGCGGATATATAAATACTGTAACAGCATCTTGGCGTCCATGGAGATCTCTCGCTGTATGGTATATTTGGCAAAAGGCAAACGATACAACAAAATAATTAATCAAAACATAAATTTATCATATTAAGAACAAATGACAGTTATTTAGATAAGTCAAAAGCAGAGAATATTCTACACTTTCAAAAGTGGTTATTCTCTGCTTTTCTTATTCCATAAAAATTATGTTGTTTTTGCCATTATTTTATTTTTCGTTATGACGTTCCTTGTTCTTGCGAACATACTCTAAAATAATACCTGCTGTTTCTTCTATAGCACGATTGGAAACATTAATAATCTGACAGTGAAGCCGACGCATAATTCCCTTAGCATAGTTAAGTTCATCATTAATACGTTTCATGTCAGCATAAGCTGCTGTATCAGACAAGCCCATAGTTTTCAATCTTTCACTACGAATTTCATTAAGTTTAAAAGGATCTATCAACAACCCTACTATCTTATACGGCGGTACTTTAAATAACTCCTCTGGCGGAGCAAGCTCTGGTACCAAGGGTACATTGGCTACCTTAACCTGCTTATGAGCCAAATACATACTCAAAGGAGTTTTTGATGTACGTGAAACACCAATAATTACAACATCAGCTTTAAGCAAACCCAAAGGATTTTTACCATCATCATATTTAACAGCAAACTCTACAGCTTCTACACGCTTAAAATATTCGTGATCCAAAGAATGAATAAGTCCTGCTTGATTTTTAGGCAGTAACCCAGTACTTTTTTCGATAGATTTAAGCATAGGCCCTAAAACATCTACAACTTCTACATCACAAACCATAGCCCTATCAGCCATATGTTCACGCAATTCCGGTGAAACTATAGTATAACAAATAACAGCCTTATTGGCACAGGCTTCTTCTATTACCTTATCAATCTGTTCCTTATCTTTCACATAAGGTACACGAATAACCTCGAACTTTTCTTCAACAAACTGACTGGTTGTTGCCTTAACTACAGATTCAGCAGTTTCACCAATAGAATCAGATACAGCATAAATAATTGGATTATCTTTCGCCAGTATGATAATTACCTCCCTTACCCTCTGCTAAATCTACTAATAGCCGAGTAAAATTAGTTTTAGTTATACGCCCAACTACCTGATAGTTCCGCTTAACTTCATCAATAATTTTTACTACCGGCAGGCAATCTATTTCATTATCTATAAGCCTGCGAGCAGCAGAAGCTGCTGGTTCTTCCGGCGTTGCTACGATAATTTTAGATATAGGCGTCATTACCATAACTACTGGAATATCTCTAAGATCACTGTTATTAATAGCAGCCTTGAGCAAATCCTTACGTGATACAACCCCTGTAAGCATACTTGCTTCATCTAATATAAATACTGTACCTACATCCTCTAAAAACATAGTAACAACAGCTTCGTAAGCACTTTTATCATGCTTAATTGCTACAGGTACAGACTGCAGATCCTGCACAGTAATAGCGGAAATTTCTTCCATCAGCATTCCCAATGTATTCTTACCAGTATAGAAATATCCAACCTTGGGACGTGCATCTAAAATCCCCCCCATAACAAGGATAGCCAGATCACTACGCAAAGCAGCGCGCGTAACGTTCAATCTTTCAGCAATATGTTCACCTGTAATTGGTCCATCCAACCTTACAATTTCAGCAATTTGTTTCTGCCTGTTGCTTAAAGCTATGATCCTCACACCCTTTCTAACTTTCTGCCACTAAAGCATTAATAAGATTTATTTTTTATCTTCAGCTTTTTATAGTCGCTAATATAGGTATAGTATATACTAATTCATAAAAAAATGCTAGATTCAGTCATAAATATTTTTTCTATAAAGCAAACTGTATAGCTCAATCTCAAAAAGTGCTTAGGAATTACCTTTCAGCAAAATATTATTTTTCCAATCTTACACAATCAAACTCTTTGCCATCTGCCAAATACGCTTTAAACTCCAACGAATTACTATCCGCACGCATTGTCATATAATTATTAGTTTCCGGTTGGGGTGCACGCCCTACATCCCAAGTAAAATCATCCCACAAGTTCGGATAACGCACATCACCAGCAACACCTGTAAGTATATAAGTTATTCCCCTGCCATCAACGGCAGGAGCAAAATTACGTAACGGTAAACGACGGCGATAAGTATGCAAATGTGCAGTCAATACAACATCTACATTATACTTTTCAAAAAGAGGCATTAAGGAATAACTGAAATCTAAGAAATGTGTTTCAGTATGCTGTCTGCCAGACTTTGGATTAAAGCCATAGAGAAAAATATCTCGGTGCATAAATATAACTTTCCATTTGGCACTACTTTCTGATAAATCTTTCTCCAACCATTTCAGTTCATCGGCTAATAATTGTGGCTGAAAATTTTCCATCTCTGAAAAATTGGTATCCAGCACAGTAAAGTGTACAGAACCATAGTCATAACTATAAAACTGGTTTTTATAATTTACAGAACCATTCTGAGGCACATCAAATAAATGTACATAAGCAACAGGCATACATTCTTTCCATTCCAAAGAATATGCTTCATGATTTCCTAATAATGGTGCTAACGGAATTCCATCACTGAAAATACTTACACTGTCAAACCATTTATTCCATTGATTAGAATCTTGACCATTATCTACTAAATCGCCCATGTTAACATAAAAACTGCTTTCAGGATGTCTATGATAAGCTCCTCTAGCTAATTCAGACCAAACAGCATAATCTGCACTCTGAGAATCAGGAAAAATTAAAGCTGTAAAAGCTTCGCCACCGTCTGTTTGCAGTTTATGCCATTTACCATTATTTTTTGATGTTCTGATGCGATATTCATAGCTGCTGTTTGGTTCTAATCCTTTAAGTCTAGCAGTATATTGAAAATATGTATTACCAGCATCCTCAAATGAGCTGTCTTCTGCTTTAATAATTTGTGATTCTCTGTTTCCAAACAAACGATATTCTACTTCATATTTTTCTTTCGCCTTTGCTTTCCACATGATTGAACGTGCTGTTTTATTATCGATTGCTACCAGCTGACGTAAATGACTGATTCCAACATCATTATCATGGCTATCCTGCTCTTGTATATTAGAGCCGCACCCAGCTAATATCATCATTAAACATATTATAACTGCCGATATCATCATTCGCATTAAAATAAACATATCACTCATTCCTATTCTTTTAATAACTTATTTTTATAGCATAACATTTGGAGCTTACTTTAAGTCAATGAGTTAAAGCATAGAATATTATATTGCAATAACAAGTGCGTATATAATAATATTTTTCTGCAATCAATGCGCTAAAACTATAATTTAACTTATAAGAATTACCCTATACAACTAAATTTTTATAAAAGTCTTGCACATTTTTCTCAATCGTGTTAGAATAGTGCAGTACAAGAATATTCAGGAGGTGAAATTCGTTGCCGAACATTAAATCTTCCATCCGCAGTGTAAAGACCGACGCAGAACGTCGTGCTAAAAACGCTCCGATTAAAGCAGCTCTCCGCAATGCTTCCCGCAAAGTAGAGGCTTTAACTAAACAAGGTGCTAAAGAAGACGCTCAAGCTAATATGGCTACTGCTTCCGGTTTGCTCGATAAAGCAGCTCGCAAAGGCATTATCCATAAAAATGCTGCAGCTCGCAAAAAATCCAGACTTGCAAAGAAAATTAACGCTATGGCTTAATTTTTACAAGTTAACCTGCTCTTATAAGAGCAGGTTTTTTGCTTTTCTAAGACAAAATAAAATTGATGATTTTCTATGTTACCTTATTTAAGACGAAACAAAACATAAATTAAACTTGGAGGCAATCCATTAATTAAATCTAAAACGCTATAACTACTTAATTTTTCTCATCTAAATTTATAATCGCCAACTGTTTACTTAAACGTTCACGCAGTAATTCTATAAAACCAGGTGGCTCTATAACTTTTAACATAGGTCCAAAAGATAAAATACGAATTACCATTTCTGTTTCATCATATTTATTATATGTCAATTCCATACGATAACGGTCTGCACTTAATCGTTCAGTTCGTTTCTCTAAATGAGAAAAATGCAGCATTGCACGTTCCAATGCACTTCTTTCATCTATAATCTCTACCACTAACTTGCAGCGTTTTACAAACTGTTTTTCGCCAGATGTTGGTTTTACATTTTCATATAATTCACAGGCAATGAT
This sequence comes from uncultured Phascolarctobacterium sp., assembly GCA_964630355.1. Lineage (GTDB taxonomy): Bacteria > Bacillota > Negativicutes > Acidaminococcales > Acidaminococcaceae > Phascolarctobacterium_A. The sequence goes on from CAZVSX010000020.1 coordinate 7,359, forward strand.
TCTTCCTAAGTTTAAATCATAAACTTTTTCATTACAACAAGCTTTCAAACGGAATTTATCATCTTTAGCAGAATATTCCAAATTTTTCGGCTCATAAATATCGGTTATATTATTACCTTTACCACTAATATAGCTGATTCTTAAATTATGTTTCTCCTCTATAGCTTTCAATATTAAACGAAAATTTTTTCTGTACTGCTCATCTGCAAAATCATCACCGTCATCATAACGATCAAAATAAATAAACTGTTGTGATGTAAACAACGGCTCTATATCCTCAAGACCACGATCATCAACATCAAATAAAGCTACTCTTTCATCCTGTAATAAAGATTTAAGCCAGCGTTTCTGCAAAAGTGTCAAAGGCTGTTTTGGTGAACAGCGTAAAGGCGTTGTCATATCAGGCAGAAGCAAAGCCCAATCCTGAGTTTTTAAAGCATCTGGAATTGTTATACTGCTTTCCAAAAAACCTTCCCTTTGTACAATATCTTCTATATCCTGTCTTTTAAGTCCTTGTTTTTGAGCCAACTGCAAAATATGTGCCACAATACTAAAATACTTACTATATATTTCATGAAAAAACTGATTTCTATTTGCCATTAATAATATCCTCCGACAAATAATATGCAGCCATCTGCAAAATGTCATTCTTAAATATCTGCTTTACCCGCTCATTACTGCAAGTAAACTCTTTTATTCGCCCAATAAAGGTTCTTATCCACGGAAGCAGTTCATGAGTATCATAAACTTCAGCTTCAAAACGATAACTTTCTTCATCTAATTTTTGCACTCTGCCGCAACGTTTTTCACGCTGTAATCGCTGTACTATAAATTGTTCATCAACAGCTGCATGAATCGTAAAAGTAATATGTTCCAAACAACGTTTCAGAGGTAAGCCCACGCCCCAAATATATTTAGCTTTTCGTTCTGCAATTCTGCAAAATTTTATATATTTTTCCTCCGGTCGTTGAATTTCCAATTTCAGAATACGATCCAAACGATTAAACATAAATTTTTTATAATCATAATTATAATTAAGTAAATACCTTCTACCTGTCTGTGTACTGCAATATATTTTCAACGGACAAACATAATGTGTTTGTCTATCAGAAAAATTTTTATCGATACAACAGATTTTTACTGTCCGCTGTTTATTCATTGCTTCAAGAAGATCTAATAAAATATTGCTGTCTAAAGTATATAAAATAAAATGATGCTTAAATAAAAAAATATTATCATTATTAGAAAACTTATCTAAAATAAAAGAACCAATTTCTCCTAAAGGAGCTGTCTCAGAAAAAAAGCTGCAAGCCGTCTGCCAATCAGATAAAATTATATCATCTTGTACAAGACGATAAAGCTTCTTGCGTCCTTGTCTTACAACCTCCAGCAATCCCAGCTCTGCGTATTCTTCCAATTTACTTCGCACTGTCGATTCATCCGGTTGATTGATATTACAGGAAAAGCAATTTAAATATCTATCAACCAAAAACTCCAACATTTCAGCAACTCCATAAGCTTTGCCATCCATTAAAATATCCAGCAAATAAAAATGCAGCATGATATCATTGGATGTAAAGCTTTTTGCTTTCCAACTTTTATAAAGTGGATTATGGCAGATACTGCTGGTATCAATAGAAATATAATGTGTTACCCCATTACTATCAGTATTAAAATACATATAATTATCTAACCAACATTCTATACGACGTCGTTCATCATCATAGCTGCGTATACTTTTTTCATTATATTCTCGCTTTCTTTCAAAGCCATATACATAAAACCGTCGCATATAACTACGAACATCATCATATTTTTTGCTTAGCTCGGGATATTTTCTCATAATATCAGCCTCCGCACCTTTTAGTGCTGCTTTATAATTTTAAAATAAATCATCTATGCTTTACTGCAAGACTTCGAATAGAAACATTTATATTTTTTACTTTCATTGCTGTCATATATTCTATCTTTTCTTTAATTTTAGCCTGAAACTGCTTAGTAACAATAAATAGCTTTTCACCATAATACAGCACTATTTCTACACTAATTACTATGCCCTTACTGTTATCACTTCTGCGTCGTACCTTAATCCCTGTAATTCGCTCTATCCCATCCATTTTCTTGCCTATAATATGAATAATATCTTCAATAGCATTATCTGAAATGAGTAATTTTCCATAAAAGCTAAAAGAAGGACGTACAATAGAACGATCAGCTTCTTTTTCCTTGCGCCTTTTACTGGAAAAAATATTATAAGGTAAATCTGCAAAATAACCTGTAAAATGAGGTTTCAATTCAACAGAGGGTACAGGAACAATATGCTTACCGTCATGCAGCCGTGAATAACGGGCTTTTTTTATTTCAGCCTTACTGGCAATCTGACTGATATATACGGTTTTCGACGGCTGAGGTAAATGCAAACGAGCAACTATTTTATTAATCATATTATCTGAAGTGGCAATTATCAATAATCGATGAATATTATTGCAAAGCAAAGCTTTCCGCACTTCACTTGCATGGTCATCATCAGTAAAAATAGCTCTCTTTACTGCCTGTATTCTATTATCTTCATTTTTTGCAGAAGTACCAGCTAAAATTTTTGTTCCCTTTATCAGCAATCCGTCATCAATAATAGCATCACAACGATTATCAAAAGCTACACCAATAGCATTATGACTTTTACCAGTACCGCTTGGTCCAACAAAAGCTACAACTTCCATTCTATAACACCTTTAACATCTTCATAATTTACTTTCCAGATACCTAAAGAATCAGGAAAACGATCAGGAATAGCGTGAAAATCACTGCCTCCGCTCACCAGCAACTTGTATTTACCTGCAACAGACAGCCAATGCTGCTGTAATTCAGGAGTTGCACTTGGATGCCATACTTCTACTCCATCAAATGCTATTTCTGAAAAAAGTCGCTCTGGCAGAGTTACATCACTTAATTCTGATGGATGAGCCAAAACAGCAATCCCTCCAGCCTTATGAATCAATTCTACAGCTTCCTGAGGTGACAATTTGGGCTGTGGTACATAAGCAGGTCCTCCACGATGCAGCAAAGCATCAAATACATCTTGAACTGTAGCAAAATACCCCTTCGCTACTAAAGCTTTGGCTACATGAGGTCTGCCTACGGCTCTGTTCTTAGGATCGCAGGCATCTATCTCAACATGATAACCCAATTTATCCAATTTTTCCAATATTGCCAAAAGTCTGCATTCACGTGCACGGCGCATTTCATCCATTTTATTATGTAATTCTTCACAAGCTGTCGCCACATGATACCCAAGAATATGTACACTATCATTATCATACTGTGTACTAAGTTCTACACCAGTAATAATACGTATAAGACCCTTATATCTTGCCGCTGCTTTTTCAGCTTCAGCAATTCCATTCCACGAGTCATGATCTGTTATAGCAAGAACACTTAAACCAACTGCTGCTGCATTGTCAACCAACATAGTAGGAGTATAGCGACCATCACTAAAAGTGCTATGCATATGTAAATCTACTAATCTGCCCATTACAGCTCACCTGCCAGCTTAATCAACGTCATTGTACCAAAAGCAGTTCCTCCTTTAACCTTAAAACCTGCTGTTTTTTCCGCAGTTGAAGTTCCTCCAATATCAAGATGTGCCCATGGTAAGCCCTTATCTACAAATTCACCTATAAAAAGGCCTCCTGTAATACATCCGCCAGGACGTCCAGCACTATTTAAAAGGTCTGCAACTTCACTTTTTATAGCCTCTTTACATTCCGGAAGAGCAGGAAGCTGCCAAAAGGTTTCACCAGCAATATTTCCCGCCTTAATAATCTGTGCTGCTAAAGTATCATCGTTAGCAACGATAGCACTTGTTTCATTTCCTAAAGCAATAATAACAGCTCCTGTTAATGTGGCGATATCTATAATTTTAGAAGCCCCTAAACGACAAGCATACCAAACAGCATCAGCTAAAACCATGCGTCCTTCGGCATCTGTAGAAATCACTTCAATAGTTTTGCCATTGGCAGCACGTACAATATCACCAGGTCGCTGAGCTCTGCCATCAGGCATATTTTCTGCACAGGCTAAGACTGCGATGATATTGCATTTAAGCCGCAAAGCTGCAACAGCACGTATAGCACCCAAAACAGCCGCCGCACCAGTCATATCATCTTTCATCTCACCCATATTATCATCAGGTTTAATAGAAATACCTCCGCTATCAAAAGTAACCCCTTTTCCTACAAATGCTGTATATGGTGCGTTACCTGCCCCATTATATTTTAAAGCAATCATACGAGGTGGATTTTCACTGCCTTTTCCAACAGCTAAAATCGCATTCATCCCCCTATCCTCAAGAAGCTGTTCATCCATAACCGTTACTTCTAAAGGAAACTCCTTACTCATATTTAAAGCAGTCTCTGCCATAACCTCCGGAGTAACAATGTTTCCCGGATTATTTACCAAATCACGTGCAAAACACACTGCCTCTGACTCAATCTCTGCAGCCGCAATAAGTTTTTCTGCATCTTCCACATTACTCAAAAACTTAACTTCACATAAAGGACTTTCTTTTATATCACTTTTAAATTTATTAAAAGTATATCCACCAAGATATAATCCCTCACAAATTGCCTTAAAAACTATATTTTGCTCAGGATTAATCAAAGCAGGTGCTGCAAGTATAGTCTTTTTAGCCTTTATACGATGCAGTAAGCGACTAACTGTACCAGCAGCCTTACGAAAATCATTTGTTTTGCAGTCTGCAGCTTCACCACAGCCTGCTATAATAACAGTAAGCAGCGAATTCTCCAAGGGCAATGTTAAAACAGCTGTTTCAGCAACACCATAAATATCATCATGCTCTTTAAGATAAATATTAACTGCTTTTTCTACCATAGCAGGTAAAAGAAGCTTTCTTATGTTAGAAACACACTCTTTAGATAAAAAAATAACTATACTATCTGCCTCATCATAAGCTGTATTACTCAAATTTATTGCTTTACATTGAAAATCATTAAGCATTGCCAATTCTCCTATTCTATCATCTGTATTCTACTGCAGTATTCATATCAAGTAACATTGTATTACCGTCTGCTCTATGCAGAAGTAAGTCACTCACAACAACTTTCATAGCTTTCTGTACTTTGTTATCATTGTAATACGAACCTAATGAATGAATAGTATAAGGCTCTCCATTAATATTACCAATATATAACAAACTATGTCCATCAAAATACAAAGCTGCTCCTGGAATCAAATTTGTAAGCTGTTGTCTGCGTTCAGCTGCATTCCCATACAATTTATGTTTAATACCAGCAGTTGTTTCCTGTTCATCAGCATTACGCGGTAAAATAATCCCAACAGTTCTATAAGCATTAAATATCAAACTTGAACAATCCACGCTGTTTTTTAAACCGCCCCATCCATAAGGCTGTCCATAAAATTTAAAAGCAGATTTAAGAATGTTATTAGATGTATATGGCAAATATCCATAATGAACTGCAGAAACAGATTTGGGAATTAGTAATTTAACTTTTTGTAAACTGCCATTTTTATTTCGTATAGGAGCCAATACAGTATAAGTATCTTTTTGTATATTTTCTAACGGCAGACGTGCTCCCTGCTGATATAAAACATTTTCACCTTGTGTTTTTAATATGTAATCAGCATCTATAACTACAAGAAATTTTTCCGGTTCAGCAAAGTTCTTCCAAGTATTTTTATCCGTAAAGGCAATATTAAACTTACTTATCCAACCACTGTAATTTAAACTCTGCACATAATAGAAAAATCCATTAGCACTGCTGTGTAAAACCAATAATGGTTCACCTGGATCTAACATTGTTTCCTGTAAAGCATCAAAATCTTTATCTGCTGCATAATAGAATAACCCTTCTCCCGTAGGCAAATTTCTTATGGAACTGCGCCTTACAGTAACTGCATAACGTACTGCAATTGTTGAAGATATAGAATTAATGTTTGTTTGCTGACGCAAAATATCCTTATAATTTGCACTAACCTTATTACCATGCAGATAGAGATCATCATCAAGAACCGAATAATCCATAATTTTTGTTTTTAACGCATCACCACTTATTTTAGCTGGATATTTTAATAAATCACAAACAGTTCGTGAAGCACTACGTATATTTGCGTTAAAATCAGAAATTTCATCAGCAGATAAAATCAAATCATCACCATTTTTATTTTTTGCTGTCCAATATGTAGGTTGAACCAACGGCGGATAATTAGTAATTCCCACAGCATTTGCAATCTGCGGCAACACATTGCAGAATAACAAACAAAATATAAGCACCTTGTAAAAGTACAATACCCTCTCCTCCTTTAATAATATATACTCATATAACAGATTAAATCTTTAATATTATTAAATTCTTGCTTATTTATAAAAATCCTGCCAATTTTATACAATAAAAAAGAGCTGTACATTAAGAATAAAACCCTAATGCTACAGCCCTCTTGTTTTCGCTCTAGATTATTTACGAATACCCAGTTTAGCGATAATTGCACGATAACGCTCAATATCTTTAGCAGCCAGATAATTCAACAAGCCACGACGTTTACCTACCATTTTCAGCAGACCACGACGGGAATGATGATCTTTTTTGTGCTCTTTCAAATGCTCAGTTAAATATTTAATGCGTTCAGTAAGAACTGCAATTTGTACTTCCGGAGAACCGGTATCACCTTCATGACGAGCATTGCCGAGAATTACTGCTTGTTTAGCTTCGCTAGTTAACATTGTTATTGCCTCCTAATTTTCTAAATTGCCAAAAGCATAGCAGCCGTTGGAGTTTCGCACTGCCAAGCCATGGTTTCAAATACTATGCTAGTATACCATACAGTTACCTCTTTGGCAAGATTTTTGTAAACTTTTTTATATAATTGACAGGTTTATACTTATTTTATCAAACCTGCAGCTTTTAATACAGTTTCCAATTTAATCTCTGCTTCTGGATTAATAGGAGTCAGAGGCAAACGAGGATTACCAACATTGATGCCCGAAACCTTCGTAACTGCAGCTTTAACAGGAATAGGATTACTCTCCACAAACATTGCTTTAGCCTGAGGTACCATTTTCTTGTTAATATCAGCAGCTTCTTTAACACGACCTTCGCTGTAAGCCTGCATCAACTCCTGCAAAAGCTTTCCATTTATATTGCCAAGAACAGAAATCAGACCAGAAGCTCCTACAGACATAAACGGCAGAATAAGTCCATCATCACCACTATAAATAGTAAAGTCTTCCGGTAAAATCCTGTAAAGTTCTGCTGTTTGTGCTACATTACCGGCAGCTTCTTTTATAGCCACAATATTACTAAAATCACCAGCTAAACGTGCAACAGTAGCAGGCTCAATATTACCGCCTGTACGTCCAGGAACATTATAAATAATAATGGGCAGCTTGGTAGCCTTAGCAACAGCGGCAAAATGCTGATAATATCCCTCCTGTGTAGGTTTATTATAATATGGCCCTACTACAAGCAGTCCATCAGCACCACAGGCTTCCATTTTCTTCACCAAGTCAATAGTACTTGCTGTACAGTTTGTACCTGCACCTGCAACAATTTTCGCACGTCCATTAACACGTTTAACTATGGTTTCCATAAATTTCAGCTTTTCTTCCATGTCTAAGGTTGCAGCCTCCCCTGTAGAACCTTCGACGACTAAGCCATCACTGCCATTACACAACAGCCATTCAGCAAAATCTGCCCCTGCTGCATAATTAACACTTCCATCTTCATTAAATGGGGTTACCATTGCTGTTAATAATCTACCAAAATAGGGTTTTGTCATTATTTGTACACCTCGTATTAAGATTTATAACAAATTTATCTAATGCTGAAAATTTATCTGTTACAGCATTAACTTATTATACTTATACCGAATAATAAACTATTCACTAAGCTTTACAATTTAAAAGCTTCATGCAGAGCCTGTACAGCTTCTACTAAGTGTTCTTCTTTGACAATAGCAGAAATAGTTGTATCCGAATCCACGGTTTGTAAAATAGCGATATTTTTGCCAGCCAATGCAGCAACAAAAGTAGCCATGATTCCGGGCACACCACGCATTGCACTGCCAACAACAGAAACTTTAGCACAGTTTTCATTCAGCACATATTTGAATCCTGTTTCGCTAAGTACACTGCAGGTATGCTCTACATCAGGTGAAAATACAGCAAACATAGCTTCTTTCTCCGAAAGATTCAGACAACCTACGCTTATGCCTGCATCAGCTAAATCTTCGAATAAATTACGCCCTGCAGCAATATCTTTCGGATTAAGTTCTATACGGAACTGTGCCAAATCCCCAAGATTAGCTATACCGCTGGCGCATGATTCATTAATGGCAATTTCTGCACCATTGCTGCGCCCACCGCGTTCGTTAGTAATAAGAGTTCCTGGAGCATCACTGAAAGTAGATTTAACATACATAGGAATATTACTTCCCATAGCAATCTCTACTGCTCGCGGATGAATAACTTTTGCCCCATTATGTGCCATCTGACAAACCTCTGCATAGGAAATCTGCTCTAAGATATTAGCATCTTTTACTATACGCGGATCAGCTGTCATAATGCCTTCAACGTCAGTATAAATTTCCACAAAATCTGCTTTTAATGCCGCACCCAAAGCAGCTGCAGATGTATCACTACCACCGCGTCCAAGTGTTGTGAATTTATAATTATTTTCAGTCATTCCTTGGAAACCACAAACTACAGGAATAATACCAGATTCCAAAAGACGCATAAGATTGGCAATTTTTATGTTTTTAATGCGGGCTGCACCAAACTGTGAATCAGTAATTATACCTGCCTGTCCACCTGTAAGTGCCATTGCATTAATTCCATATTTTTGCAGAGTTGCTGCCATTACACAGGAAGAAATAAACTCACCGCAGCACATCATCATATCCAATTCACGCACATTAACAGAAAGATTTACATCCTTTAATGCACCAATCAATGTATCAGTAGCATAAGGTGCTCCTTTGCGTCCCATAGCAGAAACTACTATAACAGGTGAAAACCCATTGCGAATAGCCTGCTGTACTTTATTTTTTACAGCAATACGTGATTCTTCCGTTGCTACAGAAGTCCCGCCAAATTTTTGTACAATAATCTTCATTAACACTTGCTCCTTTATAGACAGACTAAGTATAAAGCAAAATACTTTTATTTATCTAACCAACCATTTTTTATCATAACCTCGGCAATTTGCAGCGTATTTAATGCTGCTCCTTTACGAATTTGATCACCCACTACCCACAGGTTAAACGTATTTGGATTTGATTCATCACGACGCAGACGACCTACATAGCAATCATATTTTTCAGAAGTATAGAGTGGCATAGGATAAACCTGTTTAGAAGGATCATCCAGCATTTGTACACCTGGAAAAGCATTAATTGCTTCAGCCATAGTCTTAAGCTCTAAATCATGTTCAAATTCTATATTTAAGGATTCGCTGTGACTGCGATATACAGGAACTCTCACAGTAGTAGCTGTAATACGCATTTCATCATCATGCATAATCTTTCTTGTTTCATTAATCATTTTCATTTCTTCCTTGGTATAAAGATTATCAAGGAAAACATCAATCTGCGGTATCAGATTAAAAGCAATAGGATAATGTTTTGGCAGACTAGCAGACGGAAGAATTTTTGCTTCCATATCACGACCTTCACTATAAGCTTTAGTCTGCTCAGTAAGTTCATCAATACCCTCTTTACCTGCTCCAGAAACAGCCTGATAAGTAGAAACTACAATACGTTTGATACGTGCCAAATCATACAAGGGTTTCAATGCCATAACCATAATAATTGTTGAGCAATTAGGATTAGCAATAATACCTTTATGCTTAAGAATATCCTCAGGATTAACCTCTGGAACAACCAACGGAACTTCTGGATCCATACGGAAAGCACTAGAATTATCAATAACTACTGCACCAGCTTTAACAGCATAAGGCGCAAATTCTTTTGAAACACTTCCACCAGCAAAAAGAGCTATATCTATACCAGCAAATGAATCTTTAGTAGCTTCCTCAACAGTATATGTTTTTCCCATAAACTCTATCTTTTTTCCAGCACTACGTTTAGAAGCCAGCAAACGCAATTCTGCATATGGAAAATTTCTTTCTTCAATAAGTTTTAAAAATTCTGTACCTACAGCACCTGTCGCTCCCAGAATTGCAACATTATATTTTTTCATAAAATCTCCCCCTCTTTAATTAAAGTAATTTGTCTAATCCATATACCAAACCTATGTGTTCAAGAATTTTGCGACATCCCAAAGCAACTCCCGGCATATAACACTCACGATTAACTGGATCTGTACTAATTTTCAAAGTTTCTCCCTGTCCGCCAAATATAACCTCTTGTGAGGCTACATATCCAGGCAGACGTACACTATGAATCTTCATGCCTTCATAATCAGCTCCACGAGCACCAGTCATAGTTTCTTTTTCATCAGGATTTCCCTGCTGCATTGCTTTGCGCACTTCTGCTATTTTTTGAGCAGTTATAATAGCAGTTCCACTGGGAGCATCAAGTTTGTTATCATGATGTTTTTCAATAATCTCTACATGTGGAAAATATTTAGCAGCTTCACATGCCAGTTTCATCATTACAACAGCACCTAAAGCAAAATTGGGAGCAATTAACAAAGCTGTATTATGAGTCCGTGCCAAATCATCAACTTCTTTTAAATCCGACTCAGTAAATCCAGTAGTACCAACAACCGCATGTATGCCCAACGGCAAAATCTTCCGCAAGCTATTCATAACTGCATCAGGTCTAGTAAAATCAACAACCACATCAGGTTTTATTTCTTCGACAGCAGAAATAAGATCTGTAGTAACTTTTATTCCATCTCCTAAAGCTACAATTCCTTCTTTTATATCTACAGCGCCAGCGAGCTCCAAATCAGGTTCACTGAAAACCTTTTTGCATACTTCAGTCCCCATACGTCCTAATGCACCATTAACTAATACACGTATCATATAAATCACTCCTTAAATGCTGATTTCTATTTACCGCAAACTTTTCCTAACCCATATAGTTTTCATTTTCTTAATCAAACAAAAAACCGCTGAGATATTGATAAAGATATCTCAACGGTAAGCATGCAAAATAATCATACCATAGCTGAGATAGCTCTCCGCTGCCAACCGCAGCGACAGTCCGACAGCTTTCACTGGCGACCCAGCACAACGGCACGGCTGCCATTGCACTTCGGCGTTAGCCCTTTCGTGCTGCTTCACAGCTCCCGCTCCACAACCTACTAATGCTTTCCGCACCTCTATCTAAATGGTTTGCTATTAAGTGAATTATATTACCCTTAAGGGCATTTGTCAACGAATAAAAAACTTTCTACTGAAAAATTTTAAATATTGTAAGCTTTTTACACTATATGATTACAGCAAGCTTTATACAATAAAAACAGTAATAATATCAAGATTTACACAGCTGCTTTATAGATTCGCGTTTCATTGCACACTCTGCACCATAATCAGCTTTATTTTCAAATCCATACCAGCGTGCAAAGCAACCTCCACCACACAGTTTAAAATCAGCACATTTGCAGCAAAACTCCATTGAATCATTAATTACTTTTTTTGTTTTATCAACAAACTTAAGCTGTAATCCGTCAAAAACGTTACCCAAATAAAAATCTTTATTTCCTACTAAAGATGAACAAGCATAAATATCACCTTTAGCATCTACAAAAGCAGCTTCTCCGTTCATAGCATAACAATGTCCAAAAACAAGCCCGCAATCTTTGCACAACATCTGTGCACGCTCCTGCTGTGCTATAGAAATACGATAACCTGCCAGTTTAGAAAGTTCATTACGACGATTATAAACACGTTCCATAGCCTGCTGCATAGCTTCAGCTTTAGGCGGAGTAAGCAAAGCTCCTCTTCCCTGACCTCTTAGAATATCAAAACCTATTTTTCTAATATTACCTAAAAAATAAGCAAAGTCTACTATACCCTCAAGCACAGCTACATTTTCTGAAGTTACAACACAAGTAACACCACAAGCTATTTTATTGCGCCGTAATACTTCTATACCTTTCAGAATATCGCCTGTTGCACCATAACCATTCTTTTTTAGACGCATTTTATCATTTACAGACGGTCTGCCATCTAAACTGACCCCTATAGCGACTTTATTTTTATAAAGATAATCAGCTATCTCGTCTGTCAATAACGAAGCATTTGTCTGTAACTGCAACACAGCTGAATATTCTTTTTGTTTTATATATTCCACTGTAGCCTTTAAAACGCCAAAGTTTAAAAGAGGCTCACCACCGCTAAACTGCACTACAAAACGTTCACCGTCTGCCGCAGCCAAATCAACTGCTGCCAAGGCAATTCTCTCCGTCATCATACTATGATCGTGACTTGCTGCATAACAGTAACGGCAAGCAAAATTGCACTTTCCTGTCAAACTGAGTACCAGCATTTTAATGCTCATCAGCTCGATCCTCCAATTCGCCTTCCATTTCAAGATACAGTTTCTGCAACTCTTCTTTAGTTTCTGGCTTAGCCTGCCACAGTCCACGCTGTTCTGCTTCCAGCAAAATTTCCGTCATACGCTGCAATGCCCATGGATTTACCTCTCTAAGCCATTCCTGCACTTTAGGATCAAAAGTATATTTTTCTGCATATTTTTCATACATCCAATCCTCCATAACAGCACTGGTCGCATCCCATTGAAAACTATGTGCTATCATATTAGCCATATCAGCAGCGCCTTTATAACCATGCTTCATCATACCATTAATAAACTTGGGATTAATAGACTCACTGCGGAAAATACGCTTTGCTTCTTCCTGAACACTGTGCATTGTTACACGGGTACGATCTGTACTGTCACCACAGTAAGATCTAGGTGCTGATCCTTTGATAGCACGTACAGCAGCAATCATTCCGCCATGATAAGCATTATAGTCATCACTGCTCAGCATATTTGTTTCATGGTTATCTTCATTTTTAATTGTAATATCCAAACTTCCCATACGCTTACGGAACTGCTGTGGCAAAAATTTTCCTTTAGTTTTTCCGCCGTATGCATGACCACCCCAACGTACATACACATTAGCAATATCATCAAGAGTTTCCCAATTTTTACTTTCTAAGAGAGCTGCAACCCCCGCACCATAAGTTCCCTGTGCATCACCAAAAATTCGGAATGCAGCCTGTCTCCATGCATCATCCTTTGACAAGCCTTCTTCCTGTTCTAATTCTTCACTGTCCTGTACTACATGTTTACGGACATAGTTCATTTCCTCATCCTCATCAAGCGATGCAGCAAGAAGTACAGCTTTATCCATTACCTGCATAACAGAAGGCATTGTATCACGGAATAAACCGCTGATACGAGCAGTAACATCTATTCGCGGACGTTTCAGCTCCATCAGAGGAATTACTTCCAAACCATTAATACGCTGGCTGCCGCTTTGATATTTTGGTCGTATACCCATCAAATACAAGAACTCTGCAATGCATTGACCATGACTGCGCATATTAGCACCAGACCAGAAAACCATACCTATATTTTCAGGATAATGTCCTTCTTCCGCAATAAAACGTTCTATAACCTGATCCCCAAGAGTTTTACCAATTTCCCAAGCTGCAGGTGTCGGCAGAGTACGTGGATCTACACCATAAAAATTACGTCCTGTTGGCAGTAAATCTGCACCGCCACTTGACGGCGCACCACTAGGCCCTGGTTCTATATATTCGCCCTCAAAACCTCTCAGCATATTTGTAATTTCCTGTTTAGTAAGCAGCAGATTGGGATATACCTCTTTCACAATATAATAACAAAGCTTTTCAAATACTTTCTGTGCTGATATATCAGCTTGCTTTACCCAAGGCAGCTGCATAGCATCTGCTATAGCATTTTCAGAAAAATTCTGTGCCTGTAAACAGCGAATTAATTCACGACACTGTTCACCTATACGATCAATTAAAATTCCATAAGTAATATTCAATTCTTCGTAAATCAAACTGCTATTTTCCAGAAGATAATAATAATCAAAGCCATATAGTCCTGCTATAGCCTGAGTCAGACTTGGCATATCTCCATTATCCAACCGCAGTAACAGCCATAAATAATCTGTCAACTGTTCATCTAACGGTGGCTGTCCTAAAATATGCAGTCCTGTATGAACCTCCATATTTTTCAAATCTGTAATATAATTATGCAGATTCATAACATATTCACTAAATGGTTTGCTTTCATCATAAAGCACTTCATCCTGCAAATTAGCCTCTGCCACCTTATTACGTACCAGTTCTTCCAATTTTTCCAAATTATCTGGCTGAGTTGTACTGAAATGCACATACTCATCCATAATTTTTTCTAATTCTTCCAGCTCATCATATACACCAGCCTGAGTCTGCGGAGCTGGCAGATGTTCAATCAGACAGGCTGCTCCACGCCGTTTAGCCTGTATTCCTTCGCCAGTAATAGTTATATTATAAGGATAAATATTCGGCAAATCACCAATAGCTAAATCAGGGAAACAAGTACAATCCAATCCAGCATTCTTTCCTGGAAGCCATTCCAAACTGCCATGGGTGCCAATGTGAGCTACAGCATCAGCTTTCCATATATCGCGTATCCAACGGTAAAATGCAAGGTACTGGTGTGTAGGTGCTACATAAGGATCATGATAAATCTTTTCAGGATCTTCTCCAAATCCTCTGGGAGGCTGAACTGTAATAAAGATATTTCCATTCATCGTTCCAGGAACAAGCAGACTGCCATCATATTCCATAACTGAACCAGGGGCAGTTCCCCAATCTTTCACTAACTGTTTCTGTGTTGTTTTTTCCATGCTGTTGAAAAATTCTTGATACTGCATCTTCGTAATCTTATTCGCTGCTTCAATCTGTTTTTCTGTCAGCATACTACGATCATTAGTTGCATTAGCTGTTAATTGCTTTATGAATTCTTTTGTATCTGTAGGAATTTTTTCTACTTTATAACCACGTTCCTGCATAGCAGCTAATACCCGGCGAATACTTTCTATTGTATCCAAGCCCACAGCGCTGCCAATATTAGAATTACGCGGCGGATAGTTATGAAAAACTATAGCAATTTTTTTATCATTATTAGCTTTATGACGCAGCAATGCCCATTTCTTTGCTTTGGAAGCCATTCGCTTTAC
Organism: uncultured Phascolarctobacterium sp.; assembly: GCA_964630355.1. GTDB lineage: Bacteria > Bacillota > Negativicutes > Acidaminococcales > Acidaminococcaceae > Phascolarctobacterium_A. Next base: position 22,564 of record CAZVSX010000020.1, read on the forward strand.
ACGTTCCATATTCGGCAGATAACGAACATCTCCATTTTCCAGTATTTTTTTATGTGCTACAGGAACACCATGAATAATTCCGTCAAACTCAGGCAGAGATACGCTAATGGATATTTCCATAGCATTCATTCCCTCAAAACTATTTTTCCATTCTTCAAAAGGTGCAATTGTCGTATATGCTGCTAAAATCGGAACATTCCATTTACGAAAATATTCTAAAGTAATAGAGCCACTGCTGGTAGTAGAAAATTTCATTACATTAAGCAAAACATCAATAGCAGGCACTCCTTCTCCAGTACAGAAAAACGTATTAAAAACCTGTGTCAAACTAGGCATTTTCATTTCTTCTACCGGCATACCATTGCTGAACACGCAAATAACGTTCATTCCTTGCAGCTCTAATTCTTCAATCATAGCTGTCTGATAAGTTAAATCTCCCCATACCCACTCATCACGATAAAATAAAATGCCAGCTGTCGGTCTGCCATTTTTACAAAATTCTTTTTGATACTCTGCCAAGTCTGTATAAACTTTTTTGGCACGTGGATGATAAATGCCGCACCAATGAATAGGATTAGGTTCAGATACTGTGATACTTTCACCCGCAACAAGCTGTGATAAATACTGCCATAAATTGTAATAATTAATTTCACCGCCAAACTGTGAATATTTCTTGATAATATCTAACTGTTCCGGTGACAGCCCCTGTGCCAGCTCACCTTCTTTGCTGCCAGCAGCATCAATATAAAACGGTAACTGCAACTTTTTGAGCAATGCTACACAACGTTGAAGAAAAGGAGTATCCAACCCTGTTCCCATCCATTTCAGAACTAAAAGTTGTGAACTTTCTATTTCTTTCTGCCATTTGCTGTCCCAAACAGTAGCATCTGTAATCCAATGACAGGCACATTCCTGACTGATTTTATTTTCCTGCTGCAACTTATTTAAAGTTTGCTGCATCATCCCCATACGACGAATAACATTTGTCAAAAAAATAATTTTCATTTTATTACGTCCCTCTTAAAAAAATTGTTTTTGCATTCTCCGCAGCAGATATAAAAAGTACGGAGTTCCCAAAAATGCCGTCATAATACCGACACGAACCTCTGCCGGCGGCATAATAATACGTCCTAAAGAATCACAAAATACTAAAAAAGCAGCACCGCCTAAAGCACTGGCTGGCAACAACACACGGTGATCCGGACCAAACAGCATACGCATCATATGCGGAATAACTAAACCAACAAAACCAATATTACCGCTTACACAAACAGAAGTAGCTGTTGTCATTGCCGCAACAAACAAAAGACCCATACGGAACGCTGTAACGGGCATACCGACAGCTTTTGCCTCAGTTTCTCCTAAAACTAAAATATTTAAATGCCTTGAAAGCAAAATCATAATAACAATGCCGCAAAGTACAGGGCCTGCTGCTAAATAGACATGTTCCCAGCGACGATAGTCTAAACCGCCTACCATCCAAAACAGATACTGCTGTAATTTCTGTTCATTCATAAACGTAAGTATGCCGCTGGTAACCGCTCCCAGCAGCATACCAACAGCCACGCCTGCCAAAAGCAGAGTCATTACAGGAATTTTACCATGTCGCATTGCCAAAAATACTGTCAAACAAACAGCACAGATACTGCCGCAAAAAGCAAAGGCTGGCATAGCAAACATACTCGCAGATGCCGCCCCTAACGCAATAGATAATACAGCACCAGTTGCAGCTCCAGCTGAAATACCAATCAAGCCTGGATCAGCCAAAGGATTGCTAAAAATTCCCTGCATAACTGCTCCAGAAATCCCCAAAGCTGAACCAACCAATACACCAACCAACATTCGCGGCAGACGAATATACCAGATTACGGCAAGCTGCTCCTGACTGTAATCCTCAGGTGAAAAAAACGGCAACCCTAACTGAGCGCCAACAACAGCTACAGCTTTACTTACTGGAATATCTATCTGCCCAAAAGTAAGAGATACACAGGCAACAACTAACAATATTCCTATTAAAAATAGCAGAGCAAAACAGCTCCGTTCACAACGAACTATCATCAAATCACACTTTCTTAAAAAATTTCAGGATATACCGCTCTAGCAATATTTTCAATAGCTTCAACAATATGCTGACTAGAAACATAACGATATTTATCTGAAACAAATTTTATCTGTCGATTCTGCACAGCTTTGACATTTTTATAAGCTGGATCATTCATTACAGCATAAGCGTAACCTTGAACATCCTGTTTATTATCATAATTCCATGTAGGTAACATAAAAATATCAGGATTGATACGTACTACCTGTTCTTTGCTTATGGCAGGTGTTCCATGCCCTTCATTATCTGGTGATATAATTGCTGCACCATTAATTACATGAGCCATTGTCAGCATGCTATCAAGCAAATCTCCCCTGCGTCCCATTGCTGAAGTAAAATTAAAAGCTACTGCAACCCGTCGCTGTGAAGGCTCAATCTTACTTAAACGCAGTTCCAGCTCTTGCAGATGTTCATCCATCTGCTTTACTACTGCTTCACCCTTTTGCTTTTCACCAACCGCCATAGCAATTCCCATGATTTTCTGACACATATCCTTATAATTATGTGTCGAACGAACAACATATACTTTTAGTCCCAACCCCTCAAGACTCCTAACTAAATCTGCGGAGGTCGCAACAGAAGCAATAACCAAATCCGGCTGCAACGCAAGAATAGTTTCTGTGTTATCATGTACCTTACAGCCTACTTTATAAGCTTGGTTCTTTGTAATAAAACTAATCTCACTGTCACCAGCCCAACGGCTGTAAGCAACAATACGTTTTATATCCACCAAATCTGTAAGGATTTCATCTGTTCCATAAGTCAAAGAAACTATACGCTGAGGTTTTTGTTCAAAATGCAGTATTCTCCCCGTATCATCTGTAACTGTATAAGCTTGAATCTGTGATGCAGGTTCAGATTTTATTTGCGGTTTACTATCACAGCCTGCTGCCAAAAGCATTATTAGCAGCATAGTTATCATCAATAAAAATTTTTTCATTGCCCACCCTGTTTTCTCATCTGCCCAGCAATAAAGGTATTCCATAATCTTTGCAGCATATAACCGCAACCCCTAAGTCCTGCCATCGGCTGAGGCTGCATAAATATTTCATCATTTGCCGGATAAGCAATATTACAGCTTTGAAACTTACAATTGTTTCGTCTGTATAATACAGAACTTTCACTGCTGCTTCCCAAAAGAAGAATATTATTACACCGCTCAAGGTAAGCAGCAACAGCAGCATCATCCCTGCCTGCTGTATAAACTGCATCCGCAGCTTCACAATATAACGACTGTTTCAGCGGTTCTTGGCAAATAACCGTCAACTTACCCATATCTGCCCACTCTGTCCGCAAAGTTTGTGCCAAACATAAAGCCATAGTAGAAGGCCCGCTGACCAGTACTTCATCAAACCATAAGCTTCCCCATAAAAGACGAGCTTCATTATTTTTACTTGTCAAAGAATTAAAAAGATCTTCAGCTTCCCTGCATACTTCTGAAAAACAATCACTTCCAAGTACACTATGAATCTTTTTCAGCCAATTTACAGTACCTTCTATACCATAAGGAATTCCTGCTGTAATATAAGGAGTACCATATTTACGTTCAAGATATTCTGCCAAAGGCAGTCCTAGTTCTTCATTTGTAACGATATTAAGACTTGCTTCTCCCATTCTCCGCAGTTCATCAAGCGTACTGCCACTGCCTGGAACAGCAAGAATATCATAGCCTGCCTTTTTTAATAATCTGCATATTTCTTTTGTATCACTGCTGCCGCTAAGATAAAAATCTGTCTGCCCCAAAATATTAACAGCTTTGGGCAATACATTCGCTGTATTAGGCAAAAGCAGCTCAAAAACTTTTAGTGCTGCACTGCAATATCCCTCAGAATAACCGCCAATCATTCCCCCGCAGTCCATAGTAACCACTGGAAAATCCAATTCTGATTTTCTGGCAATACCTGCTAAATCATCACCAATAAGACTCATTGAACAGCTTGATTCTATCAACATAATCGAAGGCTTATGTCCTTCTTCAACCAATCGCTCCAAAGCTTTTGTTACATACTTTTCCGCACCATAAACAACTGCATTATTATCAGGCTGTGAGCCATGAAAACGTTCACCTATATTGTAATATACTCGTTCTAAATACCTAAGTGCATAAAAATAACACCACAAAGGCCCATTAACCAAAATTTCACTGTCTGGAATTCCAGCAATAAAAGCACCTGCACCAGTCAATGCACAGGTATCAACACGATTACAGATATTTCCCCAGCCAGCAGCCTTAGACATAACGCATACCTCCTTTTAGATGACTGCACAAACAACGATAAATACCGTCCATCATCTCAAGCTCACCGGCAACACCTATAACAGGCAGCATAGGTAAAAAAATCTGTTTTATATCCTTATTTTGCAATTCATGCGTAGTCAGCACTAAATCAGACTGTAACAAAAGTTCTTCACCATCTGCTGTATTATATACAGGAACAGAACTGCATTCCCTAACAACCTGCAGCATTTCCTGCTGTTCTCCTCCCATATAGGCATCCAGGATAATTATTCCCTGTAAATCAAGTTGCAGCAAATTTATCGTTTGTATAACAGCACCAGGATGAAAATATTTTATTAAACGCCCAATGCAGAGGACTGCTTTTTTCCCTGCTGTTACTGGCAGATATTTTTGCAGACAGCTCTGTAACCTTTCCCTTTCTAAATTTAAGACCTGCTTTGCCTGCTGTTCTCGTTGCAGCAATATTCCCATACTCTCAATCCATTGTTCAGTTTCTTTCCAGCCAACAGGGTAAATATCCGGTAAATATCTCATACCAAAACGTTCTTGTAACTGTAAGGCAATTTTATTAAGCCCGACATGAGTTTGCCCTCGACCACCCATAACAATAACAGTTTCAGCCGCACCCACCTTAGGCAGCTCATTAAAACTCATATATCCTGGAAACTGACCTATAACCTGTACACCAAATTCATGCAGCATTCTGGTTACTTCAACAGCGTACTGTCCCCATGGCCCACCGTTATCTCCTAACAACAATACAGTATCTGGTATTTTTTTACATGGTTTAACAAAACGATCTAAAAGCTGCTGTGTTATTTCAAAATAACCTTCATAATATTCACCATCAAGAAAGCCACAGCAATCTACAGTCAAAACAGGAATACCATATATACTTTCAATTTCCCTCGCTGCTGAATCCACATCGTCACCTATAACACCTGCAACACATGAATTAGCAATAACCAGGCATTGGGGTTTATATTCAGCAACAGCAAATTCCAAGCACTGCGTCAATCTATCCAGTCCGCCAAAAATAGAATCTTTTTCCTGCATCTGCGTGCTTAAAAGCGGTACAGATGCTCTTTTCTCCTGTCTGCCACTAGCTAATGTACGATAATGAGAATTAATATCCATTGTGCGTGCAACATGTGCACAAGCACGCGGACTATGAAATACTACAACAATACCATCACAATAGGCAACGGCACGCCATACCCCAGGCATACTGCAACTACAGCTTTTACGGCTGTTTACAAAGCGTTTGGTTTTAATTGCCATAATCTGCCACCAGCTTTTCCAATTCTTCAAAACTCATAGGCGTAGGAACAGCCATATTTTCGTTATGCAGAATATCATAGCTCAACTTGCGATATACTTCTGCCTGATTGCTTTCAGGTGCAAACTGCAATACTGTCTGTCGATTATTTTCTGCACGATTTACAACAACATCCCGAGGAATAAAAGCAATAAGCTGTGTATTTAAACGTTTGGCAAATTCTTCCAACAGCTGTCGTTCATTGGGTGTATTGCGTCCATTTCCTATAATACCGCCTAAACGAACACCTCCGCGCAGAGCAAACCGCTTAACACCTTTAGCGATATTATTGGCAGCATACAGGCTCATCAGTTCACCAGAAGATACTATATAAATATCAGTTGCATAACCCTCACGAATAGGTACTGCAAAACCTCCGCAAACAACGTCACCAAGAACATCATACAAAATAAGATCTTCATCAGTAAGAACATTCAGAGATCGTAACTTTTCCAAAGCTACAATAATGCCCCTGCCAGCACAGCCAACTCCTGGTTCAGGCCCCCCTGCCTCTACGCACTTGATACCGTTATAACCTTCATGAACAATATCGTCAGCAGTTACTTCTTCCTTATCTCTTACAGTATCCAGCACTGTCTGACTGCAAATACGTCCTAAAAGCAGACGTGTGGAATCGTTCTTAGGGTCACAGCCAATTTGACATACTTTCAGCCCTTGCTCACTGAAAGCTGCTGACAAATTAGCCGCTGTCGTTGATTTTCCTATGCCGCCCTTACCATAAATTGCTATTTTTTTCATAAACCCTAACCTCCATCTGCCTGCCAAAAAATTTTATCATCAAACTCTTAATTTTATGGTATAATTTACTAAATCGAATTCTATAATGCAACACTGTTAATATTAAACTATATACCTATTGTATAGTCAATACTATGAGGAATTATTATGATTAAAGATGATAAACGAAAATTTTTCACAGCTGGAGAATTAGCATCTATTTTCAATATCTCTAAGCAATCGCTATTGTATTATGACAAAGTAAAGCTGCTTTCTCCAGATTTTATAAGCGAAAATGGCTATCGAAATTACTCAATTCAGCAATTTCTGGATCTAGAAATTATTGTAAATTTACGAGCTTTAGATATCAGCATTGCTAATATAAAAAAATATCTGGCTGACCGCAGCAAAGAAAATTTTCTCCAGTTATTACAAGAAAGAACAGAAGAATGTGAAGCAATCATAAAAACTAATCAGGAAATCTGCCATACTATCAGCCGTATTACGAATGATTTACAGCAGAAAGAGCAAAATCCTTGCAGACATACTACGCTTTCCTGGTATAATGAGCGTCTTTTGCGTTTAACGTTACTTTCTGATACAGATGATGCCAAAAGTCGTATAAGCAAATTTGCCAAGCATACACAAAAGCGCATACACCATAAAAGCAATCTGCCGACTCATTCCGGTTGGGTCTTAGATAAGCAGAATTTTTTTGAATCCGCAAATTTTTATCATTCTATTGCTTTCTTTTCCTGTGCAACAAATGATCCTAAGCACAAACGTTCTATAAAAATGATTTTACCAGCGGGTTTATACTTAGAAATAATTTTTTCAGGAACATTTTATGATAATGGCGAAAATCTCAAAATGCGTATTCAAAAATTTCTCCAAGCAAACGAAATGGAAGCAGCAGGAAACATCTATGTCATGCCGTTGGAAAATCATTGGTTCTCACAAGACTGCTCTCAATACATAAATAAAATTTTTCTCAAAGTAACAGATAAAAATGCCATAGAAATATAAAAAAGTATCGTAAGCCGCATTTTATTATGCATAACTTACGATACTTTTTTATAACTTATTTACTGTGACAATGACCGGAGGTTTCTCCGTTCATGATTTTGCGGAACATGGCATGAGCTTCATCAGCAGTCTTACCATTTTCCAAAGCTTTTTGCATATGAATCATAGCTGTGCGGTATTTTGCATGAGCTTCATCCTGCGGAATAGATTCAATATTTTTTGGATCAAATTCCATTACCTTTTTAAAGATTGCGTGAATCTCCTCAGTAGACTTACCTGCTTTTTTAGCAGCCTCCACATGTTTCATAGCACTTTCATAACGTTTTTTCCCATGTGGATCAGTCGGAATTTCAAACTTTGGATGTGTACATGTCATATATATCACCTCGCTTCCTTTATTTGCATATATAATATACACTATATTCCTAGTATGTACTCAAGTATTTTTTTATATATTTTAAAGAAAATATTCAATTATCCTCATATATTTTAGTTTTATATTTCATCAATATATAGAAAAGAAGGGCAAAGTCTCCCTTGCCCCTCAATGGTTCTAACTAACTTCTATATTATTTGCCTTGTTTAGCTGCCAGCATTTCTGCATGTCTCTTTTGTTGAGCTGCAACACGTGCATCTTT
>CAZVSX010000021.1:0-29532 GCA_964630355.1 uncultured Phascolarctobacterium sp.
TTTTTATTTATGGAGTAAATATAGCTTCTAGCAGGGCAGATGGCTTGGTTGGACATTCAATGACTTTGGCAGGATGGGCTTGTATTCTATTACCTGTACTATTGTTATTTATTTTTCAAAAAGAGGTTAGTAAATATATTCGCTTAGGTTGTGCTTGTCTGTTTGTCATAGGGTTTATAGCTTTAATATTTAATGCGACAAGGGGAGCTTGGCTCAGTTTAGCAATTGTATTACCTATGCTGACTTTGCCTTATATATTGCAAAATAAAAAGTTATTTATAGCTTTTGTTTCACTTGTAATGGCAGCGGGTGTAATATTGTTTAATAGTTCGTCATTTATGAAACGAGTGGATTCTATTTTTGATAGCAATAACTGGTCTAATACATCTCGTTTTGTGATTTGGAGTACTGCACACGACATTTTTTTAGAACATCCAATTTGGGGAGTTGGATTAGGTTCATTTAAGCAAGAATATAAGAGCAGATTCGTTATTAGTGAGACAACGGAGCAAGAGGCCGCAGAATACTGTGAATATATTAAAAATAAAAAGCAAAATGAATTAACTGCTACGCAAAATAAACTGTCTGAATTGCAGCTAATAAAATTGGCTGATTCTAATAGAGAAAAGTGGCAAAAAGAACATTTAAGAAAACTTGATCACGCACATAATAATTTTATGCAAATGTTGGCAGAAAATGGATTTATAGGATTATTAGGTTATGTTTTTGCCTTTGGATATGTATTGTGGAGTAATTTTACTAAATATCGGAAGAACAGAAATCCGTATGCTTTGATGATAGTGGGAGCAACTAGTGCTTTACTGTTTCAAGGTTTTACGGAATATAATTTTGGTAATTCTTCTGTGATGAAAATTTATTGGTTTGTTTTAGCTTGCCTTATTATTTTGGCGAATAATTATGGCTGTAAAGAAAAATAATTTTTCTAGATAAAATTATTTGTTTGCTTAACTTTATACCTTATGGAGTTTTGTATGTTAAAAATTCTGTTGTTCAGGAGATATTGCAGTCCTGTGCTTTTGTATATACTTACTTTTTATAAATAAGATATACAGCACAGAATTTTTATGATATACTAATTTAGTTATAGAAATAATAACAGTATTTATTTTTAATATATAGAAGAGAGGTAAAAAGTATGACAAACGGATTTGCTGCTTTAAAGGTATGTGCACGTACAGTAGAGCAGTTGCATAAAATGGGAATTAATAAACCTATGCCTGTTCAGGAACAGGCTATACCTGCATTGTTTGCGGGACGTGATGTTATTGCTCGTGCACAGACTGGTACTGGAAAAACTTTGGCTTTTTTAGTGCCGTTAGCAGAAAAAATTGATTCTGCAAAAAGCTATGCACAGGCTTTAGTAATTACCCCGACACGAGAGCTTGCTCAACAAATAGCTGTAGAAATGAAAAAAATTTTAGGTGAAAGTGAAATTAAAGTTCTGGCAGTAACTGGCGGACGTGATTTTGAATTACAAAAATACAAGCTTGAAGGGCGCAGCCATGTTTTGATTGGTACTCCTGGTCGTTTACTGGATCATATTCATAAAGGAAATACAGATCTTGGCGGTGTAAAATATTTAGTTCTAGATGAAGTAGATGAAATGCTGCAACAGGGCTTTATGGATGAAGCTATTGATTTGATTGCAATGACAGCTCCAGAACATCAGACGATGTTGTGTTCTGCTACACTTTCAGAAGAAGTACGTAAATTGGGTCGTAAATTGACGAAAAATTGTGCTTTGATAGATATAGATCCTGATAAGGCAACTGTAGATAAGATTAAGCAGATTTGTTTAAAAACTACAGATGAATATAAAAACAGAGCAACAGCATCTTTGATTGATCGTCTTAATCCTTATTTGATGATTATTTTTTGTATGAGTAAAGAACGTACTAAGGAATTAGGCGATTGGTTGGGTATGCAGGGATATAATGTAGATGTACTGCATGGAGAAATGTCACCTGCTAAAAGAAAAACAGTTATGAAAGCTTTCCGTGATGCTAAAATCCAAATTCTTGTAGCCAGTGATTTAGCAGCACGAGGACTTGACGTTGAAGGTGTAACGCACGTTGTAAATTATGATATTCCGCATGATGTTGATTGGTATGTGCATCGTATTGGACGTACAGGACGTGCTGGAAATTATGGTGAGGCTATAACTCTTTATACGGCAGATGAGGTAAAATGGCTGCGTAATATTGAAAATAAATTGGGGATTGTTATGCAGCGGCAGAATTTAGAGGGTGATATTATTGCTCGTCGTATAGCTGCTGCATTTAAAAAAAGTAAGAAATCTGGGCCTAAGCGTGGACGTAATGCTGTAAAAGATAAACGTAAAGCTCCTAAAACGGGAAGCAATCGTAGACAAGTAACGAAAAAAGGAAGCAAAGCTTAGTAATAAAAGATAAAATGTAAAAATAAAATCTCAAACAGCATTTTTTATTATAGAGGTGTTTTCGTGGATTATAAAATTATAGTTCCTAGCGGTATAGTGTTTGATTTTCGAAATATGCTGGGAGAAGGAAGACTGTGTGCTGAAGATGTGAAGCAAGCTTTGGCAGACCAGGGGAAAATTGCTGATGCCGCTATTAAAAAATTAAGATGTACAGGATATGCAGAAAATCATCTGTCAAAAGATGGAATGCCTGAACCTGTTTATTTTACTAGAATGCCTTATATTGCTGATGGTAATCCAAATGATGAGCAGTCAATTATCAAACTTTTGAAATATAGTAAAGCTTTACGGCATCAGGATGTAGTTGTTTTTCTTGGTGTTGGTGGTTCATATTTAGGAAATAAAGTATTGTTTGACGTTTTTGGCGGTCTGCATTGGAATACAAATTCTATTGTACGTCAAGGACAGCCAAAAATTTATTTTTCAGGAAACAATCTTGATTCAGCAGATTGTAATGCTCTTGTTTTTGAGATGCAGCAGTTAGCTGTACGTTATAGTCAGGTTAATAAACCGCTGCGGGTTATGCTTATACCTATTTCTAAATCAGGAACTACATTGGAAACAATAGCTTCTTTCACATATTTTTATGATGTTCTTACTAAAGTACCAGGCATTATCGTTGATTGTACTGTTGTTACAGATCTGAGTGCAGAGCCTGCAAAAGCTCCGCTTTTACAGCTGGCTGAAAAATTTGGCTGGGAACGTTTTGATATTAAAGAAGGTATTGGCGGTCGCTTTTGTGTGATGACAGATCCTGGTTTGCTTACTATGGCGGCATTAGGTGCTGATATTGAAGAATTTTTAAGAGGCGCACGTGAAATGGATAACTGCTGCCGCCAGGCAAGCTTAGAAGAAAATCCTGCACTTGTTAATGCATTGCTTAAATTTATGGCTTATGGCAAAGGCATTGATATAGAAGTTTTTATGCCTTACAGTATGCCTTTAAAGTCACTTAGCGAATGGTATGTGCAGTTGTTGGCAGAATCACTCGGTAAACGCTGTAATCGCAAGGGAAATGTTATCCATTATGGACGTACTCCTATTGTAGCTGTTGGTACTACTGATATGCATGCACAGACACAGCAGCATCAAGACGGTCGTTTAAATAAGGTTGTACAGTTTTTGGAAGTAGAAAATATTGAGGAAGAAGCAGTTATTCATAATCCATTTCCAGAAATATTTTTGATGCAGAAATATGATGGCATGGATATTAACAAAGCTTTGAAAGCTGCCTTGAATGCTAATGAAACTGCATTGACAAGTGATAACCGTTATAATGCACGTTTTATATTACCTAAGCTTAATGAGTATTATTTGGGACAATTGATGTATTTTCTGATGCTGACAGTTGCTTATGAGGGAGAATTGGCAGATGTGGATGCTTATAATCAACCTGGAGTAGAGGTATATAAGCGTTTTATGAAAGAGCTGCTTTAATCTATGAGTTTTTGAATATATGTATACATAAAAATCCTGTTGTATTTGCAGGATTTTTTTCTTTGTTGGCAGAATTATAATTATTATAATATAAAAAATATGTAAAAAGGAGCTGATATAAATGCCGTTATTAATTTTAGTCGTTATTTTAAGTATGCTTGTTGCTTTGTTTGCAGTACAGAATGCAGCGACAGTTTCATTGAACTTTGTATTGTGGAATTTTAGTGCTTCATTAGTTTTGGTTATTTTAGGTTCGTTTTTAATAGGGGTTTTGGTTGCAACCTGCTTTTTATTGACTATGAAAGCAAAGCATTATTTGCAGGATAGAAAGATGCGCGAAGAAATAAATAATTTGCAGAATGAAAATAAGCTTTTGCAGGAACGTATTACTATGCTTCAGCATAATCAAATGCTGCATAATGCTTCAGAAAGTAAGAAGGCAGCCTTTGAGGATACTGTAGAAAGCGGCAGTAAGAAATGATTAATAAAGAACGTATTTGGGATATAAAGAATTATGATGAATATAAAGCTGGTTGTTTAGCAGAAGAATTGAAAATTTCTCCATTAGTGACGGGAATTTTACTGGAAAGAGGATTGCAGGATATAGCTTCTATGCGTGAGTTTTTGTATGGCAGTACTGAACCGTTTCATGATCCTTTTTTATTAAAAGGTATGCAGAAATCAGTTGAGCGAATAGAAACAGCATTAAATAATGGTGAACAGATTACGATTTATGGTGATTATGATGTAGATGGTATTACTGCTTCATCGTTGCTTTATATTTATCTCAACCAGAGAGGAGCAAAGGTATATACTTATATTCCTAGGCGTCAAAGTGAAGGCTATGGATTAAATGATGAAGCACTGAAAATAATTGCTGACAGCGGAACAACGTTGATTATTACTGTGGACTGTGGGATAAGTGGTTTGCATGAGGTAGAAAATGCCCCTGATTCTTTGGATATTATTATTACGGATCATCATACAGTACCTGAAATATTGCCTCCTGCTTATGCAATAGTTAATGCTAAACAAAAAGATTGTAACTATCCTTTTAAAGAATTGAGCGGAGTAGGTATTGCATTTAAGCTTTGTCAAGCTTTAGAACAGCAGATTCCTGGACAGCAGCCAAAATGGCATGAACTTACTGAATTGGCAGCTCTTGGAACTGTTGCGGATGTAGTGCCTTTAATAGGGGAAAATCGTGAAATAGTACGTCTTGGGCTTAAAGCCATGGAAACTACTGAGCTTGTAGGATTACAGGCACTAATGAAGGTTAGTGGGTGTCCGCAAAAAAATATAGCGGCTGATAATATTGGTTTTGGTTTAGCACCACGTCTTAATGCAGTGGGTAGATTGGAACATGCACAGTCTGCAGTAGAACTGCTTGTTACTAAAGATGCAGATAAAGCTGATATTATAGCAGAAAATTTAAATAAAGAAAATTCATTGCGACAGGATATAAGCCGTCGAATTATGAATGAGGCAGAGGCACTTCTTGCACAGGAGCAGCATATAGATACTGCGATTGTCTTAGCTTCTGATGATTGGCATCAAGGTGTAATTGGTATAGTTGCTTCACGTTTAGTAGAAAAATATCATTTGCCGACAGTTCTTTTAAGCATTTCTGGTGATATTGCTAAAGGCAGCTGCCGCAGTATTCCGGCATTAAATCTATATGAGGCAATTGCTGCCGAAAGTGATTTATTAACGCAGTTTGGTGGTCATCATCAGGCTGCAGGCTTAACCTTGCCTAAAAAAAATATCGAAGAATTCAAAAGACGTTTTCGTGCATATGTAGCAGAAAAACTTAAACCAGAGGATTATCTGCTGCATCAAACGGTGGATTGCATTGTTAGTGGTTATCAAGAAATATCTATACAGGATTTACAGCAGCTTTCTCTGCTGGAACCATGTGGCTGTGCTAATTTGCCGCCTGTTTTTGCGTTTCATAGTGCACTGATACATAATATTCGCACGATGGGTAAAGAACGAAACCACTTACAGTTTACTCTTGATAAAGGAGACTTTTCTTATCGGTGTGTAATGTGGAACAGTGTTGATTTAATACCGGGAATTTTTGAGAATATGGTTGCAGATGTAGCTTTTCAGCCTAAGATTAATGTATGGAACAATGATGTAAGTGTACAACTGCATACAATAAGTATTCACCAGCCAATTACGGTTTATGATTTTCGTTATAGAGATGATGATAAATTACGTTTATTGTTGGCTTTATTACGTACACAGGAAAGTATAGATATTTATGTGAATGATAAAAATAGGCATCCGTTACTGCCGCTTGGGTTGGAAAAGTATGTTAGATTCTTAAAGTATGACGATTTAAATCACTTCACTAAGCTGTCTGAGCAGGCTGTATTTTTTGATATTCCGCCATTGGCTTTGCACCAAAATTTAAAGGATTTGCAGCAGCGGGGAGTAAAACGGGTAATGTTGCTTTTTAATCAACAGGAAATGGAAACTTTTTATTTATCACATCCTGATCGTAACATTATGACAGAAGCTTATAGGTTGCTTATGTCTGCACTTGAAAAATGTAAAAAAGTATCATTTAAAGAATTGAGGGCTGCTTATGTTGGGCAAATAAGTGAAGAAGCCGTAAAAATTATGGAACAGCTTGGTTTTATCAGCTATAATAATGATATAATAGAAAAAGGTGTTGTAAAACGTTGCTCGTTGGAGGACTCACCCCTATATGTAGAACTTCAACAGGAAAGGGCACGTCTTGAGCATATTTATAAAGAAAATATACAACTGAGTCAGTATCGTTTGTTACGTAGCTGATTTAGTATAGATGGGAGTGGGATTATGCCCTCAACAAACGAAGCAACTAGTTTGGATGATTTATTTGCTCGTATAGAAGAATATCTTAGTCCAGAACAAACGGCTTTTGTTCATAAAGCTTATGAGCTTGCAGCTAAAGCACACGCAGCACAGGTGAGAAAATCAGGCGAACCATATATTATACATCCGATTGGTGTTGTTAGTATTCTTGTAGGGTTGCAGATGGATGACAAAACATTAGCAGCAGCTTTTCTTCATGATGTAGTAGAGGATACGGATTATAAGCTGGATTATATTAAAGAACAGTTTGGGAATGTTGTTGCTAATTTGGTGGATGGAGTTACCAAACTTGGAAAAATTGAATATATTTCTAAAGAAGATCGTCAAATAGAAAATTATCGTAAAATGTTTTTAGCTATGGCACGTGATATTCGCGTTGTTCTTATTAAACTTGCAGACCGTTTGCATAATATGAGAACGATGAAATATATGCCGGTTTATAAGCAGCAATCTATTTCAAGGGAAACATTGGAAATTTATGCTCCTTTGGCACATCGGTTGGGCATCTATACAATTAAGTGGGAGTTAGAAGATTTAGCATTCCGTTATATGGAGCCTGATATTTATTATGATTTGGTAGAACAGGTAAAGGTTAAGCGGCGTGAACGTGAAAATATGATCAATGAGGCTATGGATGCACTTAAAGAATCAGTTGAGAAAGCTGGAATTCGCTGTGAAATTCAAGGCCGTCCAAAAAACTTTTATAGCATTCATAAAAAAATGCTGCGAGATCATAAACAGTTAAGTGAAATTTATGATCTTTTGGCTATTCGTGTATTAGTTGATACAGTAAAGGATTGTTATGGTACGCTAGGAATTGTGCACAGTATGTGGCGACCAATACCTGGACGTTTTAAAGATTATGTAGCTGTACCTAAGTCTAATATGTATCAGTCTTTGCATACGACAGTACTTTCCAGCGGCGGACAGCCTTTGGAAATACAAATTCGTACTTTTGAGATGCATAGAATAAGTGAATACGGTATTGCTGCACATTGGCGTTATAAGGAGAGTGGAGGTAATAAACTTTCAGGCGGCAGCGATAAGGGGTTTGATGCTAAGTTATCCTGGCTTAGACAGCTGTTGGAATGGCACAAGGATATGAATGATTCGCGTGACTTTGTTAATACAGTAAAAATGGATATTTTTGCAGATGAAGTCTTTGTTTTTACGCCGCGCGGAGATGTTATTGATTTGCCAGTAGGCAGTGTACCTATTGATTTTGCTTATCGTATTCATACAGATGTTGGTAACCGTTGTGTAGGTGCTAAGGTAAATGGACGTATTATTCCTTTAGATTATCGTTTGAAGAATGGAGATATTGTTGAGGTAATTACTTCAAAACAATCTAACGGGCCTAGTCGCGACTGGATTAATGTAGTAGGTTCTTCTGATACGCGTAATAAAATCAAAAGCTGGTTTAAAAAAGAACGGCGTGAAGAAAATATTGCTAAAGGCCGTGAAATGCTTGAACGGGAAGTAAAACGTTTGGGGTATGAACCAAAGGTGTTGATGAGTCCCGAAAAGCTTAAGGAAGCTGGTTCTAAGCTGCGTATTGATACAGATGATAATCTTTTGGCAACTATGGGATATGGCGGTGTTACGCTGAACACTGTTATGTCTAAGTTGGTAGAAATATATAAAAAAGAGCAGAAACTTGAAACTACGAAAGATCTTGCACAGGTATTAGCAGAGCTGAAACCGCGTAAATCAAAAGCTAAATCAAGCCACGGTATTCTTGTTAAAGGTGAAGAGGGCATTATGGTTAAGCTTGCACGCTGCTGTAATCCTATACCAGGTGATTCTGTAGTTGGCTATATAACACGTGGCAGTGGTATTTCCGTCCATCGTTCTGATTGTCCTAATATTTTAAGCAATAATCCTGAAGAACAGCGTCGCTTGATTGAAGTCGCTTGGGATGTGGGTATTGATGATATGTATAAAGTCAGCATTGTAATTACTGCTGCCGACAGACCAGGTTTGATGAGCGATATTATGAATGTTACCAGTGAAACGAAAATTAATATTTTTTCGCTTGCCTGCCATACAGATAAAAATAAAAATGCTATCATCCAAATGGGGTTAGATATAAAAACATTGGATCAGTTGGAATATATTATGAATAGAATTCGCCGAATGAAGAATGTTTATAGTGTAGAACGTTTTGTTTCTACGGTTAATAATGGAGGTAAGCATAAATGAGAGCTGTTGTTCAGCGTGTAGACCGTGCTGCTGTTAAAGTTGAAGGAAACGTTACAGGAAAGGTAGCTAAAGGGCTACTTGTTCTGTTAGGTATTGCTGAAGGTGATACAGATAAAGATTTACAATATATTATTGATAAAATTACTGGTATGCGTATTTTTGAGGATTCAGCTGGAAAAATGAATCTTTCGGTTAAAGATGTAGGTGGAGAAATTTTGGCAGTATCACAGTTTACGCTGTATGGTGATTGTCGACACGGAAAAAGACCATCTTTTTCAATGGCAGCAAAGCCAGAGCTAGCTAATGATTATTATGAGCGTTTTGTATCTAGCTGCCGTTCTCAAGGAATTCATGTAGAAACAGGTGTTTTTCGTGCTCATATGCTGGTTGAATTGGTTAATAATGGGCCAGTAACTGTTTTGCTGGACAGCAACAAAGTTTTGTGATTTACAGGAGGCTTAAATGAAAATTTATCATGAGACGGTGGGAATGCTTGCCACCAATTGTTATTTTGCTGTTAATGAAAAGACTGGTGAAGGTGTAGTTTTTGATCCAGGTGGGGATTATTCGCTTATTGTTGAAATGGTTAAGCAGGCTAAGGCTAAAGTTGTTGCTATTGTATTAACTCATGGACATAGTGATCATATTGCAGCTGTAGATGAATTACGTAAGAATACTGGAGCTCCCGTATATATTGGCGCTGATGAAGCAGACTGTCTTACTCAGCCGAAAAGTAATTTATCTTTTTTCATTGGGCATGATGTAAAATATGAGCCAGCAGATTATTTGGTTCATGATGGTGATATTCTTAATCTTGCTGATATGCAATTTAAGTGTTTGGCTACACCAGGTCATACTAAGGGTGGTTTTTGTTATTATTGTGAACCAGCAAAAGTAGTATTTGCTGGTGATACAATATTTTGCGAGTCCATTGGACGTACAGATTTACCTGGAGGCAGTTACAAGGAACTGCTTACTTCTATAAAAACTAAGTTAATGTTATTATCTGATGATGTACATCTTCTTCCTGGACATGGACCTTCCACTTCTGTAGGTTGGGAACGTCGCAGAAATCCTTTCCTTCAATAAAATTATGCTGAAAAATTGGTCGAAAATACGCAGCAATACTTTTTTTAAACTGGGCGTTACTGCTGTCGTTTCTTATATTCTTTATTTGCTGTCTGGCTTTTTGCTGCCGCTAATGTTGGCTGTCGGACTTGCATTTTTGCTTTATCCGCTAGTTAATATAATTGCCCAGGTGCGGATGGCTCACGGTATGATTAAATTATCGCGAGTTGTAGCTATTATTCTTGCACTTCTTGCTTTTTGTATTTTTATAATAATGATTATAGGATTCATTATTTTGCCTCTGTTTGGTCAGATGAATGAATTTTTACAGAAACTTCCATTGTTTATAACAAAAACAAACGTATATGATTTAGACATAATGCTTCAGGATCCCAGTAAAATTCCATTGCTCCCATCAGATTTTAATATGCTGATCAATGGTTTAATTAATTGGGCTATGAGTTTTGTTAGTACAATACTGCGCAGACTTGTACAGTCAAGTCTTGGAATTGTCCAAAGTCTTATAGGTATGCTGATTGTACCTTTTCTTGCTTTTTATTTTCTAAAAGACTGGCGAGAACTGCGTCAAATGCTTGTTAATCTGTTTAATTATGATGTGCAGGATAGAGCAGCTGCCGTTATTGATGAAATTGGGCGCACATTGAGCGCTTATGTACGTGGTCTTGTTAAGTTAAGTCTTATATCAGGTTTTGTTATTACAGTTGGTACAGCACTTTTGGATGTTGAGTTTCCGCTTGTTTTAGGATTTTGGGCTATTTTAGCAGAAACAGTACCAGTAATTGGCCCGTTAATGGGTGCAGTGCCGGCAATTTTTATTGCATATGGTCAAGAGCCTGCTTCTGCTTTTCATGTTGCTATTTTTTACATTCTCTATTATCAGTTAGATGCTAACTTTATTATGCCTAAAATTATGGGACAAAAAATAGATTTGCACCCAGTAGTACTTATTGTAAGTTTACTGATAGGAGCAAAGCTATTTGGTATTGTTGGTATGATTTTTGCTGTACCTGTTGCTGCTGTGTATAGAGTGATGTACAAAGAATTATGGCACGTTGAAGAGAAAAGTAGGTGATATGTTTGCAAACTTTCAGATTAATAAATAATCTACAGTTTGATATTGTGCGGCCTGTTGCTGATATGGCCGCTTTTTTTGACTATAAGCTTAGTGAAGTATCATCTAACTTACTCGTAATAGATGTTGTTGGTAATAATTTAAAAGTTTATCTGCAATGTGATTCTCAAAAAGTTATTTCTGCTGATTTAGGAAAATTAAATGATAATAGTGGAGAAATTATACGCAGAATAAAATTGGCTGTAATACAGCTGTTTTCTCAGTTTACTGGGTTTGAACCTAAACTTCCGTGGGGAATTTTAACAGGGGTTCGTCCTGGAAAGCTTACGCATAAATTATTGGATAACGGCGTTGTGGTTTCGCAGTTGCCTGATTTTTTGAAAACAAACTATTTGCTGCCGAAAGAACAAGGGAGATTGCTTACGCAAATTGCTTTAAAGCAAAAGCAGTTACTTTCAGATAAAACACGTTCTAATGATGCTGCCGTTTATATTGGTATACCTTATTGTCCAACTCGTTGCAGTTATTGTTCTTTTCCAGCAGGAATTGTACCTAAGGATGAAGAATCTCAGCAAAACTTTGTAAATTTAATTGAACAAGACCTACAAAATGTGGTACAATTAATAGGTATGCATAACTTGCATATTAAATCGCTGTATATTGGCGGTGGTACACCTACAAGTTTAGATGATAAGATTTTTGCTAATTTACTAAAATCTGTAAGAAGAATATTATTGTCAGCAGATTTAGATAATTTTCTTGATTTACAAGAGTTCACAGTGGAAGCTGGTCGACCGGATTGTTTTAGTGTTAATAAGCTTGCGGTTATGGAAGCTGTAGGTGTGAATCGGATTAGTGTAAATCCTCAGACTTTTCATGACAAAACTTTGCGCTGTATAGGCAGGAATCATACAGTTTCTGATTTTTATAAAGCTTATGAAATGGTACGCAAGAGCAGTATACCTATAGTAAACATGGATCTTATTATTGGCCTGCCGCAGGAAACAGCAGCAGAAATAAAATATTCATTGCATCGGGCTGTACAGCTTGCACCAGATAATCTGACTGTACATACTCTAACCCTTAAACGCAGTGCACCTTTGTTTGCTATGCAGAATGAAACATTGCTGAGTACAGAGGATGCAGAAGAACTTGTACAATATGGCAGAGTTGTTGCTGCTTCTATAAGTATGGAACCATATTATTTATATCGACAGCATTATATGTTAGGGCATTTAGCTAATATAGGTTATGCACGTACAGGGACAGAAAGTATTTATAATATTCAGATGATGGAAGAACGTCATCCTATAATTGGCGTTGGTCCTTCGTCAGCCAGCAAATATCCGCTTAGTGATGGACATCATCTGCGTAAGCTGAATATGCCTAAAAACGTAGAAGTGTATAAAGCAAAACTAAAAGAATTAAGTAAAAAGCGAGCAGAATTGTTTGAATAAAAATATTTATTGAAAAAGGAGGAGTAATATGCTGACGACAGCACCAAGAGGAACGAAGGATATTATGCCTTCTGATGTTAGAGCATGGCACTATTTAGAAAAAATCATGCGTCAAATTTGTGCACAATATGGTTATAAAGAAATAAGAACTCCTGTTTTTGAACATACAGAACTATTTCAGCGTGGCATAGGCGATACTACAGATGTTGTAGAAAAAGAAATGTATACTTTTACTGATCGTGGAAACCGGAGTATTACTTTGCGTCCTGAAAATACTGCCAGTGCTGTGCGTGCTTATGTAGAACATAAGCTTAGCAAAGAAGAAGCTGCTGCTAAATTTTATTATATTGGCTCAATGTTTCGCTATGACAGACCGCAGGCAGGACGTTTGCGTGAGTTTCATCAATTTGGCATAGAAGCTTTAGGCGTAGGTGGGCCTAATGTGGATGCAGAAATTATTTTGCTTGCTGTGCAGGTTCTGCAAACTTTAGGACTTAAAGATTTAAAGCTGAAAATTAATTCTGTTGGCTGTCCTAAATGTCGTCCATTGCATAGAGAAAAACTGCAAGCTTTTTTTAAACCACATTTTGAAGAGTTATGTAAGGATTGTCAAAGCCGTTATGAAAGAAACCCTCTTCGTCTTTTGGACTGCAAAAATCCTCATTGCCATGAATTAGGAAAGGGAGCACCAAGTTTAGAAGAATGCTTATGTGAAGAGTGTAAAGAGCATTTTAATGGACTGAAAGAACTGCTTACTGTTGCCGGCGTTGAATATGAGGTTGATCATAATCTGGTCAGAGGCCTTGATTATTATACAAAAACAGCTTTTGAAATCCAATATTCATTATTGGGAGCTCAAAGTGCTGTTTGCGGCGGCGGTCGTTATGATGGACTGGTACAGGAAATTAGTGGTGATGAAGCACGTCCTGGCATTGGTTTTGCAATGGGAATGGAACGAGTATTGCTGGCATTGGAAAAACAAAACTTGTTACCAGCCTTTGATGATAGTATAGATGTCTATGTTGTTTGTCCTAAAAAGGAAAATTTTGCTCAGGCATTTAAGACTGTTATTCAGTTACGACGTAGTGGTTTTAAGGTTGAATATGATTTTAACAGCCGCAGTATGAAAGCTCAAATGAAACAGGCTAACAAATTTCAAGCTAAACAGGTGTTAATATTCGGCGAAGATGAACTCAGTCGTGGGGCTGTTACTGTACGCAACATGTCAACGAGTGAGCAGCAGGAAATCGCTGTTAATGATATTATTAGTTATTTCAATACTTTATAAATAAGTAGAGGTGCTGAAAGATGATTAAAGAAAAACGCAGCCATCATTGTGGTGAGCTGGGAAAAGAGCAAGCTGGACAACAGGTTGTACTGTGTGGCTGGGTTGCAAAACGTCGTGATCATGGCGGTTTAATTTTTATTGATTTGCGTGATCGCAGCGGTATTGTACAAGTTGTGGCTGATCCTGACAGTGCAGGAAGCAGTTTTAAGACTGCAGAAGATATTCGTAATGAATATGTTATCAAGGTTATTGGTAATGTTCGTCTGCGTGATGAGGATACTATTAATGAGAATATTTCAACTGGTACTATAGAAGTTTTGGCGCATGATATTGAAGTGCTTAATGGGGCAAAAACTCCGCCATTCTATATTAAAGATTCTATTGATACTGATGAAAATTTGAGATTAAAATATCGTTATCTTGATTTGCGTCGTCCTGAGATGCAGAGAAATTTAATTTTGCGTCATAAGGTAGCAAAATTAATGCGTGACTATTTAGATGAGAGTAATTTCTTGGAGATTGAAACTCCAATGTTATGCAAATCTACACCTGAAGGTGCACGAGATTATCTTGTTCCGAGCCGTGTAAACCCAGGAAAATTCTACGCTTTGCCACAGTCACCTCAGATTTTTAAACAGTTGCTGATGGTTGCTGGTATGGAGCGTTATTTCCAAATTGCTCGTTGTTTCCGTGATGAGGATCTGCGTGCTGATCGTCAGCCGGAATTTACTCAATTAGATATGGAAATGTCTTTCATGGAAGTTGATGAAATTCTGGAATTGATGGAAGGTTTGATAGCTCATATTTTTAAAGGTGCTTTGGGTAAGGAAATTGCTGTTCCATTCCAACGTTTGACTTGGGATGATGCAATGGATCGTTATGGCAGTGACAAGCCGGATTTACGTTTCGGTATGGAACTGAAAAATGTTAGTGATGCTGTAAGCGGCTGTACTTTCCAAGTATTTAATAATGTTATTGCTAATGGTGGTCAGGTAAAATGTATAAATGTAAAAGGCTATGCTAATATTCCCAGACGTGAGCTGGATGGATTAGTACAATTCTGCGGCATTTATGGTGCTAAAGGAATGGCTTGGCTTCAGTTCCCGGAAGAAGGCGGTGTAAAATCTTCTATTGCTAAATTCTTCAGTGAGGAAAATATTGAGGCTATAAAGAATGTTGCTGAAGTTGAAGCAGGTGACTTGTTGCTCTTTATTGCTGATAAACCGTCTGTAGTAGCAGCTTCTTTGGGTGCATTGCGTATAGAAATGGCTAAACGCCGTGGTTTAATTGATCCTGATAAACTGGCTTTTACTTGGGTTGTAGATTTCCCAATGTTTGAATACAATGAAGAAGAAAAACGTTATGTAGCAATGCATCATCCGTTTACTGCTCCTCGTGATGAAGATTTACCGTTGCTTTTAACCGATCCGGGAAAAGTTTATGCTAAAGCTTATGATATGGTTTTAAATGGCACAGAAATTGGCGGTGGTTCTATTCGTATTCATCGACGTGATGTACAAAAGATGGTATTTGAAGCTATTGGACTGTCTGATGAGGAAGCTCAAGAGAAATTTGGTTTCATGATGAATGCATTTGAGTATGGTGCTCCACCGCATGGAGGATTGGCATTTGGGTTGGATCGTTTGATTATGATTATGGCTCAGCGCGATTCTATCCGCGATGTAATTGCTTTCCCGAAAACTCAAAGTGCTTCTGATCTTATGACTCAGGCTCCGAATGATGTTGATGAAAAACAATTACGTGAACTGCATATCAAGACAAGTCTTTTACTGAAAAAAGACAAAGAGCAAAAATAAGTTATAAAAATAAGAGAATAAAAACTCAAAAACTTTTCATGGAAGCGTTGAAAAACGCTTCCATTTTTGATATTATATGTATGTCGATGTAAATAAAATAAAGCGATTTTAGTTATTATACCCCTGCGATGTACGTTACATTGCTCCACAGGTTTTGAGCCAACACTCTAACCTAGGGAGCCTGATACTCCTTCTTTCAAAAACACGCCTCCTTTGAGTGGAAGTTTGCGACTGTTAGGGAAGGCACCCACCTGCACATGCAGGTTCAAAACATGGAGCTGGACGGCATTGTGGGGATTAATTTTTTGTATTGCTTTGAATTGACTATATGCTGCTGTTTAAGCGGCGAAAGTTTTGAGGTATAGATTTATGCAGGATAATTTATTCTCTAATTTATTTGAAGAAAGTAATATACAGAAAAAGCCACTTGCTGATAGAATGAGACCGGAAAAACTTAGCGATTTTGTAGGGCAGGAAAAAGCTGTTGGTATTGGCAGTCCCTTAAGGCGTATGATTGAACGTGATATGCTTCAGTCGGTATTATTTTATGGTCCGCCCGGAACAGGTAAAACAACTTTAGCAAAAGTAATTGCTGGTGTGACAGGAGAAAAGTTTGTTGCGATTAATGCTGTTTCCAGCGGAGTACCAGAGTTGCGAAAAATTATTGCTAAAGCTAAGGAAGATCGTTATGGCGGTGGTGGTCGTACTATCATTTTTATTGATGAAATACATAGATTTAATAAAGCACAACAAGATGTATTATTGCCTTATGTAGAAAATGGTATTATTGTACTTATAGGAGCTACTACAGAAAATCCTTTTTTTGAAATTAATTCACCATTACTTTCGCGAATGAAGGTAGTACGGTTGGAAAAGTTACAGGCATCGCAAATTATAAAGATAATGCAGCGAGCTATTAGTGACAGAGAACATGGTTTTGGAGGAAGCTTTATTGCTGAATCAGAAGCACTTGCTGTTATAGCGGATTTTTCTGCTGGAGATGCCAGAGGAGCATTGAATATTTTAGAACAGGCAGAGTTCATGCTGCCAGCTTCCGGTGAGCGTATATTGACATTAGAGATTTTGAAAAGTGTAATAGGTTCAGCTTTACAGCGTTATGATAAAAAAGGTGATCAGCATTATGATATTGTCAGTGCTTTTATTAAAAGTATGCGCGGCAGTGATGCAGATGCTGCTTTACACTATCTTGCAAGAATGATAGAAGGCGGAGAAGATTTACGTTTTATTGCACGTCGTATAATTATTTGTGCAGCTGAGGATGTTGGCTTAGCTGATCCGCAGGCATTGGTTATTGCTAATGCTGCAGCTCAGGCAGCGGATTTTGTTGGTTGGCCGGAGGCTCAAATTCCATTGGCAGAAGCTGTATGTTATATCGCTAATGCACCTAAGAGCAATGCATCTTATATGGGGATTGCAGCAGCTTGTGCTGATGTACGCAGTAAAAACTGCGGTAATGTTCCTAAGCATTTACGTGATGCACATTATCCTGGAGCGAAAGCTTTGGGGCATGGAAATGATTATAAGTATCCTCATAACTATCCTGGAGCATGGGTTGAACAGCAGTATTTGCCAGATGAGTTAGTGGGAAGAAAATATTATGTCCCAACTGAGAATGGACAAGATAAAATAAGAAAAAAATAGTTTAGTTAGGCTATGTGTAGCTTAAGTAAATCTTCCAAAACGTTGGATTTAAAATCTGACTATTGGAAGGTTTTCTTTTATGTGCAGCGTTTTTGACATTATTTAATTTATGTATTTAAATATATTAGAGTTTGTACTAATGTTGTTAGATGTAAAATAATGCAATACTTATGATATTTAGATATTTTGTGATTTATATAGTTAGGAAAATATAATAAATATAGCAAACTAGCTTAAAAAATAAAAATGAAGAAAATATTAAAGACAATCGGAAAGAGAAATGTAAAATAGGACATAGATATCTATACAAAAATTGCATACATCCTGTATAAAATGTGCTATAATTAAAAGATAAAACTGGGGTATTGTTTTAATTTATAAGAATAACCAGGAGGTGCTTTATTGTGGATAATAGTCAATCAAAAAAAGGTAAGCATGATATAGAAACAGAAGATTTTGCGCCTCAAGATTTAGATGAATATGGAGATATTCGAATAGCAGATGAAGTTATTTGCATAGTAGCAAGTTTAGCGGCACAGGAAGTACCTGGAGTAGTAAGTATGAGCGGAGGCTTCACTGATGGGATTAACCGCTTTTTGGGCAAAGATAATGCTTCTAAAGGGGTTCATCTTAAGTTTGAAGGTAAACTGGTAAATGCCAGTGTTTATATAAATGTGGAATACGGTTGCTGTATTCCAGAAATAGCTTTAGAAGTACAAGAAAAAGTAAAAGAGGCTATTGAGGCAATGACTGGTTATGAAGTACAGTTTGTTGATGTTAATGTAGAAGGTGTTGCTAAACGGCAGGAAAGTGATTTGGAGAAAGAAACTCCTTCCGAAATTGATATGGCGGATATATTGCGTGCTCAGCACCAGAGTGCTGAGGCAACGGAGGCTAACTCCTTTGAACAACAATTAGTAAAATTACATACAGAGCCAGATTTTCGTTTACCGACTGAGGATGATATAGAAGATAGACATAAAAAGTTTTTTGAGGAGGAGTAATTACTATGAGAATTGCGGATAGAGTTATTCTGACGTTGTATACTATTTTGATGGCTGTAGCTTCAGTATTGACATTGCTTTGCAGTCTTGGTGCATTTTCAGAGCTGGATATGGTTTCTTTCATCAATCATATTCCGGGGAGTTGGATATATGCTGTTGGCAGTGTAATAATGCTGTTAGTGAGTGTTCGTCTTTTGATTACCGGACTTGGTCTTACTGGTGTAAGTTCTTTGAAACTGGGCGAAAGTGATAAAGGAAAAGTTTTGGTAGGAAAAGGTGCTTTAGAGGATTATATTGCTGTTTTAGCACAGGAGATTTATGGAATTCATAATGTGAAAGTCATTGTAAAACTTGAGGATGAAGTTATTGATGTACGAATTAATGCTTCAATTGAGCCGGGAATTAATATTCCGGAGACTTCTGGTGAAATAAAAAGCAATGTACGAGACAGTATCAAGAAAGTGACAGGAATTGAAGTTAAAGATATAGAGCTGTTCTTTAAACAGATAAAGGCAAAGGAAGAATAGGAGGACACTTTTATGTTTAATGATATTTTAAATGATATCTGGAATAATTATCGTGGTCGTCTGCTTTGTTCGATATTTGGTCTGTTTATTGGTGTTATAGTATTATGGCTGGGATTTTTTAAAGCATTGTTTCTTATGTTATGTATAGGCTTTGGGTTTTTTATCGGAAATAAACTTGACAACAAAGAGGATCTGATAGAGTGGTTGGATAGGCTTTTGCCTCCTGGTTATCATAGATAATAAGAACATATTGTAATTCAGATAGCTAAAAATAAATAACTATTAAATAAATTAAGGAGAGTGTGAAAATTATGATTAGAAGAATTTCCAGAGAGGTTGCCTTACAGACATTATTTCAGATAGATTTTAGTAATTGTGAAAAAGAATTTGCTTTAGATGCTGCTTTAGCAGAGCGTGAGGAACTAGGCGCTGAAAGTGCTCGTGAGCGTGTACGCAGTTATGCTGCTGTATTAGTAAACGGTGTCATGGATAATTTACAGGCAATAGATAATGAACTTGGTAATTTTGCCGTTGATTGGTCTATTGAACGTATGCCGGCTACTGACAGAAATATTTTACGTATAGCTGTATTTGAGATGCTGCATGAAAAGCCTGCTTTGGCAGCTGGTATAGCTATTAATGAAGCAGTAGAGATTGCAAAAACATATGGGACAGAAGAATCACCACGCTTTATTAATGGTGTTTTGGGTAAGCTGGCTAAAAAATGAGCAGCAATATATATTTAGGTATAGATACTAGCTGTTATACGACATCGGTTGCTGTTTTAGATGAAAATGGCAGGCTTTTGGATGAGGCAAGGCAGATTTTGCAGGTGAATCCTGGGAGATGCGGTTTGCAACAATCAGAGATGGTATTTCAGCATACTAGAAATTTACCATGTTTGATAGAAAAAGTATTATTGGGGCGGGATTATAAACTTGAAGCTATTGGTGTCAGTGGTTATCCAAGGCCCATAGAAAATTCATATATGCCGGCTTTTCTTGCTGGCTTAAGTGTTGCAAGAAGTCTTAGTGCTGCATCTGGTGCTGCTTTGGAGATTATCAGTCACCAGGAAAATCATTTGGAAGCTGGTCTTTGGTCAGCAGATGGGCCAAAGGCGGAGAGATTTCTTTTATTGCATGCCAGTGGAGGAACAACAGATTTACTACTTTGTGAGGCGTTGAAAAATAAGAGATATCGTTTGTGTCAGATAGGCGGCAGTATAGATTTACATGCTGGACAGTTTGTTGACCGTGTTGGTGTGGCGCTTGGATTGCAGTTTCCCACAGGACAAGCATTGGAAAAGTTGGCTGAACAGGCAAATGAAAAAATAGATTTGCCTGTTTCTGTAAATAAATTAGATGTAAGTTTATCTGGTCCTGCAACGGCTGCTTTGCGTAAACTGGAAGCTGGTGCAGATGCTGCTTCATTAGCTTTAGGAGTAGAATATACATTGGCAGAAACATTTGCACGTATGTTGCGCAATGGGGCTGCTGCTTATAAAGTACAGAATGTAATTTTGGTAGGTGGTGTTGCTTCTAATGCTTATATAAGACAGCATGTAGAGGCTAAACTGGTAAAGCGTCAGGTACGTCTTTGGGTACCGGAAGCACGCTTTAGCTGTGATAATGCCAGTGGCTGTGCTGCCTTGGCGTGGAGAATGCATAGGAAAAATGAAGGATAATATTTATTCTGTAAGTGAAATTAATAATTATATTAAGAGTATTTTAGATCGTGATTTAGAACTGAAAAATTTACAGATTGTTGGTGAAGTATCTAATTTTAAGCGTTATCCTTCGGGTCATTGTTACTTTACACTTAAAGATGCTGGTGGGATTCTAAAATGTGTAATGTTTCGCAGTAAAGCTATGGGATTACGTTTTGAACCATGTAATGGAGATACTGTACTTGCTGTGGGGCGTCTTGCTGTTTATGAACGTGATGGAATTTATCAGTTGTATACAGATTTGATGTTGCAGCAAGGTGCAGGCGATCTTATGCAGGCTTATGAAAGATTAAAATATAAGTTGGAAAAAGAAGGTTTGTTTGCAGCAGAAGTAAAAAAGTCTTTGCCGTTTAATCCACATACTGTAGGTGTTATAACTTCGTCAGCAGGTGCAGCAGTACGTGATATAATTACCGTATCTCGCAGAAGAAACAATGGAGTACATCTGCTTCTTTATCCAGTAAAGGTACAAGGCAGTGGTGCTGCTTCTGAAATAGCTAAAGCAATAGAATTTTTTAATCGTCAAAAACTTGCAGAAGTTTTGATTGTAGGACGTGGGGGAGGTTCTATTGAAGATTTGTGGGCTTTTAATGAAGAACGGACAGTTAGGGCTGTAGCTGCCTCGAAAATACCTATTGTGAGTGCAGTAGGACATGAAACTGACTTTACTTTGTGTGATTTTGCTGCTGATGTACGTGCTGCTACACCTTCTCAGGCTGCCGAGTTAGTTGTGACTGATGTTGAGGAATGTAGACGTCAGGTAGAGTATTTAGTAAAACGTTGTCAAAGTTTGATGAGAACGTATCTGATGAATACACAGCATAGGGTTGAGAGCGTTACTGCCTCTTGGACATTAAAGGATCCAGAAAAAATTTTTGCAGTTCAGGAGCAGAGAATAGATACAGCTAAAAAACATATAGCTGATGCAATGCAGGAAGAGCTGAGTAAAAGGCAGCAAGCTTTTGCTTTGGCGATAGCACGCATGGATAGTTTAAGTCCTTTGGCTGTTTTAGGACGTGGTTATACTGTGACACAAAAGGAAGATTATACTCTTGTTAAAAGTACTGCTCAGATAAATTGGGGAGATGAACTGATTACAACAGTATCAGACGGCAAAATTATTTCTCTGGTTCAGCAGATTGAAAGGCGGTAACAAATGGCTGTAAAAAAAATATCTAAAAATATAAAGTTTGAAGATGCTTTAAGTGAGTTGGAAACACAGGTACAGCTTTTAGAAAGCGGAGAGTTGTCTTTGGAACAGGCATTAGATGTTTTTAAATATGGTGTAGAACTGAGTAAGGTATGTACCAGCAAATTGGAAACAGTGAAACAGGAAGTAGAAAAAATCGTTATCAATAATAGTAATAACGAAGAATATAAATTAGAAGTATTCCAAGATTTGGAGGGAAAGTAATGAATTTTCAAGCATACTATGCTAATCAGCAAAAACTGGTAGAGAGTTTTTTACGTAATAGAATTGCAAAAAAAGGAATATCCCGTGTTGATGAAGCTATGGAATACAGTTTAATGGCAGGCGGCAAACGGATTCGTCCCATTTTATTGATGGCTTCTGCCGAGGCTGTTGGCAGTAAAGGGTATAATTATTTGCCGGTAGCTTGCGGATTAGAGATGATTCATACATATTCTCTGATACATGATGATTTGCCTTGCATGGATGATGATGATTACCGTCGTGGCAGATTGACAAATCATAAGGTTTTTGGTGAAGCTATGGCTGTTTTAGCTGGTGATGGACTTTTAACACTGGCATTTGAAGTAATGTTGGAACAAAAGAATGTTAAACCTGAAGCTTTAATTGAAACTGTACGTGAGATGGCTATGTGTGCAGGAAATTTTGGGATGATAGGCGGACAGGGCTTAGATTTGGAATATGAGGACAAGCAGATAACTCCTGAGCAACTGCGTAAACTGCACAGCGGTAAAACGGGTGCTCTTTTTATCGCTGCCGTTCGTGGAGGAGCACATTTGGCTGGAGCAACAGATGAACAGCTTTTAGCACTTACAAAGTTTGCGGATCTCTTAGGTTTGGCTTTTCAGATTACAGATGATATTCTTGATGTTGAAGGTACAGAAGAAGTGCTTGGTAAACCTGTAGGCAGTGATGAGAAAAATCATAAATCTACATATGTAAGTCTTTATGGTTTACAGGCTGCACATGAGTTAGCTGAAAAAACAGTTAATGAAGCTCTGGAATGTTTGGAAATTTTTGGCGAGAATGCAGAACCGTTACGAGAAATTACACGTTTAATGACAAACAGAAAGAAATAATCATGTGATTATGCTGCTTGATAGATAGCTGCATTCTCATATTTTATTATATTAGAGGATGAATATATGTCAGAAGCAAAGATATTAAATACAATAAATTCACCGGAAGATGTAAAAAAACTGTCTTTGGCAAAACTAGAGCAGCTTGCTGAAGAAATAAGAACACTGCTTATAGAGGTTATTTCTCATACAGGCGGACATTTAGCACCTAATCTTGGGGTTGTAGAGTTGACTTTAGCATTGCATAAAATTTTTTCCACACCAAAAGATAAGCTTATTTTTGATGTAGGGCATCAGTCGTATATACATAAAATTATTACTGGAAGAAGAGAGCAATTTCCTACTTTGCGTCAATACGGAGGTCTTTCCGGTTTTCCTAAGCGTAATGAAAGTGAACACGATGCTTTTGGCACTGGTCATTCCAGCACATCAATTTCAGCAGCTTTGGGTATGGCTTGTGCACGTGATTTGCAGGGAGAAGATTATAATGTAGTTGCAATTATAGGTGATGGTTCTATGACTGGTGGTATGGCCTTTGAGGCGTTGAATAATGCTGGTATGTTGCATAAAAAGATGATAGTTGTGCTTAACGACAACGAGATGTCTATTTCTAAAAACGTTGGTGCAATGAGTGAATATTTATACCAGTTGAGAACAGGTGAAACATATAATAAAATAAAAAATGACATTGAGAGTTGGCTAAAGAATTTGGAGTTCGGCTCTGATGTTCTAAAAGTAATACGTCGCTTGAAAGGCAGCGTAAAATATCTTATGGTACCTACTTCGATTTTTGAAGAGTTGGGATTTACTTATCTTGGTCCTGTAGACGGACATGATTTAAACAGCCTACTGGAGGTATTGCAGGCAGCTAAACGAATTGATGGGCCTGTTATGGTACACGTACTTACTAAAAAAGGTAAGGGATATAAGCCTGCCGAAGAAAGTCCAAATAAATTTCATGGGACAGGTCCTTTTGAAATTGCAACAGGTAAGAAAGTAGTAAAAGCTGGTATGCCTGTGACTTATACGGAGGTTTTTGGAAAAACTTTAGCGGAGTTGGCAGCTACTGATAAAAAAATAGTTGGAATTACAGCTGCTATGCCTGAAGGTACGGGCTTGAATATTTTTGCTAAGGCTTATCCGGAACGATTTTTTGATGTAGGTATAGCAGAGCAGCATGCTGTTACGGCGGCAGCAGGTATGGCAGCTGCTGGTATGAAACCTGTGACAGCAATTTATTCTTCTTTTATGCAACGTGCTTATGATTCTGTGATACATGATATTTGTATGCAGAATCTACACGTTACTATGTGCCTTGACAGGGCAGGACTGGTTGGAGATGATGGATATACACATCATGGTGTATTTGATTATGCTTATCTGCGAAGTATCCCTAATATGACGGTAATGGCACCTAAAGATGAAAATGAGCTGCGTCATATGCTGAAAACAGCGATGGAATTTAATGGGCCTATATCAGTTCGTTATCCTCGCGGCAGTGGTATAGGAGTAGATTTGAGTGAAACTTTGCATACAATAGATGTTGGAAAAGCTGAAGTTTTATTTGAGGGCAGAGATGTTTGTATTTGGGCTATAGGAAGTATGGTTCAGAGTGCTGTGGAATCAGCTGCGTTATTGGAGCAGCAGGGAATTAGTGCTGGTGTGGTTAATATGCGTTTTGCTAAGCCTTTGGATGAAAAATTATTGGTGGAGCATGCTAAGAGATATAAGAAGATAATTGTTGTGGAAGAAGGCGTGCTTGCCGGTGGCGTAGGCAGTGCTGTTTTAGAAACACTTAATAGGTACGAACTGCTTGAGCATTGTGACTTGCTTTGCTTGGGAATTCCAGATGAATTTGTTGTACATGGTGACAAAAAGTTGCTTTTCTGTGATTTAGGCTTAGATACACAATCAATTGCTGATAAAGCAGCAGCTTTTGTAAAGGGTGAATAAGAATGAAAAAAGACCGATTAGATGTACTGCTTGTAAACAGAGGTATTTTTGAAAGTCGAGCTAAAGCACAAGCTGCAGTAATGGCTGGACAAGTCCTTGTTAACGAGCAAAAAATAGATAAGCCAGGTACTCCGGTAGCAGCAGAAGTAACAATTCGTTTATTGGGAAATAAGTTGCCATATGTTAGCCGTGGAGGACTAAAATTAGAAAAGGCACTGCAAATTTTTCCTATAAGCGTAAAGAATAAAATAGTTGCAGATATTGGTGCATCTACGGGTGGCTTTACAGACTGCGCTTTGCAAAATGGTGCTGCTAAGGTTTATGCTATTGATGTTGGTTATGGTCAGTTGGCATGGAAACTGCGTAATGATGAGCGTGTAATTAATATGGAACGTACTAATGTACGTTATTTAGAGACAGATAGTTTGCCGGAACAGGTAGATGCTGCAACTATAGATGTAGCTTTTATTTCGTTAGATAAGATTTTACCTGCCGTTCATAAAATTCTGAAACCTGAGGGATTTGTTATCGCACTTATTAAACCGCAGTTTGAAGCAGGCAAAGAAAATGTGGGAAAAAAGGGTGTTGTGCGTGATGCTTCTGTACATGAGAAAGTTATAAATGATGTTATTGATTTTGCTAAAGCAGAAGGCTTTGGTATAGCTGGTCTTGATTTCTCGCCTATAAAAGGTCCTGAGGGCAATATAGAATACTTATTACATCTGACACTTGGTGCCGATGATGCTGTGGATGCAGAGCAGATAGCACAGCTTGTAAGACGCAGTCATGGTGATTTAGATTAAACCAGAGGCATGAAATGAAAGCTAAACGTTTAGGTATTTTTCCTAATTTGACCAAAGAAAATGTTTGTATAGCACTGCCGGAATTTGTACAGTTATGTAGGTACTGGGGATTAGAACCTGTACTGCCGTCTGCAATTGCTGGACAATATAATTGCAGTGCTTATGATGAAAATAAAATACTTACACTCAAAACTCTTGATGCTGCTGTAAGCCTTGGCGGTGATGGAACTTTATTGCAGATGGCACGTTATTTGGCACCTATTGAAGTTCCTGCCTTTGGCATAAATTTTGGGAAACTTGGCTTTTTAGCGGAAATAGATTTGCAGGGAATGTATAAAGCTATCAGTCGTTTAGCTCAGGGAAATTATTCTCTTGAAAATCGGAGTTTGCTACAGGCACACGTACTGCGTGGAGAAAAAGTTGTTGCTAAAGCACATGCTTTAAATGATTTTGTACTTGCTAAAGGAATGTTCAGTAAATTGGCACATATGATGCTGTTTATCAATGGGCGGCGGTCTGGAAAATATGCAGCCGATGGTCTGATTATTGCTACAGCAACTGGCTCTACAGCATATTCTCTTTCAGCAGGCGGACCTTTAGTAATGCCGGAATTGGATGTAAGTGTAATTACTCCAGTTTGTGCACATTCGCTGACGAATAGAGCTTTAGTAATTCCAATGTCTGAGAAAATTGAGTTAAGACCTATTCCTGGAAGTGAAGAAATGATGCTTTCTGCTGATGGGGAAAATGTTATAGAAGTGCATAATGATACAAGTGTATATATTGAAAAGTGCCCTTATAATATGAAATTTATCAGGTTGACAAGCAGAGATTATTATCAGACATGGCAACAGAAACTGATGCGGAATCTTTAAGATGTCATATAAAAATCATCTATTTTATTAAGTTTATAGCTTCATGAATTTTTTAAAAATTAATTTCTAAACGGGGTGATTTATTATGAAAATGACCAGACATGCTAAAATCAAAGAAATTATTGACACAAATAAAATTGAAACACAGGAGGATTTGGCTGCTGCTTTGCGCCATCAAGGAATAGATGTTACTCAGGCTACTGTTTCCAGAGATATAAAGGAGCTTATGTTGGTAAAAGTTCCTGATGCTAACGGACACTATCATTATGCTTATCCTAAGGAGCATGGCATGATGCTGACAATGGAACGTTTGGAACGTACGTTTAATGATTCTATTGGTAGTGTGCGTTTTTCTGACAGCATGGTAGTGCTGCGCACACTGCCTGGCACAGCTCAGTCTGTGGCTTTTGCTGTTGACTATATGAAATGGCCGGAAATTTTGGGAACTATTGCTGGTGATGATACTGTTTTTATTGCTGTTGCTAATAAAGAAGATGTAGCTTTGCTGCTTAAACGTTTCAAGGAATATATGTAAGTGAGGTTCTTATGCTGCAATCATTGCATGTTCATAATTTTGCCTTATTAGAAGATGTACATGTTAGCTTTACTGCTGGTTTTAATGTTTTTACTGGTGAAACCGGTGCAGGAAAATCTATACTCATTGATGCGTTCAGTGTTGTATTGGGAGGAAGAGCTTCTTCTGATTATGTACGAAGCGGAACAGATGGCTTATGGGTACAGGCTGTTTTTGATATTTCCGAACGTTCATCAATTAAAGAGCTACTGTCAGAGCATGGTTTAGATGTAGACGATGATTTATTTCTTAAGAGACAAATCAGTATGGCTGGGAAAAGTCGAGCCTTTATTAATGGAGTACAGGTTCCTCTTGCTGTCCTAAAGATAATTGCTTCTAAGTTAGTAGATATTCATGGACAGCATGAAAACCAAGATTTGTTGAAACCTGATACGGCACTAAGGTTAACAGATGCTTTTGGCGGAGCTGCACTTGCTGAAGCTTTTTCTATATATCGTAACTTATATTATGAATATGTTGAAGTTTCAAAAAAGCTAAGACAATTAGAGCAGGATAATTCTCAACGGGATTTACTTTTGGATCGTTATGCTTGGGAGATTAAAGAGATAACTGAAGCTAAGCTGCAGCTTGGAGAAGAAACAGAACTAGAGAATGAGGCCAAGATACTACGGCATAGTGAGCGTATTTTAAAGGCTGTTGATAATTCTTATAATTTACTTAATTCAGAAGATGCTGTTTTAGCAAATATGGCACGTGTACGTGAACAGTTACAATATGCAGCACGCTATGATGAACGTCTTAATCCTTTAGCTGAAACTGCTGACAGTGTATGGATTACTTTAGATGATTGTCGTACAGAATTGAGCGAGTATATGGCAGCAAGTGATTTTAATATTGATAGGGCTGCGGCAATACAAGAACGTTTAGATACTATTTATCGTTTACAGAAGAAGTATGGTGGAAATACTCAGGCTGTTATGAATTATTTAGCAGAAACGCAGCAGAAATTTGAACAGCTGAAAAATATTGCTAATACTATTGATTTGGTAAAAAAACAAGCTGCTGATATTTTCGTTAAGCTTGAAAGTGCTGCTGCTGTACTAACAAAAATGCGTGAAAAAAGTGCAGCTGAGTTAGAACAACAAATTACAGCACATATACATGATTTAGCTATGCCTAATGGTGTATTAAAAATAGATTTTAAAGCTTTGGAAAACTTTACAGCTACAGGAAGAAATGTGCTGCGGTTTTATTTTAGTGCTAATATAGGAGAACCTTTAAATGAATTGGAAAAGGTTGCCAGCGGCGGTGAGTTAAGCCGAATTGCTTTAGCTGTAAAAACTGTATTGCTGAATCAAGGCGAAGTAGGAACAATGGTCTTTGATGAAATTGATACAGGGGTGGGCGGTATAACTGCTCAAAAAATGGCAACAAAAATAGCAGTTATATCTGCACGTCATCAGGTGCTTTGTATTACACATCTGCCGCAGATAGCTGCTTTTGCTGATAATCATATACATATCGAAAAACGCAGTATAGATGGACGCACAATAACTGAACTTACTGTTCTTGATTATAATGGTCGCTTGCAGGAGCTTGTAAGAATGAGTACGGGAGCAACTGCCAGCAGAGCAGCTTTTGAAAGTGCAACGGAGTTGCTGAAAGGTGCAGAGGAAGTAAAAACAGCTTTCAGTAATAGTGATATGGAGAGATGAAAATGCTGAAGAAATTTCATGAAAAGGATTTAGATGAAGTTTATGTAGAGGGCAGTAATGAAGAAGTATTTAGTGGACGTTTGTTAAAGGTTCAGCGTGATCATGTAACTTTGCCCAACGGAAATGATACGACAAGAGAATATATTCGTCATCCAGGTGCAGTAGCAGTTATTCCTGTTTTGGAGGATGGTCGCATAGTATTGGTTAAGCAGTGTCGTTATCCTTTAAGTACATTGTTGTGGGAGATTCCGGCCGGGAAGCTTGATCATGGTGAAAATGAGGCTTATGAAGAGTGTGCTCGCCGTGAATTGAGTGAGGAAACTGGTTATGAAGCATATAATTGGCAGCATATTGTGAGTATTGCTACAACGCCTGGATTTTCTGATGAAATAATTCATATTTATAAGGCATGGAATATGAAAAAATATTTGCAACATACTGATGAAGATGAATTTATCGGAGTCAAAGCTTTTACTGTAAGTCAGCTTAAGAAGATGATTGAAGACGGTGAGCTATATGATGCTAAGACATTATGTGCACTTTATGCGGCAAAAGTGATATAATACTGCTGCTTAGGCCGTCGGATTTTCCGGCGGCTGTTTTGTTGAAATGTTATAAATGCATATCAAATATGGAGGTCGTTAGTTATGAAAAAGAAAATACTATTAACTGCTTTATTGACCGTAACTGTATTTTCAACTTTGGATTGTGAAGCTGCTGATTTTCCAAATGAAATA
>CAZVSX010000022.1:0-19129 GCA_964630355.1 uncultured Phascolarctobacterium sp.
CCGCGGACACTGCGGGTATGAACCGCATGCTCTAGCCAACTGAGCTACGCCGCCAAATGCAAGCATTACAAGCACTTTCTAAAATACTTGAAACTTATTATTAAACTGGAGCTGATGACCAGGATTGAACTGGTGACCTTATCCTTACCAAGGATACGCTCTGCCGACTGAGCTACATCAGCTTGTAAGTTGGTTGCGGGGGGCGGACTTGAACCACCGACCTTCGGGTTATGAGCCCGACGAGCTACCAGCTGCTCCACCCCGCGATGAAATATTGGTGGATGGGGTTGGATTCGAACCAACGAAGCGAAACGCGGCAGATTTACAGTCTGCTCCCTTTAGCCACTCGGGAACCCATCCGTTTAAGACAAAAAGAATTATACCGTATAGTCGATGTTTTGTCAACATATTTCCGTAAAATTTTTTACATTTTTATTTATGCGTAATTATCAACAGAAATTAGGCACAATTCCGATAAAGTTAACAAAAATCTTATATTCTATCTTTCCAAAAGTGCCAGTCCACGTGAAAATTTACTTCTTTCCTCAGCTTTTATCTGTATTTTTGAAGCAAGGCTTTCCTTAAGCTCCAATAAAGTTTTTTTATCTCCTGAAATCAGTTCCATTTCCACTTCATTAATATAATCAACTTTGTTATTTCCAACAATTTTACCTTGATCTACAGCTAATTCTATAACAGCTCCATGATAATCTAAAATATAAGTAACACGTTCTACATCTACAACAAATAACAGGCGAACCCCCTGCGGTGCTAACGAGTTCAACTCAAGCCCTAATCCAAGAGCAGCAAAACCTTCAAGTTTAGGCTTAAACTCAAGAACAGGCAGATTATACTCTTTGCGTTCACTAAGTGCACCTTCACGTTTACCAAAAGTTTTAACTGTAGCTTCATAATTGCCGTCACCTTTATCTCGTACCCGATAAGCAATGCCATACTTAGTAAACTTAAAATCTTCCGTATCATAATATGCACTTATAAGATGTCTTCTTTTACCGCACGGCACACGCAAAGCTGCTTCTATAAAATCCAACTGCAGCATTTTTTCAACTTCGTCTTTACTAATCAAAAGTTTAAGTTCAATTTCTGTATTTCGCATCATCATCACATCCATTCTTAAAATCCTTCTTATGATTATTCTTATGCCACCAATATAATGGTATACCAAAAGCAAGTACAGTTAAAGCTGCTGCAAAATAAAAATTAGTCGTACCAAAAGAATCAGCTAAAAAATTATATGCTATAGCTCCAGGAAGCATTCCCAATAAAGTAGCAGCAATATAAATCTTATAAGGCATATGTACACTGCCAGAAACAATACTTACAGGATCATACGGAAAAATAGGTACCATACGCAATATAAGCATTTTCTTAAAACTATCTTCTCCAATCAGATAAACTTTCACACGTTCTCCCCAAATACCGCCAAAATTGTGTAGCAGCCAACCGCCTCCTCCATAACGTCCCCAAAGATAACAAAAAGTTGCACAGCCCAAACCACCAAGAAGTAAAAATAGTATTCCCCACAGCGGTCCAAACAATACACCTGAACTTAAATTCAAAAGCAGTGTAGGAAAAAACAACAATGGTCGTATCGTATATACAGATATATAGATAATTGGTGCCCATACGCCAAAACCGATAACCCAACAGCGTACATCCTCTGCACTTTGCGGATGCGGATTATAAGGGGAAATATATAAAAAATAAAGCAACAGCGATATAAATACCAAATAACAAACTACACGTAGCAGCAGATAATTTTTTTGTTTTTTTTGCATATAAGCCTCAGTTCTCGTTATATTGAATATATCTAATTATAAAGCGTTTATTCCTGTATATGCAAGTACTGCAACAGCTTTTGAAAAATAACTGTGAAAGCCTTGACTTTAAAGCTTACTCATATAATAATTATATTGTAAATAGAAGATTGCTTATTTTAAACTGTTGTTAAGGCAGACAAATTATAGGAAGTGGTGATTTTATGATTTTTAAATTCGAAGCACAAGCCCCTAAAATTGATGAAAAAGCATACGCCTTTAATACAGCTACTATTATCGGCAAAGTAGAACTCAAAGAATACGCCAGCGTATGGTCCGGTGTTACTATTCGCGGCGATGTCAACCGTATTGAAGTAGGTCGTTACAGCAACATTCAGGATAACAGTGTTCTGCACGTAGCAGATAAATATGCCTGCATTGTCGGCGATTATGTAACCGTTGGGCACTGTGCATTACTGCACGCTTGCACCGTCGAAGATCATTGTCTTATCGGAATGCATTCCACAGTACTGGACGGTTCTGTTATCGGTCATGGTTCCATTGTAGCAGCAGGTGCTGTAGTTACAAAAGGTACTATTGTACCGCCATTTTCTCTGGTTGCCGGTGTGCCTGCCAAAGTAATAAAAAAACTTGATGAAACTCAACTGAAAGAAATTCATGCTCAAGCTATAAAATATAAATCTTTATGGACAGAACGTTACGGTTTGCTGCCAGACAACGATGGAGAACGTTATCACGGAGAACAAATCGTCTAATAATAATTTTAAAACCTGCGGTTTTTATAGCCGCAGGTTTTATTATGCAAAAATTCAATTAAGTCCTTCATCATCATTCCAAAGTATTACAGCATCCTCACGCAAAGAATCCTGCACTTTGATAACGCGTTGGTTAGCACTTCCACGAAAACGAAGATTGGGGTTTTTCAGTTCTAAAACAAACTCACCATCAACTAAAACGTCAATATACGAAAGCATTTCCTCCGTAATCTCCCAAGAACCAAGATTACCAGTAAGCATATCCTTTTCAAAATTATAGCCGCTGTAACACCACACATCTTTATTTGGATATTCTTCTTTTACCTTACGCAAAAGCTGTACTAACACCTTTTGATTGACAGGCTCGAACGGCTCTCCTCCCAAAAGGGATAACCCTCGTATATGTTCATTTGCTAATAGCTTCAATATTTCATTTTCTGTTATCTCAGTGTAAGGCTCACCATAATTAAAATCCCACGATTCCGGATTAAAACAACCTTTACAGTGATGTGTACATCCGCTTACAAACAAAGAAACACGCAACCCTGGCCCATTAGCAATATCTAAATTCTTTATTGTTGCATAATTCATCAGGTATCACCTTCTTACAAATGCATAACCCTGGATTTAATTTCTTTAGTTTTACCAACATTCCAGAAATTTTCTCCCAAATATCCACATGTTCGACGAATAACCGTCATTTTAGCATGATCCTTATTATGACATACAGGACATTCCCATTCATTATCATCATTTATACTAATCTCACCATCAAATCCGCAAACATGGCAATAGTCAGATTTAGTATTAAACTCTGCATATTGAATATTATCATAAATAAACTTTACAACTTCTTCCAATGCTTCAGTATTATGTCGCATATTAGGAATCTCTACATAAGAAATAGCACCACCGGAAGATATATTCTGAAAATGACTTTCAAATTTAAACTTAGTAAAAGCATCGATATTCTCGCGTACATCAACATGATAAGAATTAGTATAATAACCCTTATCTGTAACAT
The DNA here is from genome assembly GCA_964630355.1 of uncultured Phascolarctobacterium sp. Classification (GTDB taxonomy): domain Bacteria; phylum Bacillota; class Negativicutes; order Acidaminococcales; family Acidaminococcaceae; genus Phascolarctobacterium_A. Next base: position 3,579 of record CAZVSX010000022.1, read on the forward strand.
CCTCAATTGTACCAAAGCGTTCTTTATCAATGCGTGCAAAGCGATAACATAAACTTTCTGCTGGTGTTCCATATAAGCCAAAGCCTATTCCTGTTTTAGCCTTCCATTTATCACATGCTCCACGTAAACGGTTCATAACACGTAGGGCAAATTCCTCACCTATAGGATTAGTATGACTTACTCCTTTCATCAGCTTTGTAACTTCATAAAGACCAATATAGCCAAGAGAAATTGTAGAATAACCATTTTCTAAATATTCATCAATAACTTCGCCTTTTTCTAAACGTGCAATAGCACCATATTGCCAATGAACTGGACTTACATCACTCTTAATTCCTTTAAGAGCATTATGCCGGCACATCAAGGCTTCATAGCAAAGCTCTAAACGTTCATCTAAAAGCCGCCAAAACTTCTGTTCGTCTCCTCGAGAAATAATACCAATCTGAGGCAGATTCAAAGAAACAACACCTTGATTAAAACGTCCTTCAAATTTATATTTACCGTCTTTATCTTTCCACGTTGACAAAAAGCTGCGACATCCCATTGGAGAAAATACATTTCCTTCATAGTTTTCCCGCATCTTTTTAGCACTTATATAATCCGGATACATACGTTTAGCACTGCACTTTACCGCTAAGCGAGTAATATAGTCATATTTTCCACCCTTTAGACAGTTATGCTCATCAAGTACATAAACGAGCTTAGGAAATGCAGGTGTTACATATACGCCCTTATCATTTTTTATTCCCTGCAAACGCTGACGCAGAATTTCCTCTACAATCATAGCATTCTCTTTCAGATAAGGATCATCTTCCCTAAGATTTAAAAATAAAGTTACAAAAGGAGACTGTCCATTAGTAGTCATCAAAGTATTAATCTGATACTGTATTGTCTGCACACCGCCTTTTAATTCATAACGCAGACGTTCATCAGTCAAACGCTCCAGTGTAACCTCATCTATTGTATCACCTGAAGCAGCTAAAATACCCTTTTTAAACTTTTCATAGCTTTTACGTAAATATTTACCTAAATGGCAGATATCTACTGATTGTCCGCCATACTGGCTAGATGCAACAGAAGCTATAATCTGTGTCATAACAGTACAAGCAACCTGAAAGCTTTTTGGGCTTTCAATCATTTTGCCGTTCATAACAGTGCCATTGTCCAACATATCGCCAATATTAATCAGGCAGCAATTAAAAATCGGCTGAATAAAATAATCAGCATCATGAAAATGAAGAATACCTTCTTCATGTGCTCTGGAAATTTTCTCAGGAAGCATGAGGCGCTTTGTCAAATCTTTAGAAACTTCGCCAGCAATTAAATCGCGCTGCGTTGCCGCCATAGTCGCATTTTTATTAGAATTTTCTTCCATTACATCCTTATTGCTGTTGCGAATCAACGACAATATAGACTCATCTGTAGTATTAGCTTTACGTACTAAAGCACGCTGATAACGATATATAATATATTGCTTAGCTAGCTCAAACTTGCCGGCATCCATCAAACTATGTTCTACAATATCCTGAATATCTTCAACCAAAAGGCGCTTACGATTGCGATTTTGTACACTAGCAGCAATCTGATGAATTTTATCCTCCTCTATTTGGAATCCAGGCTCTACAGCAGCATTTGCTTTTTGAATAGCAACAACTATTTTATTGCCATCAAAATCAACGGTTGTCCCATCTCGCTTAATAACCTTCATATTCACCAGCATCCTTTCTTGAAAATATATATTAAGTATTATTGTATAAGTTAGGGGTCTGACCCACAATTTATCTGATACAATCTAAATCCCACGTTGATCAAATTTTTAATAGCGGTGACATTTTAACTTATTGCGTACTTATTCTAACACAATATGTCGTATGTGTCAAAGCGAATTTTACAATATATTGTTATTGAATTTAGTAGACTAATTTTCAGTAATTGTATCATTTAATATAAATTTTTCTATTCTACATACTTTGCTTTACATAATAGTCTAGCAAGGGGATATGTTCCACAAAAAACAAGCAAAATTTAAACTATTTTCTTGTTTTTAAGCTGTTCTCTTTGTACACAGCCGAAAAAAATGGTACAATACTAATTATCATATTATTTTTAGGAGTGTTATTTATGAATAAACAAGCTGCTTCCAGACAAAATACAAAGGGCATATTCATGCTGACTTTATGTGCATTTATCTGGGGTACAGCCTTCATTGCTCAAAGCATAGGCGGAGAATACGCTGAACCATTAACCTTTAACTGTGCGCGCAGTGTATTAGCCACAATATTTTTAACCAGCTGCTGTTTCTTGTTTGATAAACTGTCAGGAAAAAATTTCAGTCTACTCGGCAGTACTGAAATAATTTATAAAAAAAGGCTTATCAAAGGAGGTATTACCTGCGGTCTGTTTTTATCATTGGCAATGCTTTTCCAACAAATAGGAATTATGTATACCACCGTAGGCAAAAGCGGTTTTATTACCGCCTTATACATTGTACTCGTTCCAGTTCTCAGCTATATTGTTTATCACCGAGCAGTTTCTCTGCTGCAAGGAATCAGCGTAGCAATAGCAGCTATAGGTATGTATTTTATCTGTATCAACGAAGGATTCAGCATTAACAAAGGAGATTTTTATACACTTTTGTGTGCATTCTGTTTTGCAGCACAAATTATTTATGTAGAAAATATTATAAAAAATCTAGATGGCGTACGCCTTTCTTTAATACAATTTGCTGTATGTTCCTTAGTAAACGGTATCTTAATGCTCTTTTTCGAAAATCCATCCCTAACAAATATCATGCTTGGCTGGCTTCCTATAGCATATGCAGGTATTATGTCAAGTGGCGTAGCCTATACCCTGCAAATCGTTGGTCAAAAGCACGTAAGCTCTGTCTTAGCCTGTATGCTGATGAGTTTGGAGTCAGCTTTCGCTCTTCTAAGCGGTTGGTTAATTCTTGGTCAGGCAATGAGTCCAAGAGAAATATTTGGTTGTTGTTTAGTATTTGCTGCTATAATACTTGCACAAATACCACAAGAATTATTGGGACTAAAACAAAAGAACATCTATAACTAATTCTCTTGTACATCCAAAAAGTCGTCAGATTTTTTATCTAACGACTTTTTTATTTCAACTATTTTTTATATTATAGTTTCCTTTAACCATTCTTCAAGAAAAGGAGCAGCATATTTCCCCATGCTTTCATACACAGCTGCAAGCGGATGAACACCATCAAGATAAGCTTTCGCCCTGGTTGCATCATCTAAGCCTACAACAGTTTGTAAATCTAGAAGGAACGCTTTATCTGAATAACTATTTTCTATTTCATACCTTAAGTTAAATAAATGATTATTTAGATATGCATCACAGCTAAGCAACGGAAGAACTACACAAAGAAAATACTGCTTTTCTTTGCAAAATTCTACCAATCTATGATAATCATCCATAATTGCTGCAAGTTTACGTCCTTGAAGAATATCATTTGCCCCACCCAAAAAAAGTATATGTTTAACATATATTGGTAATCTATATTGCCGTACACGAAAAATAATATCATCGCAGCAATCACCGCAAACACCATAATTCAGCATTTTAACAGAAAGAATTTTTTCTGCCTGTGCTGTCCATGAGTAATCAATGCCAAAAGGAAATCCATAAATTAATGAATCACCATAACAGGCAATATATTTCATACAAACACCTGCCTTACTGTTCAATCTGTAAATATCGACAAACAAAAATTTTTTTCTTATAATATCTTTAGTATAGCCACAAATAATAATATTCGCAACATAGCTTACTCATAAAATCGTTCTAATATTTTTCATTATATGCTACTGTCAAGATAAAGAGGAGGAACAATTTATGGATCACTTTCAAATTCATGCACCAACACAAATTATTTTTGGTAAAAACACAGAAATACAAGCAGGTCAATGGTGTAAATACTATGGTGCTCACAAAGTTTTAGTACATTTCGGCGGGCAGAGTGCACAAAAAAGCGGTCTTTTAGATCGTGTCTGTGCCAGCTTACGTAGTGAAGGATTAGAATATATACTTCTTGGCGGAGTTGTACCAAATCCACAATTAACATTAGTACATAAAGGTATAGAACTTTGCCGCCAAGAAAACATTGATTTTATTCTGGCGGTTGGCGGCGGCAGCGTTATCGACAGTGCTAAAGGTATTGGTTACGGTCTGGCAAACCCAGGAGAAATATGGGATTACTATATGAAAAAGAAAGAAATCACCGCCTGCATTCCACTTGGTACCGTTCTCACTATTGCTGCTGCCGGCAGTGAAATGAGCAACTGCAGTGTTATTACTAACGAAGAAGGTTGGTTAAAACGCGGCCTTTCAACTGATTACGGCTATTGCAAATTTGCAATAATGAATCCAGAGCTCACTTATACGCTTCCTGCATACCAAACAGCTTGCGGCTGTACAGATATTATAATGCATACATTAGAACGTTATTTCACATCACCATCTACCCATCAGCTTTCACTAATTGATGGCATTGCTGAAACATTACTGCGCAATGTTATACGTAACAGCAAAATCGTTCTTAATGAGCCTGAAAATTATAATGCTCGTGCAGAAATAATGTGGAGCGGCACACTGTCACACAATGAAACTACCGGTGACCGTACTTTCGGTGATTGGTCATGCCACCAATTAGAGCATGAACTCAGCGGTATGTTCGGTGTAGAACACGGGGCAGGTCTGGCAGCAATTTGGGGAAGTTGGGCACGTTATGTATATAAAGAAAATCCTGAACGTTTTGCTCAGCTTGCCGTAAATGTTTTCTCCATACCTTACAATTTTCATAACCCAGAAGTTACGGCACTGGAAGGTATTACAGCCATGGAAGAATTTTTCCGTCATATAGGTATGCCAACCAATATAAATAAACTCATAAACAAGGATTTAACAGAAGAAGAAATAAAAACTTTAGCTTATAAATGCAGTTTTGAAAATACTCGTACCATCGGTCAGTTCAAAGTATTGAATATAAAAGACATGGAAAATATTTATAGAGCAGCAAAATAAAATACAAAAAAACAGGAACAATACGAACTAATTTCATATCATTCCTGTTTTTTTATATTTCTTTTGTATTTTTGCTAAAAAGCATCAATTAAACTTACATTGCTGCTTCTTCAACAGGATATACACTAATCTGGCGTTGGTCACGACCTTTACGTTCAAATTTAACGCGGCCTTCAACTTTAGCATAGATAGTGTAATCCTTGCCCATGCCAACATTGTTGCCTGGATGGAATTTAGTACCACGTTGACGAACAATGATGCTGCCAGCAGTTACCAACTGGCTGTCATGAGCTTTAGTTCCCAAACGCTGTGCATTAGAATCACGACCGTTGTGGGAGCTACCAGTACCTTTTTTATGTGCATGTAATTGCAGAATAATTTCAAACATTACTTTCACCTCCTATGTTCCTTTATACGAACATATTGCGGACACTGACGCACTATTGATTCCAAACCATATACCATAGTCTGCAAAATAGCTTCCGTCAGGTCTGTAGGCGCACTGTTCAATGCTACCTCTAAAATTCCGTCTTTCTGATTAACGACATAAGACGGCTTGAGTTTCAAATGTCTTTCCAAGCCAAGCAAAGGTGTTTGTGTCAATGAAGAAACTGCACTACAGATAATATCAGAGCCTGCTTCACTGAAACCAGCATGACCACTAACTTTATAGCCAATAATCATACCTTGCTCATTCCTGAATAAATCAACACTCACCATAGTTTTGATTAAGCTTCGATAGCAGTAATTTCAACAGTGGTGAACGGTTGACGATGACCTTGACGTTTACGATAGTTGGATTTTGCTTTGTATTTGAAAACGAAAATTTTGTCTGCTTTGCCGTGTTCTACAACTTTTGCAGTAACTTTAGCACCTTCAACAACAGGCTTACCAATCTTCACGTCAGCATCATTTACAACGGTCAGAACTTCTTCAAAAACAACTTCTGCGCCAACTTCTGCATCCAGTTTTTCAACTTGCAGAGTCTCGCCTTCGCTTACACGGTATTGTTTACCGCCAGTTTTGATAATTGCGTACATCTATTGCACCTCCCTTAATGATAGACTCGCCAAATACGGTACCCTTTAATCCAGGATTTTCAAAACCTCTCTGCGCGGTTGGGGACAGACTGATTCAGTCTATACTGGAATATTCTAACTCATAAAATGTTATTTGTCAACACTGCTGTTATCCAAAATCATAAAACTTTCGCTATGCAAGGAAGCATCGCTTTCTATTTTCAAAGAACACGCTAACTCACGCTCCCAAGCGTGTAAATCTTTGCTTATCAGCCATTCTGACAGCCAAGGATTTGTAATGATAAGTAAACTCTTAGAACTTCTGCTGCGTTTTAGCAACGAACGCAAACGACGTTTAATCTCCAAAGCTAAAGTTTCTCTACTTTGAACTCTGCCGCTGCCATTACATTCAGGACAAGGAGCATATAAAACACTGGATAAGTTCTGGCGTGATTTTTTACGAGTAATTTCTACAAGGTTAAGTACCGTAATATCCTGTAATTTAGGATGCATTTTATCTCCTGCTAAAGCCTGATGCAAAGTATTTAGAATTTCTTTTTTATGATTATCTGTATGCATATCAATAAAATCTACTACAATAATTCCACCAATATCTCTCAACCGCAGCTGGCGGGCAATTTCAATTGCAGCCTCTCGATTAATCTGCATTATCGTTTCTTCCAGATTCTCTCGCCCACTAAACTTTCCGCTGTTAACATCAATTACAGTCATAGCTTCTGTATAATCAATAACCAGATAGCCTCCGCTAGGCAATGCAACCTGTCTGTCGCTAATGCCAGCAATATCATTACTCTTTCCATTATAGGCAAAAATATCTTCTAAACCTTGATATAAAGTTAATTTAACAGACCTGGCTCTAGGTACAGCTTTTATCTGTTCTTCAATCATTTTATAAATAGGCAGACTATCAACAACTATTTCACTTAATGTCGGCTGTAAATAATCACGCACAATACGAACTGGCAAATCTAGCTCTCGTCGCAGCAAACATGGTGCTTTAGCAACCCGCTGCCGTGCCTCCAATATACGCCAGTCATTTACTAATTCTTGTATATCCCTCTCTAAAAGTTCACCATCAACATTCGCTGCGGCTGTTCTTACAACAATTCCCATATTTCCCGGCTTTGTCAAACTGCAAATATCTTGCAACCGTTTTCGTTCCATTTTATCAGTTATTTTCCGGGAAATAGCGATATAATCAGAATAAGGCAGAAGAACAAAATATCGTCCAGGTAAAGTAATATCCCTAGTAGCAGTAGGGCCTTTAGTCCCACGAGCATCTTTAGAAATCTGTACAATCAAGCTCTGTCCTTCACTAATATCTATATTCTTTCCTAAATATAAAAAAGCATTTTGCTCTAAGCCAATATCTATAAAAGCAGCCTGAATACCGCGAACAACATTGCAAACTCGTCCTTTAAAAATGCTGCCCACCAAATGCCATTCTTCCTTGCGTTCAACTAAATATTCAACCAGTCTGCCATCTTCCAACAGTCCCATTCTTGTTTCATCTTCATTTGTTCCGATAATAATCTTTGCTGTCATCGCTGTTACCGCTCCTTGCTATAATCAGTGATTTATCTGCTCAACATTGCTTAATTCTAATATTATATTTTAACATAAAAACCACATACTAGCAAAGACTGTATGCTGCTGCCACATTTTGATTTTATATACAAAAAAGAGTTCCGAATAATTTATCCGAAACTCAAAATTCTCTAGTGTGTTCCTTCAACAACTTTAATACCTTCAGCCAATAATTTTTTACAAATACTATCAATAATCTTACAGCGTTCCCAAATTCCGTCAGTATTTTGTCGTCTTGTACACACCCCTACATGAACCGCATCAAGATGCAAACTTATAATTCGTTCAAGCTTTTCTTCCATTCCCTGCTGATTTTGCAGAAAACAGTCAACACATCCATTACAGCTCCAATATGCTTCCAGTTCAACATCTTCATTCTCATACACAGCAAAAGACCCTTTTCTTTTATTTAACGCATGCATACATCCTGCGCCTGTACACACGTCATTAGAACGTAAGCAGCGCAATATTGCTATTCTTTTCATTCGTGTCTGCCAAACTCCTTACTAATTTTATTTTTTATTTGTTCACTGTCTTCAGCAGTCAAGCCAATTTTTAACGCTACATCCGTCCAAGAATTTTTAGGAGTCTTCATATCGATAACTTCATCGATATTTTTGTTTGCTTTCTGTGCCAAAAGATAAGCTGTATTTACATGATGCATAGCATAACCATTATACATATACTTTTTAGTTACTTTTTTAGGAATAGCCATCCTTTCATACAAACGACGTGCTTGATAATCAACGCAGCGTTCAAAATAAGTCTGGGGATTTAAACCAATAACATATTTCATCCGTTCCCAAGAATACTTATCTCGCAAAGTTATAATTTCCTGCAAACTTCTTTTACTCATATAAGCATGCAGACAAATATCCTCTAAATCTTCATAGCCATATTTCTCATATAGTTGTAAAAGTTCTTCCTCTGGAAAAAGATAATCTGCATGAAAAATATTTGCTGCACGTTGAGCTGTCATATTTTTTACGTGCAACCCTGCAAACCCCGCACCTTTACGCTGACCTCTACCGCTGCGTATATCCTTTTCATTGCCCGTATTAAGTCCAAGCTTAATTTTCACCTGCTGCCAATCACAAGTTACTGTACGCATAGATAATATCTCAGCTAAAGTTCTATCACTTACCTTTGACAATTTTTCAGCCTGTAAAATATCACTTAAAGGATAACCCTGTTTTAGATATTTTACAGCAGCATCACGACCTACAAGACTGTTATTCATCATATAACTTACTTGATACTCTACATATTTATCAGCATAAACAGTGGGAGTTAATCCTAGCTGAACACGTACCCTCCCCCATGTTGTTGGAATGCGCAGCTGTAATATTTTTTCAACAGATACACCTGTCAAATACGCATATAAGCAGGCTGTATTCATATCTTCATAACTATGCCCTATATTCAGCAGCCGCAGCATTTCTGAATAACGAAAACCATAAGCACCTTGCAGTTTAGCTGCCGCTTCACTATTAGAAAGCCGTTGTCTGTACATACGTAGAGGCATTTGTTTTTTATCTTTCTCTACTGATAATTTTATCTCCTGCTTATGTGCATCAACAACAGGTGAAGCTAAAACATAATTACCCCCAATACCAATAACCCCTGACATCATTATAGCTAAAGCAATAAAAGTTTTCTTCATTTTTTATCTCCTTATTTTATTACTAAATTTTTACTGCTGGCAATACTGAGGTAAATAAACAATATTTATTCTACCGCTCAAGCTTTCTTCATAAACGTGACAATTTACTTCATACATATCGTAAATAAATTCTTCTGTCAACAAATCTTTAGGTGTTCCTGCTCCTACAATGTTTCCATTTTTTATGGCAACCAACCTGTCACAATACATTGCTGCAATATTCAAGTCATGCACTGCGGCAACTACAGTAAGATTCAGGCTTTTGACTATATCCATAATCTGTAATTGATATTTTATATCCAAATGGTTTGTTGGTTCATCCAATACCAAACACTCCGTCTGCTGTGTAAGTGCACGTGCTAATATTACACGTTGCTGCTCACCTCCACTAAGAGTAGAAAAACTACGTTCTTCAAAATTAGCTAATCCTACTGTCCTCAGTGCTGCTCTTGCAATATTATAATCATTCAAATTATCGCGTTCCAAAATTTTTTTATGCGGAGAACGTCCCATAAGAACCACTTCAAGCACAGAAAAATCAAAACTGTAAACATTATGCTGTGCTACCACAGCCAACTGCAATGCAGATTCCCTATAAGACAACTCATCAAGTGCCATCCCATTAAAAATAATTTTTCCTGAGGTAGGTTTCTGTACACGATAAACACATTTCAAAAAAGTGCTTTTTCCGCTGCCATTAGGTCCAATTATTCCTACAAATTCTTTATTATGTAATGAAAAATCAATCCCCTTTAAAATTTCCTTAGGGCCAAAAGCCATTCTAACTGCTTCTGTTAAAATTTCCATTATCAGTTACCTCCAAAACCATAGGTTTTCTTAATCATCAGATAAACAAAACATGGTGCTCCTATCAAAGAAATAAGAATACCTATAGGTAATTCTGTTTTGGGAATAATTATACGACACAATCCATCCGCTATTACCAGAAAAACAGCTCCAGTAAGAGCTGCAACAGGTATCAGCTTTTTATGATCAGTTCCTACCAACATACGAATGACATGAGGAACAACAAGACCTACAAAACCAACCATACCAGCAGAATACACAACAAATCCAACAATAAGTGCACTTATCAGCAAATAAATCTGGCGATAGATATGTAAATCTGTACCTAACGTCAATGCAGATTCATCTCCTAAGAGCATCAAGTTAAGCATTCTGCTTTGAGTCCAAAAAAATAATACCGAGAGAATAATTAAAGGTCCTACAACGGCGAGTGTTTCCCACTTAGCTCCAGCAAAACTGCCCATCATCCAATAAGCAATAGTCTGCATACCTTCCTTGTTATTGGCAAAATAAACTATAAAACTGGAAAATGCTCCGCAAACAGCAGAAAGCGCCATACCAGCTAATAGAAGTTTAACAGAATTACTTCTTCCTCCAAGATTAGAAATAAACAGTACTCCCAAAGACATAATAAAGGCACCAATAAAAGCAGTAATACCAATAAAATTTTCTCCCCAAGCTACTCCTACACCTAAAAGTATTGCTGTTGTTGCGCCTAAAGAAGCACCCGAAGAAATTCCTAAAATATAAGGATCTGCCAAAGGATTCTTGACAACAGCCTGCATAATAACCCCGCATACAGAAAGTCCCATCCCAACAAAAGCAGCTAAAACAAGTCTTGGCAGACGTAAAATCCAAATAATATCATGTACAGGTCCCCTGTTTACTCCTTCAATAGGTTGATTACCAAGTAATTGTTCTATTACCGCATTATAAATACTTATCATCGGTAGTTTAACAGTACCTATAGACATTGCCCAAAATAAAGCTATTATCAAAATAATAAGTAATCCCAAACAGATAAACAGATACCCGCTCTTTTTCAAAAATTCTATCACAATTTTTTCTCCTTATATAAATCAGGATACAGTCCGCCAGCAATAATTTTAATGCCTTCATAGGTACGCACTCCAGAACTATAGATGGCATATAATGGTAAAGTAAGTACTCGCCCATTCTCTACACAACGAAGATGCTTTAAAGCTTTATGTTGTGTAATACGATTAATCATATCCTGCTCTCTGCCATAATTAAATTCAGTTATTACTACAAATATTACATCTGGATCTAGATCAACAATCTGCTCCATACCAATAGTGCGATTCTTGCTTGCTAATAACTCACCATGCAGTTCCTGAACAATATTTCCACCAAGGCTTTTAGCATTGTATACCGAAGGTTCTTTCCCTAAAAACTCTATTATTAAAGCTCGGGGGCGCAGTTTAAATCCAGCAGTCTGCGTAGTTGCATATTCTACTTCCTTTTGCATCTTATTAACCAACTGCTGAGCTTTTTCATTTTTATCAAAAATCTTCCCCAAATCAAGAATATCTTGATATTCATTTTTCAAAGTTCTTGGATTATTATCCATCATTGAAGAACGTGCTATAAAAGTATTTACTCCACGTTTATGCCAAAATTCTGTAGACCTCAACACCTTAGCGCCAAAAGTAGAATGCCATCCTACTATCAAATCTGGCTGCAGCATTATCGTTGTTTCTAAATCTAAAAGTTGCAATCCAGTGTATGGAATACTGCTGTACTTCTGCTGGTATTCCTTGTGAAAAAACTTTTTATCTGGTACACCATTAGCAGCTATTATCCGATCACCAACATCTAACGCCAACAAAGTTTCTATACTATTTTGCCAAACAGCAAATACTCTTTCAGGTGGTTTCATATATACCATTTGTTCAAGTTCACCTTTAGTATTATAGTTTTCAATAATTACCGGATAATTAGCAGGATTGTAATCATACTTTACAGGTTGATTAAAGCGAACTAAAGCTTCAGTATTTTCTTTAACAGGCAATGTAAAAATATTACGTTCACAACCTATAAGAATTAAGCTTAGTATAAACACCGATATCAATATTATCTTTTGCATGCGATTCCTCTAATTTGATAATACTGTAAAGCACTACTGTCTAAATTACAGTAGTGCTTTAGTAAAATAAATAAATTATACTGATCTATTTTATAATTCAAAATCAGAAAGTATATTTCATGCCAACCATCCAGCAACGCCCCGGCATGGCTGAACTGCCAACACCATTCCAAGAATTATAAGTAGTTTCATATGCTTCATTTGTCAAGTTACTTACCAAAACGTAAGCTGTTAAATCTTTTGTAACTTCATAATTAAGGTTCCAGTCCAAAACAAGGAATCTATTATTAGTAAAAGCATAATCACTGCAGCCAGTATACCAGTTTGTTAAAAGTCCTGTATACAATTTACGGTTTTCATAAGAAAGGTTCAAAGAATAATGATTTTGCGGACGAAGATTATTTATAGCTGTATTAATGTCACTTTCATTTGCATAACCCCAGCTTGGATCAAGTACCCAGCCATTTTTTGCCATCCATTTATCTTTCATATGTGAATAAGATGCACCAAGAGTAAAATGATCGTCAAACTGATGGTCCAAAGTTATATTGAAAGATTTTTTATCTTCTTTAGCATTTACAGCTGTACTCTTGATTTCTCCATTTAACCATACAGGCAGAGTAGCAATAGAATTACTCATACGAGTCCAATCATAATGTACAGCAATACTAGTTTTATCACTCAAATCTTTACGTACACCAAAAGTCCAGGCATCACCCTTTTCATCATCTAATGGTGTTTTAAAAACGCCATCAACGGAAGTATAATCACCCTGCTTTAGCGGACGGAAGACTTTAGTCCAGCCAAAATACATACTGCTTGTATCATCAAACATATACTGAGTATTTACAACTGGAGTAATTAAATTTGTGTCACCCTTACCCTGAGTAGTTCCAGCGCTGTTGCTAGTTTCAAAAGCACTATATTTAGCATATCGAATAGCTGGAGTAATATCCCATTTATCACTCAGATGAATTTTATCCTGTACATAAGCAGTAGTACTTTTGCGAGTTACATGTGATTCAGTAACAGTACCATTGCTTACTCTCTTGCTATAATTTTTAGCTTTATCATACGTAATGCTGGCAATAATATCATTAGCTCCAATAGATTTTGCATACTGCAACTCTATACCACGATTCTTTTCTTCTCTCCAGCTAGTAGGTTCCTGTGCTGCACCACCAGTTTTCTCCAACCATTCTTTAACTCTGTCCTGATCGCCATCGGGGAAAGGTGCTAAATTATCTTTTATCCAGTTAGACAGCTGTTCATTCGTAGCACCATTGGGAAAAGCAGCCTTATAAGCATCTGCAGCACCTCTGCCATTAATATACCATTGATATTTATCACGATGAGCATAACGATGATTTTGGTCATAAACCCTAATGAAACTTTCCATTCCGTTATCTTTATCAAAAGTATATTTAATATCCCAGTCATTATTTTTAAAACGGCTGAATGAACCATATACCTGTCCGTCTAAAGCATAAAGATTATGATAACCTGGATTTTTTGCATCACCGGTTAAAGTAGGTCCTACCAGCATATTATTCGCATCTAACTGTCCTACTGTTGCTTTAAAAATGATATCATTCCAATCTTTTTCATTCCAATACTTCATATTAGGTACAGCAACAGGATACCCATCCTTACCTTGTTTGAAATTATACCAAACCTTCAAATTTTGTTTATCATTAAAATCCTTATCTACACGGATATTAACACCGTCTTCTTTCCATTTAGAACCACCCAAAGAACCATTAGTATTTGTAATACCATCTCTATAACCTGTATCTCCAGACATATCACGGTTAGCAGATATAAAATAATGCCATGAATTATCTTCACCTGCACTTCCTGAATAACTGATAGCATATTTATGCTTATGCCATGAGCCAGTAGAAAGATCAATACTCCCAACATTTTTTAGTCCGCCCTTACGAGTGATAATATTTATTACACCGCCAGTAGCATCAGAACCATATACAGAAGCACCTGGACCTTTGATAACCTCAATTTTATCAACATTTTCCATATTAGTTACCTGATCCAGATTTACACCAGTAGATTTAGTTCCCGATTTAGTATTAGAACCAACACGTGTACTTGCTGCATTATCAACGCGGCGTCCATCAACTAAAATTATAACTCTTGTATCACCATTTATAGAAACACCATTATTATAGAACTGATAGCCATATTCACCCCCACGATAACCTGGATTTTGAAAAGTTACACCAGGAATACGTTTAATTGCCTCAGTTATATCAGTATAATGACGTTTCTCTATTTCTTCACGAGTTATAACCTTAACATCACCGCCAGTACGATAATATGATTGCTCGGTAATAGTATCACCAAACTTATTTTTTATAGCATCAGCTTCAACTATCATCGTATCCAACGTATAATCGTTAAGATTTTCATCAAAAGCTGCATTTACATTTGTGCAAACTCCCATTAGCATCAGCATAGCAGCAGCGGCAGTATATTTTTTATTCATTCAATCATGCATCTTCTTTCTTCATAATATACTCAATATGTTCTAAAAAATCAGTTTTCTCTGTTCACTAAAAGCGTGCACCATTGATATAGGTGAACGTATATGTTTGTGCTGTAACCCAATTATTAACAGTTTCTCCTGTAAACTTTCCAAAATTAAAATTAAGCTTACGCGAAGCATTAGCTGCAATTTTACACATTGGCAATTTAACAGGTTTGCCAACAAACTGCTTCTGTTGTCCGTCTTTATCGGTATAAGTAACACGAATAATAAACTCGTTCAACTTAGTGATAGTCAAATCACTGCGTTTATTGACAAAGTTTCCCGTAATACATAAATCTCCGCCATTAACCCATACTTTAGATGTAGTCCAATCCAATATCATTCTGTCGGAAGATATCTCAGCAGCACCGGCAAATGCAGGACACATCAATATTAACAATAACGTTACCAATAAAAAAAATCTTTTCATATTTCCTCCTTTCCTAAAAAATATAGTTGTTTTTATCTTTTAATTATATATTCATAAAAACATCAGCTCTGCTATCCTTGTTCCGCTGAACTGATATTAATATGTAAAATAATTTTCAAAAAAATAAAACGCCTTACTGCATAATATGCAACAAGACGCACTCTTCCCCTAAGCACAGCCTGTCCATCGCAGGGTCTGGGTCTACTGAACTAAAAGGCAGGTCTTCTGGCTCTGCTTCACTGCCAGTCCAGTCTTCCCAGTTTCCCAGTGACATTTTAGGACAAGCTCCACAATACAGCTGCGGGACAGCACAGGATTTACACCTGTTT
>CAZVSX010000022.1:19229-28451 GCA_964630355.1 uncultured Phascolarctobacterium sp.
TTAATAAATATATGTTTTATCAGCGCTCAGCACGATTAATAGCACAAATAATACCTCTAAGTGCAGCGACATTAATATTAGAGTGAATACCTACACCAAAAATATGACCGTTGTCTTCTTTTTTCAGCTCAATATAACAGATACCTTTAGCATCAGAGCCACGAGATACTGCATGCTCATGGTAGTTTACAAATTCATAACCGGTAATGCCAACACCTGCTAAAGCTTGGAAGAAAGCATCAATAGGGCCATTACCAACACCTACAATATTCTTCTCTATGCCAGAAACAGTAAGAGCGCCTTCAAAACGGCTATGGACACTCCCATCAGCTTCATTAAGCTCTGTAAAACGATGACGCATTAATTGATATTTACCAGTAAAGTCAATATATTCCTTACAGAAAAGTTCAACAATTTGTTCACTGCTCAATTCATCACCATATTCATCGGCAGCTGCCTTAATAATATTACCAAATTCTGGATGCATTTCTTTAGGCAGATTATAGCCTACAGCCTGTTGCAGAACAAAAGCAGCTCCACCTTTACCAGATTGGCTGTTAATACGAATAACAGGTTCATATTCTCTGTGCAAATCAGCAGGATTAATTGGCAGATATGGTACCTCCCAATATTCAGTACCACTGTTTTTCATATACTCATAACCCTTACGTATAGCATCTTGGTGTGAACCGCTGAACGCAGTAAATGCAAGCTCTCCTGCATATGGCTGACGTTCTGGTACACGCATTTTCGTGCATTCTTCATAAATCTTTTTAATATCCAGAATATGTGAAAAATCAAGTTCTGGCTCTACGCCCTGAGTAAACATATTTAAAGCTACCGTTACTATATCTAAGTTACCTGTACGCTCACCATTACCAAACAATGTACCCTCTATACGGTCAGCACCAGCCATCAACCCCAGTTCAGCACAGGCAACACCAGTGCCACGATCATTATGCGGATGCAAACTAATAATAGCTGCTTCTCGATTTTTCAAATGACGGCAGAAATACTCAATCTGATCAGCATAAGTATTTGGCGTACACATTTCTACAGTTGATGGAAGATTAAGAATAATAGGATTTTCTTTTGTTGCTCCCATTTCCTGCATTACAGCTTCACAGATAGCCACTGAGAAATCTATTTCTGTACCAGTAAAACTTTCTGGAGAATATTCATAGCGAATATTCATACCACTGCGGGCAACTTCTTCATCAGTAAGCTGACGAATCAAGCGTGCTCCCTGCACAGCTATATCGATAATACCAGCCATATCTTTACGAAAAACTACTTTACGCTGCAAAGTAGAAGTTGAATTATAAAAATGAATAATAACATTTTTAGCACCACGTACTGCTTCAAATGTTTTACGAATTAATTCTTCACGTGCTTGTACAAGAACCTGTACAGTTACATCATCAGGAATATGTCCGCCTTCAATCAAGGTACGCAAAATTTCATATTCAGTTTCAGAAGCAGATGGAAAACCTACTTCAATCTCTTTAAATCCGCAATCAATCAATGTATGGAAAAATTTAAGTTTTTCTGAAATTCCCATAGGAGTAACTAAAGCTTGATTGCCATCACGCAAATCAACACTGCACCACACCGGAGCTTTATCAATAATTTTATTTGGCCACTGACGATCAGGCAAAGATATCTGCTGAAATGGAATATATTTTTTTTCTTGTTGCATTTTTTATTCCTCCCTAAATTTTTCTAAAAAAACAAGAACCCCGCCCCCATCATATTGTGAATAAACACAACTAGGGGCGGGGAATTAACTCCACGCTGTACCACCCTATTTCAGTTACAACTGTCAAAAACAGTATAACCCTCTCAGTCTCCAACAAGACCTTTGTCTGTAACGTGACCTCACGTCCTCTCCTACATATCAGAAAGGCAACTCCAGGCTCAGTATACATATGCCGCCCGACATCGCTTTACACCAACCAACGACTCTCTCTGCTCATCCAAGCATATCTTCTTCCCTTCATCGTCTTTTAGGGACAATATTTAGTTCATTGAGCTATATTATACTCATTTTAAATACTATTGTCAACACTTTTTATGTTTTTTCTTGTTTTTTATCAGTAAATGTCAACTACAAATACAATTACCTATAAAAGTGACTACATATTTCCAACATTTTTTATTAGTCACAACAATCATAAAGTTATCCACTGAATCTACAGTTTATCCACAGATTTATTAACAACTATATTCACAGTTGTTGATAGTTTAATTAATACGCATAAACATTTTACGCATTAAATCCACAACAAGCATAGAAACAGCAAATATTATGACTACACCCCATTCATGTAAGTTCAATGGCACAGTACGTAGCAGACTACCTCCTATATACGTTAGGATAATCTGAATTATTATAATAAGAGCCATAATCTGTAAGAAACCTTTATTCATACTAATCTTTGCAAAAGGATTAAATCCATCTGTACGTACATTAAAACCATTGGCAACAGCCATCAAAATATAAGTACAGAAAAAACCAGTATATGTATAAATATGATTGGGTGCATCACGAAAAAGATGATCTATCCATGTGCTTTTATAAAAAGCAATACCAACAGCTGTCATATAAATCCCTGCTATAAGCACTTTTTGCAGCATAACTTTACTAACTATAGGTGCACTGCGACGCTTAGGAGCTTCAGCAAGATACTGCTCTAAAGCAGGTTCTCCACCAAAAGCCAGAGCCGCCAAAGTATCCATAACAAGATTTATCCATAAAATCTGTGTAATCGTCAAGGGTTCATCTATTCCAATAAAGGGAGCTATAAAATTAATAGCAACAGCTGAAAAATTAATAGTCAGCTGAAAAACAATAAATTTACAAATAGAATTATAAATGGTTCTTCCATAAATGATAGCTTTTTTTATACTCAAAAAATTATCATCCAATATAACAATATCTCCTGCTTCTTTAGCAACTTCTGTTCCGCTTCCCATAGCAAAGCCCACATCTGCTTTTTTTAGTGCAGGAGAATCATTTACGCCATCACCTGTCATACCAACTACTAAATTTAATTCCTGAGAAAGACGTACAAGTCGTGATTTATCCATCGGAAGTGCACGAGAAACAACACGCAGTTTAGGTAATTTCAGTTTAACTTCTTCATCACTCATTTGTGCAAGTTCAGCCGAAGTCCACACTAATTCATCTGTTTGACGCAAAAGACCTGCATCCTTAGCAATGGCTACAGCAGTTTCCTTACGGTCACCAGTAATCATCACAACCTGTACACCAGCACGCTGTACAGCAGCTATCGCTTCTACAGCTTCTGTTCTCACATCATCTCGAATAGCAACAATACCTACCAGTGTAAGTCCCATATTCGGCAAGTCTTCATTAGGTTTTCCTTCATAAGTACACAAAGCCAACATTCTAATTGCCTGCTTAGCTAATTTGAGCATTTTAGTTTCTAAATCCGCTTTCATGGCATCTGTTAACGGCAAACGAACTCCATCTGTACTCCAATAATAAACAGTTCTCAACAAAAGTTTTTCAGGTGCTCCCTTAACCAAGCAATACTCATCACCATTAAATTCTGGTTTAACATATGCCCAGGAACATTTACTGCTACTGTTAAAAGGTACAAAGCGAACTCGTTGTATTTTCTGTATATTTCTATAGCTTCCTATATACTTATTCAGAGCTGATTCTGTCATATTTCCGCCAATTATTTTTCCATCAGTAACTGAGGCTGACGTATTTATAACCACTTGCTGATAAGTCAATTCTCTTATCTTTTCTGGTAAATCATTAAAGCTGTTAAACTCTTGTAAGTCTCCGCATATATAGTTTACAACTTCCAATTTACCTTTGGTAATAGTGCCTGTTTTATCTGTAAATAATAAATTCAGACTTCCTGCGGTTTCAATACCAACGAGTTTACGCACTAAAACATTATCCCGCAGCATTTTACGCATATTTAAAGAAGAAACTATAGCAATCATCAACGGCAAACCTTCTGGTACTGCCATAACAATAATAATAACAGCTAAAATAACTGCCTGTACCATATCTGCCATAACAGCTGTCATATCAGAAAAATAAACAGCCATACTTCCAGCCATATAAATTTTATGTATTATAACAGCTAAAGCAATCAGAACTGCTCCTGCATAGCCAAAATAACTAAGTTTTTCTGCCAGTCCTTTCAGCTTTAACTTCAGAGGACTGTCACGTTCATCATCTTTTAGTTCCTGAGTAAGCTGCCCATAAACAGATTTATCTCCTATTTTTACAGCCTGCATTATACCAGTGCCTTCCACTACAACACTACCCCGATAAAGACGTTGCTTATCAAGAAAATCTGTTTTGGCTGAATCCCAATAATAATCAGCAGGTGCTGGTATTTTTTCAGCTTCTTCACTTTCACCATTTAACGCAGCCTGGTCTAATTTCAAAGCACCATCAAGTAAAATTCCGTCCACAGGAATTTTATCGCCACTTTCTATTATAACAGCATCACCTACAACTATATCATCAATAGAAATTTCTGTTGGTTCACCATCACGCCATACTTTGCAACGAATACGACTGGCTTCCTCTTGAAGCTTTTGAAAAGCATTTTCATTGCTGTATTCTGACCAAGTAGATACAAAAGTAGCCAAAATTATAGCTGCAAAAATACCTATCGTTTCAACCCAATCTCCATGCCCCATGTAAACAAAAATTATATTTACTAATAGGGCAAATATCAAAATACGTATAATAGGATCTTGAAAATTTTCCAGCAGCTTTTGTAAAAATGTTGTTTTTGGCGGCTGTGACAGTGCATTATTGCCACACTTTCGCAAAGAAGCTGCTACTTCTTCATTAGTTAAACCATATTTTTTCATTTTTCTCCTCCTTAATTTAATACAGCTTAAAATTAAAAAACAAAAACGACGAGACAATGCTGCAAAAAATAATATTTTTACAACAAAGTCTCGCCGATTACTTACAAAACCGGATTTCCTAAGAAATCGTACTGACGGCAATGTAAACGCAATACTTAAATAATGCGCCAGCTACTCCCTTTATTCATTAGCAAAATGAAATTTTTTAATTTTTAATCTGCCCAAACAACTTTCATAAGTTTAGGATATTCTTCATTCAGATGGTTTAGTATCACATCAATTACAGCATGAATCATTTGCGGTTCAAATCCAGTATCAGAAGCAGGAATACAACTTTCAATAACGATATCTCCATTTTCTGTTACATAATATTTAAATACTTTATAATTTTCATTCAGCTTATTTACATAATCCAAAACAGCAACTTTATTAGTATCTTTAACCAATGCACTGCCTACACGCACCTGCAGCATAACATAAATACTATCATCAATAACTAGCATTACAGGTAAATTTTGACCATTAATTTCCATAAAAGTACGATAAAGAACTGGGTGTAAAGCATTTTCCTGAATCTCCTGATACTGGAAACAGGTTACTTTATTTTCCTGCAAAAATTGATTATACTTTTCAGCCTTAGTATTCATCATACGACCTCGCTTTCATTATCATCATTATTATTATACACTAAAAGTGAAATTTGTGTATTAATTTTAATTAAAAATACTTCTTTTTTTCATGAATTTCACAACTAGGCATCACTTTATTTATAATATTAATTTACTATATGTTATCACATATAAAAAATCTTTACAATTTTTCTAATTTCAGATTATGCTCAGCCTTATTTAAATATAAAGCAACTTCATGAAATTTATTTAAAGTACTGCGGTGCCCTACACTTACTACTGTAGTATTAGGTAACTTTTCTGCTAACAGCTTATACATTCTATCTTCAGTTTCTTCATCAAGAGCAGAAGTTGCTTCATCAAGAAAAAGCCATTGCGGCTTTTGTATATGTGCACGAACAAAAGCCAATCTCTGCTGTTCACCTACAGAAAGAATATGTCCCCAATCACCTGTAATATTTAATTTATCTTTCAGATAACCAATTTTACAAATATTCATTAATTCCATAATCTCTTCATCACAAATCTGTTTATTTCCAGGATAAAGTAAGGCTGTCCGCAATGTACCTAATGGCAAGTACGGCTTTTGCGGTATAAACATCAGCTTATCAGTTTCAGGTAAATCTATTTTTCCATCTACAAAAGGCCAAATACCAGCGATAGCACGTAATAATGTACTTTTACCACTGCCACTAACTCCTTTTATAAGCACATTATGTCCAGGTTGAAGTTCAAAATTTAGCTTTTCCAATAGTAGTTTACCATCTGGAAGATTTATCTGCATTTGTTCTACCTTTAAGTTTTTAGCAGTAGCAAAACGTTCCATATTAAACTTCTCTGCTTGTTGTGCAACTTCATGCATATGGTGACCAAAAAAAGTCAAACGCATCACAACAGCCTGCCATTGTGCAATACTGCTGTACATATCAACAAAGTAGGATAATGAATTCTGCACATTTCCAAAAGCACTAGAAACCTGCATCAAGCCACCTAAAGTGATTTCTTTAGATAAATATCTATTCATAGCAACTACAAAAGGAAAAATAATAGCAATCTGTGAATAACCAGAATTTAAAAATACAAGTTGCTTTTGTTTATTAACAAGTTTCCAAAAGTTTTCCAATAGTAAGTTAAAACGCTCTTTAAAGAGAATTCCTTCCTGATTTTCTCCACGATAAAAGGCAACGCTTTCCGCACTCTCACGAAGGCGTATCATACTGAAGCGAAAATCTGCTTCATAACGCTGCTGAATAAAATTTAACTTTACTAGTTTTCTACCAACTAAATGAGTTATATATGTACCAACTATAGAATATACCAATGATGCCCAAAGCATATAGCCATTTATTGTCCAATTTTCACCAAATAAAGTAAAAGTTACTGAACCTGATATATTATAAAGAATAAAAACAAAAGATGCAAAAGTACAAAAAGCTTTAAGAATACCAATTGCAAATCCAATTGTCATTTCTACAAATTGTCTAACATCTTCACTAATACGCTGATCAGGGTTATCAGTATCCTTTCCAAACATTTGAAGATTATAATATGTTTTATTCTTAAGCCAAATATCAATAAAGCGTTTTGTTAACCAACGACGCCAATTCAGAATCAGCATTTGCTGTAAATAATAGGAATATACCGCTAATAAAATATAAATAGCAGCTAACCAAGAAAAATGTATTAGTTCAGAAAATATTTTATCTGTTTCATAATTCTGTAAAGCACTATAGAAACTATTATTCCAAGCATTTAACAATACCAGCATATAAACTATACCTAATGTTAAAGCAACAATACACGCTAAAAGACAAAAAGCTTTTTTCTTTTCCTCAGAAAGCCAATAACTTTTTGTCAAATACCATACATCTCGAAAAAACTGTCTGGTAACAGTAAAATTCTGCATTATATAAAACCCCTTATAGTAATTAATATTATCCAGTAAACAGATAATTCTTTTTTTATTATACTACAAAGACTCAGTTTAGTGAAAAACTTTTAGAGAGTTCCATAATATTTCACAGGATAAAGTAAAGTATCATGAAAACATAAAAAGAGCCCACATAAAATGTGAGCTCTTAATTAAGCAAATTATTTGCCTACAGGACCAATCATAGCCAGCATAGTACCAGCTGCAACTGCAGTACCGATAACGCCTGCAACGTTCGGACCCATAGCATGCATCAACAAGAAGTTAGCAGGATTGCATTGTTGACCAACCTTTTGAGATACACGAGCTGCCATCGGAACTGCGGATACACCAGCAGAACCAATCAACGGGTTAGTAGCACCGCCATCAATCATGCACATCAATTTACCAAAGATAACGCCAGCAGCAGTACCTGCTACGAAAGCAACCAAGCCAAGGCAGATAATCAAAATGGTTTGATAGTTCAAGAAAGACTCAGCACTCATGGTCAAACCAGTACCAGTAGCCAACATGATGGTTACGGTGTTCATCAAAGCGTTTTGTGCGGTGTCGCTCAGACGATCCAAGCAGCCAGCTTCTTTGAACAGGTTACCAAGCATCAGCATACCAATCAAAGCAGTTACGGAAGGTAACAGCAGGGAGATAACGATGGTGCACATAATCGGGAATACGATTTTTTCAAAACGAGAAACTGGACGTAATTGTTTCATAACAATCTTACGATCAGCTTCGCTAGTGAAAAGATACATAATAGGAGGCTGAATCAGCGGAACCAAAGACATGTAGGAGTAAGCAGCAACTGCTATTGCGCCTAACAGCTGAGGAGCCATTTTAGCAGCCAAATAGATGGAAGTAGGACCGTCAGCACCACCAATGATACCGATAGCAGCAGCTTCCTGTACAGTAAAGCCCAACAGCATAGCACCCAACAGAGCAATAAATACACCTGCTTGAGCAGCAGCACCTAACAGCAATGTTTTGGGATTAGCCAGCAAAGGACCAAAGTCAGTCATAGCACCTACGCCCAAGAAAATCAACGGCGGGAATACTTCGTGGTGAATACCATACATAATAACGGACATAACGCCAGGAGCATCAAAACCGTTTTTAGGAATGTTAGCCAGAATACAACCGAAAGCGATCGGGGAAAGCAGCAAAGGCTCAAAACCTTTACCAATAGCCATATAAAGCAGAATCATACCAACAATAATCATGATTACATGACCGCCAGTAAGTGCGGAAAAACCGGAGTCTGCCCATACGGAAGACAAAGCAACAACAAATGCTTCCATTTAATATCCTCCCAATTTTCAATTTGTGGAAGGTCTCCTGCGAAAGAGACCT
Organism: uncultured Phascolarctobacterium sp.; assembly: GCA_964630355.1. Classification (GTDB taxonomy): domain Bacteria; phylum Bacillota; class Negativicutes; order Acidaminococcales; family Acidaminococcaceae; genus Phascolarctobacterium_A. The sequence goes on from CAZVSX010000022.1 coordinate 28,005, forward strand.
TCCAAGGATCAAGGGTATTTTAATTTCTTAAAAGATATTGCGAACTATCTATTAAGAATTAGAGAACGATCATAACGTCGCCAGTGGAAACGGTTTGACCAGCGGAAACGCGAACATCGGAAACGGTGCCATCAGCCGGAGCCATGATTTCGTTTTGCATTTTCATAGCTTCCAGAATCATCAGAACGTCGCCAGATTTAACAGCGTCGCCAGCTTTTACGTTAACGGACAGAACTTTGCCCGGCATAGGAGCGGAAACGGTGGTTGCACCAGCAGCAACCGGAGCAGCAGCTTTCGGAGCCGGAGCCGGAGCAGCTTTCGGAGCCGGAGCAGCAGCCGGAGCCGGAGCAGCTTTCGGAGCAGCAGCTTTCGGAGCGGAAGCAACGGAACCTGCTTCTTCAACTTCAACTTCGTATGCGGTACCATTTACGGTGATAGTATACTTTT
>CAZVSX010000023.1:0-25816 GCA_964630355.1 uncultured Phascolarctobacterium sp.
GCAGCATAAGCATTATTGGAAACGAAGCTTACCCCCCCCAATAAGATGCTAAGTGCAACAGCTTTAGCCAACATTTTTTTCATAATGAGAATACCCCTTTCATAAGCACTTTCGCTATTAATTTTCATTGCAATTACAAGGCATTATTTTTTTGCAATGGTCTATTTTAATTCTAGCACTATCGTTCTTCTTTTGCAAGTCTGATTTTTATTATACATTAAATATTACTTCTCTTTGACTATAATCGTCTATTTTTAATCTCATAGAACAACATTTTTAGTTTTACTTATTTTAGTAACAAATGTTACGCTTCATAACCTAAAAATATCTTTCCCCTAAAAAACAAAAGCTGTTGTTTGCCTTATTATTCTAATTCATTTTCAGCTTGCAAACGTTTATCGACTATCTTATTAAATAATACCTTCCATGATTTTAGCATATAATCAGGTTCAGCCTGTATTATTATTTCACTTTCTGTGTCGTAAAATTCTGCTAAAAATTTTAATAGCTGCTGCCCTGCATCCTGCATTTCTTCAGCACTAATCAATTCCCAAAAATATTGATCCAGCAAATGTATAAATAGTGAAGTATAGGTAAGCATCTCATTTTCTTTAGCTAAAGTTTCTGCGGCAACAAGATAATCTGGTTTTAGCACACTGCCTCCCTGTACACTATATTCCTGCCACATAATCCCTGAATTTATGCCAAAACGTTTTATACGACGAAAAACATCGTGCTGTTTTTCAGGCGTTAGCCCAGATTGTTTAGCCAAAGCTTTTTTTACAGCTGCTTTAACGACTCTGCCAATAAGCTCTCCTAATTTAGAGTGTTTTCCTGCGCCGTCTAAATATAAATCACTTTCACTGTTAACAACTATTATCGTTTGGTCTGTCCCTGAACCTGTAGCTATACCATTAGAATATTTGCTGCCCTCAAGCAGCTCCTGAATGGCAGCAGTTTTTGCTTCCGTACAAGTTACTAAAGCACGTGCCATTACCCCTTCTGATAAATCACAATCAAGCACTAATATGATATTAATAGTACCATACTTTACTGATTTTGGCACAGGTTTATAATAATCAGCAGGGTCACCCACACGTCCGCCATTTGTTTCTATACCGCCGGTAACAATCGCCGTAACCGTCAGCCCTTTAAAACTCATAGATTCTACAACAGCATTTTCCATACTTGCAGCAGTTCCCATACCACTTACCTTATGTGGGTCTAGTGCTAAACGTTCAGAAATTAACTGCATATGTTCTACATATGTATCTGCTAACATTTCACAAGGCATACCAGCTCCCTGTTTAGCATCATAATTATACACACCTATATAATCATCATGATAGCCGCCATTATAAAGTGAAGTACTTAATATTTTTCTTTTCCCATTAAAATAAACAACTATACTTTTATCATAAAAATAAACCTTATCACCTGTCGACAAAACACAAAGCTGCTCAGACATACTAATCCCCCTACTCATCCAGATAATAGCATTATAAACTATATAGTAATATTGCTGTCAAGCATTAAAAAAGAGATAACTGAATATCAGTTATCTCTCTTTCATTTATAAACCAATGAACAACTTCGTAGGCTTTATTAATTCAAAGAAAAATATTCACTCCAATGATACTATTCTTCTTTACTGAAATTATCCTTACCCACTCCACAAAGCGGACAAACCCAGTCCTCGGAAACATCTTCCCAAGCAGTACCTGCTGCTATACCGTTATCAGGATCACCCATTTCAGGATCATAAACATATCCACACACATTGCAAACCCATTTAGACATAATTACCATCCTCCAATCAGTAAATGTTTATTTTTACCTGTTTCTATTATAGCACAATGAAAAATTATGTATTTAGAAATCAATGTGAAATTTACGGCTTAACGCTGCCTTAAAACTCTCTGCTTTTCAGGAAGCTCTAAACGGAAAAAATCATACAGTGTCTGTGCAGCAGCTTTGTTCATTCCCTCAACAGCAGCCAATTCTTCTACACTGGCAGCACGCATAGCCTCCATAGTTTTAAATGTTTTCCACAATTCCTGCCTGCGTTTTGTGCCTATGCCATCTACATGATCAAGAACAGAAACCAGATTTCTTTTTCCTCTCAGCTTACGATGATAAGTAATGGCAAAACGATGTGCTTCATCACGAATCCGCTGAATCAAATGCAGTGCCGCACTGTCGCGTTCCAATAAAATACTTTCACTTTGATGAGGTTTAAAAATTTCTTCCTCACGTTTAGCAAGACCAACAACAGGCAAATCATGCAGTCCTAATCCACGAATAACCTCCAAGGCCGAACTAAGCTGACCTTTACCTCCGTCAATAACTACTAAACTTGGTAAATCTTCATAATCCTTATATCTACGATACACTACTTCCTGCATAGATTTAAAGTCATCAGGTTTCCCTTCTGCCGAAACAATTTTATACTTTCGGTAATCCTTTTTGCTGACACTGCCATTGCGAAATACTACCATAGAAGCAACAGTTTCACTTCCCTGTGTATGACTTATATCAAAACAGTCCATACGTTCCAGTGGTTTCGCCAAACCTAATGCACGTTGCAGTTCTTCCGCTGCCTGAATATCATTTTTCAAAGATAAACTGCCCTTACGCAAACGTTCATTAAGCAGTTTAACAGCATTATCACCTGCTAATTTAAGCAACTCTTTTTTTACTCCTCGCTGCGGCAGTAATAGTTCCACCTTATGTTCAGCTTTTTGTGCCAGCCAGCTTTCTATAAGTTGCTGCTCATCAGTTTCAGGCAAATAGGGCAAAATTATCTCCCTAGGAATAAAAACTGCTTCATTATAATATTGCTTAACAAATGCTGTTACAATTTCTTCTGCTTTTTCCTCTGTGTCCTGTAAGAAAAAATTATCACGTCCAATAAGCTTACCTTTACGCACGAAAAAAATCTGCATACACCAACCAGTCATATCCTGACCAAGTCCAAAAATGTCCATATCGCCATTATTGTTCGTTACAGCTTTCTGTGATTCATTCAAACGCTGAACTGCCTGCAGCTGATCACGGATACGCGCCGCTTCTTCAAAAGCATAATTGTCTGCTGCTTCCTGCATATGCTGTTTCAAATCTCGTTCAAGCTCTGCTGTACGTCCATCTAATACCATACAGACAGACTTCACCATATTTTGATATTCTTCAACTGTCACATAACCAACGCAGGGAGCCAGGCAGCGTTTTATATGATAGTTAAGACAAGGTCTGTCAGAATTCATCTTACGGCAGGTACGCAGAGGAAACATTGTCCGCAGCAGCTTAACGGTTGCATGCATAGCACCCATATCAGCATAAGGCCCATAATAACGTGACCCATCACGAATTTGCCTGCGAGTAACATAAAGCCGCGGATATTTTTCCTGTACAGTCACCTTTAGATAAGGATAGGTTTTATCATCCTTTAAACTGATATTATAACGCGGTCGATATTTTTTTATCAGATTACATTCCAATATCAATGCTTCTACTTCACTAGAAGTAACAATGGTTTCAATCTCAGCAATCTTGGCTACCATAGCCCTAACCTTAGGCGTATGACTGGCTAAATTACGAAAATAACTGCGTACCCTGTTTTTCAGCACAACAGCTTTACCAACGTAAATAACCTTACCTTCAGCATCATGCATAAGATATACGCCAGGATTTTCCGGCAGAACAGCCAAAGACTTTTTTATGGATTCACTGAAGTCTGTCATAAATACCACCCATTTTGTTTAGCCTTTGACAGTTCCTGCTTTATATATTGTCCTGTATAAGATTTTTTTACTTTAGCAATTTGTTCTGGTGTTCCGCAGGCAACCAGAGTACCACCCTTATCTCCACCCTCTGGCCCTAAATCAATAACATAATCCGCAGTCTTAATAACATCTAAATTATGCTCAATAACAATCACACTATCACCTGCTTCTACCAGACGCTTTAATACATCTAACAACTTATGCACATCAGCAATATGTAAACCGGTAGTAGGTTCATCCAAAATATAAACTGTACGTCCAGTACTGCGCCGCGACAGCTCTGTTGCTAACTTTACACGCTGTGCCTCACCGCCACTAAGAGTTGTTGCTGCCTGCCCCAAGTGAATATAACCCAGTCCAACATCTTCCAAAACTGCCAGCTTACGATAAATACGCTGCTGATTTTTAAAAAACTCACAAGCCTCTGTCACTGTCATATCCAGAACATCTGCAATAGTTTTACCTTTATAATGTACTTCTAACGTATCACGATTATAGCGGGCACCATGACAAACCTCGCACGGCACATAAACGTCCGGTAAAAAATTCATTTCTATTTTATTTACACCATCTCCTTTACAGTCCTCGCAGCGTCCCCCTTTAACATTAAAGCTAAAGCGACCTGCCTTATAGCCACGCATCTTAGCTTCGTTTGTTTGACTGAACAGTTCACGGATAAAATCAAAAACGCCAGTATAAGTTGCAGGATTAGAACGAGGAGTACGTCCAATAGGAGATTGATCAATATTTATAACCTTATCTATATGCTCTGTTCCTTCAATAGTATCATGTTCTGCCGGCCGCAGACGTGCTCCATTAAGTTTCGCCGCCAATGTATTATATAGAATATCATTAATTAAGGTTGATTTACCACTGCCGCTGACACCAGTAATTACTGTAAAAACGCCCAAAGGAATAGAAACGTCTAGGTTTTTAAGATTATTAGCACGTGCACCACAAATAGTCAGTTTTCTGCCATCACATTCCCGACGCTGCTTTGGTACAGGAATAAACTGTCTTCCACTGAGATAGTTGCCAGTAACAGATTTTTCCATATTTTTAATCTGCTCTGCTGTTCCCTGAGCTACAATTTCACCGCCATGTTCACCAGCACCTGGACCTATGTCCACAATTTCATCAGCAGCATACATAGTTTCTTCGTCATGTTCTACAACAATAAGTGTATTTCCTAAATCACGCAAATGTTTCAGCGTTTCTAAAAGCTTACTGTTATCACGTTGATGCAAACCAATGCTTGGTTCATCTAAAATATAAAGCACCCCTGTAAGACCACTGCCTATCTGCGTAGCTAACCGAATTCTCTGTGCTTCACCGCCGCTAAGCGTGCCTGCACTGCGGTCTAAAGTTAAATAATCCAACCCCACATCATTTAAAAACTGTAAACGTGCCTTAATCTCTTTCAATACTTGTTTAGCAATCAACTGTTGTCTGTGAGTTAAAGATAAGGCATCAAAAAACTTCAAGCAGTCACGTACAGTCATTGCCGTAACTTCACAGATATTTTTTCCACCAATCAACACAGCCAATGCCTCTGGTTTCAATCTGCTGCCACGGCAGGCTGAACAGGGAATGCTTGTCATAAACTCCTCTAAATCCTGACGCATACTGTCGCTGAAAGCTTCACGATAACGGCGTTTTAATACATTTAAAATACCATCAAAAGTTGTATTGTGTTCTTTAACTTCTCCCTGCAAGTTTTCATAAAGAAAAGAAAATTTACGTTCTCCTGCACCATCCCAAAGCAACTGCTGCATTTCTTCCGGTAATTCATTCCATTTTGTATCATACGAATAACCATAACACTGCAGCACAGCTCCTAACTGCTTCATAAAATATGAATTAAGATTATTGCTGAAACAAGCTATACACCTATCAGCAAAACTTTTATCAGAATCTGGAATAATAAGAGCCTTATCAAACTCCATATGCACACCCAAACCAGTGCAATCAGGACAAGCACCAAATGGATTGTTGAAAGAAAAAAGTCTTGGCTCAATCACAGGAAGACTCACGCCACAGTCGTTGCAGGCAAAATGTTCACTGAAAAGCATTGTTTCAGCCTTATCACCTAATAATGCTACTTCAACAAAACCATCTGCCAATTTCAATGCTGTTTCTACCGAATCAGTCAAGCGCTGCTGAATACCTTCACGTACAGCCAAACGATCAATAATTACAGAAATACTATGCTTGCGTTTTTTATCAAGTTTAATATCTTCATCAAGTGTACGAACAGCACCATCTATATACATACGTACATAACCTGCACGCCGCATATCATCAATAACTTTCATATGTTCGCCTTTACGCCCACGTACTAATGGTGCCATAATCATAAAGCGTGTACCTTCTGAAAGTTCTAATACACGATCAACTATCTGCTGTACAGTCTGCTGTTCTATAAGTTTTCCGCATTTAGGACAATGCGGTTCACCTGCACGTGCAAACAAAAGGCGCAGATAATCATAAATTTCCGTTACAGTGCCAACAGTAGAACGTGGATTACGGCTTGTTGTTTTTTGGTCAATAGAAATAGCAGGACTTAACCCTTCAATATAATCTACATCCGGCTTATCCATCTGTCCCAAAAACTGACGTGCATAAGCTGAAAGTGATTCTACATAACGACGCTGCCCTTCTGCGTAAATAGTATCAAAAGCCAAACTGCTTTTACCACTTCCGGAAAGGCCTGTAATAACAACTAACTTATTACGCGGTATTGATACTGTTATATTCTTCAGATTATGCTGTCTTGCACCCTTAACTATTAAATTACCCTGCATTTTCTTACCTCTTCTTTTTCGGAACCAATTTCTGCCCCAACTGTCCTTTGATAACGATAAGCTGATCACGCAATTCAGCTGCTGCTTCAAAGTCAAGAGTCTTAGCAGCCTCCTGCATCCGACGTTCCAGTTCACGTGCCATAATATTCATCTCCTTTGCAGATTTCTTCTGCAACGTTTTACTATTTACGACACCATAAGCAGTATTTTCTTCATTATCTGCTACCTTTGTCAGTTTTATTAACTGCCGTTGTTCCTTATAAACTGTTTTAGGGATAATCCCATGTTCTTTATTATATGCCGCCTGTTTTTCACGACGGCGGTTAGTTTCATCAATTGCTCGCTGCATACTGTCTGTAATTCTGTCAGCATACATAATTACACGTCCATGCTCATTACGTGCAGCACGTCCTATCGTCTGAATCATAGCCGTGTCACTGCGCAAAAAACCTTCCTTATCAGCATCAAGAATAGCTATTAAAGAAACTTCTGGCAAATCCAAACCTTCACGCAGAAGATTTATTCCAACAAGAACATCAAATTTACCTGCTCTCAAACTGTCTATTATTTCAGCCCTTTCGATAGTAGCAATTTCAGAATGCAGATAACGCACATGTATTCCTGCCTGTTTCAGATAATCTGTCAAATCCTCTGCCATACGCTTAGTAAGTGTTGTTACTAATATACGTTCTCCAGTCGCTGCAACCTTATTTATTTCTCCCAACAAATCATCTATCTGCCCTTTTATAGGACGAATTTCAATCCGAGGATCAAGTAATCCCGTAGGTCTTATAATCTGTTCAACTACATTATCCGCCTGCTCCAGTTCATACTGCGCCGGTGTTGCCGAAACATAAACAGCTTGGTTAATTTGCTTTTGAAATTCATCAAAAGTCAGCGGACGGTTATCATAAGCAGACGGCAGACGAAACCCATGCTCCACTAACATTTCCTTACGTGAACGGTCTCCTGCATACATAGCTCTAATCTGTGGTAATGTCACATGAGATTCATCTACTACCAAAAGAAAATCTTGGGGAAAATAGTTCACCAATGTAAACGGTGCTTCTCCTGCTTTTCGTCCGGCAAGATGGCGTGAATAATTTTCAATTCCGGAGCAATAACCCATCTCCTGCATCATTTCCAAATCATAATTAGTTCTTTGTTCCAAACGCTGTGCCTCAAGTGTCTTAAAATTATGATGCAGATATTCTAATCTATCCTTTAATTCTTCACGTATATCACTCATTGCACGTTCAAGATTCTCACGACTGGTAACATAGTGTGATGCCGGAAAGATTGCTACATGATTGCGCTTAGATAATATCTCTCCTGTTAATACATCAAATTCCACTATACGGTCAACTTCATCGTCAAACATTTCGATACGCACAGCCTTCTCACCATAGGCAGCAGGTATAACCTCAATAACATCTCCACGAACGCGAAAAGTTCCACGTTTAAAATCTATGTCATTACGCATATACTGAATCTCTACCAGCTTATGTAAAATTTTCTGGCGATCAATTATCTGTCCTAAACGCAAAGACAGTACCATGTCATAATATTCCTGCGGTGCACCTAAACCATATATACAAGATACACTTGCAACAATAATAACATCTTTACGTTCAAATAATGCACTTGTCGCACTATGCCGCAGTTTATCAATTTCGTCGTTAATCGAAGCATCTTTTTCTATGTAAGTATCTGACTGAGGTATATAAGCCTCTGGTTGGTAATAATCATAATAAGAAACAAAATATTCAACCGCATTTTCTGGAAAAAAAGCCTTCAATTCGCTAGCCAGCTGTGCTGCCAAAGTTTTATTATGTGCAATTACCAAAGTAGGCTTACGTACTTTATTAATTACCTGAGCTATAGTATAAGTCTTACCAGTACCTGTAGCACCTAAAAGAACTTGTGTATGTAAACCTTGTTTTACACCCTCTGCCAATTTTTCAATAGCCTGCGGTTGATCTCCAGCCGGTGCAAAAGGTGCCTGTATTTTGAAATCCATATTTACCTCCAGCTGTTTATATTTAATCTATATCTCTATTTCAATACTTACAGGACAATGGTCACTGCCATAAACTTCATTATGAATCTCAGCTTTATTTAATTTTTCTGTCATACGATCCGAAACAACAAAATAATCAATACGCCAACCTGAATTTTTTTCACGTGCCTTAAAACGGTAACTCCACCAGCTATATTTCACTTCATCTGGATGCAAATAGCGAAAGGCATCCGTAAAACCTCCAGCTTTAAGCTCACGGAATTTACCGCGTTCCTCATCAGTAAAACCAGCATTACGGCGATTTGTTTTAGGATTTTTCAAGTCAATTTCTTCTGCTGCAACATTAAAATCTCCACAGGCAATAACAGGTTTTACTGCATCAAGTTTCTGTAAATATTCACGAAACAAACTGTCCCATACCATTCGATAATCCAAACGCAGCAATCCATCCTTAGAGTTTGGAGTATATACAGTCACTAGAAAAAAATCAGGAAATTCCAGCGTAATAACACGACCTTCTTTATCGTGTTCTTCCATCCCCATTCCATAAGTTACTTTTAAAGGCTTTACCTTAGTAAAAACAGCTGTACCAGAATATCCTTTACGTTCTGCACTGTTCCAATATTCCTCATATCCAGGAAACACAAAGTCTGCCTGTTCCCTATGCATTTTCGTTTCCTGCAAACAAATTATATCAGGTGCTGTTTCCTGTAAAAACTCTGCGAATCCTTTAGTCATACATGCACGTAAACCATTAACATTCCAAGAAAATAATTTCATTTACACAACCTCTTTCCTAATAATTTTTTCATTCTGTTTCAATTACTAATTTCCTATAAGTAAAATCTTTCGATAAATATTATCCGTTATTATATTTTAACATTGAACTGCTAAATTTAAAAGTACCGCACAGTAAATTCACAAACTAATGTTTAAGAAAAACAACAAATAAAATAAGCCTGATGATTTCTGTCTTTCCTAATGACAAAATTTTTATCAGACTTATTCCGTATAAATATATCTAGATTTATTTTTTGTTTTTAATGCTATAAATATAAACTTTTATCAGCAGCTGTAATTTAAAAATCATTAAAATTTAATATCTGAAGGTTCATAGTCAACTGTTGTTTTTACAAAAGCAATTTCATTACAGTATGGATATTGCGGACAATAAACACATTCCTTCCATACTTTCTGAGGCAACTTATCCTTAGCTGTTTCAATATAATCACATTTTGCAAAAAATCCCGGTTGATAAGTAAGCGCAAAAAACATAGTTACACCACGCTCAACTCCTTCTTTTTCCAAATGTTCAATAAGCTGACGACCAATACCTGTTTTTTTCAAAGTCGGCTCTACTGCAATTGAACGTATCTCTGCCAATCTATCCCAAACAAAATGCAGTGCGCCGCAGCCTAAAAGACGATTATTTTCTACTGCTAAAATATAATCTCGCAGATTCTCATAAATAGCATTGCGTGAACGCGGCAGCATTAAGCCTTCTTTCGCATAATCATTCAGCAATTTATGTATATGTTCAACATCATTAAATGTTGCCTGTCTAAAGATAACCATATTTATATTCCCCCACAATAAGCAAAAATTCATTTCAGCTGTTTTTTATATCTTATCACTGTTCAAGCAAAAACACAAGTATAAAAATACAAAATTTCAGTATAAAGATTGATAAATTCATTAATACCTGCAAATAAAAAAATGGATGTATCCTGTAAAGCACAGAAGACATCCATCAAAACTATCTTGACAGTAATTATTCTACTAAAAATTTTTTTATTTTTACCTGTAGTTTTTATTTAAAACTTATAATTATGCTTTCAAACTGGCAATAGCCTCAGCAGTATCCTCTGCTCCATAAACAAAGGAACCTGCAACAAGTACAGTAGCTCCAGCCTTACGAACCAATCTGGCTGTTTTTTCATTAATACCGCCGTCTACTTGAATATCAACAGTAAGACCGCGTTCTTTCAGCATATTATGCAGTCGTTCAATCTTTGCTACCATACTTTCAATAAAAGACTGCCCTCCAAACCCTGGATTAACGGTCATCAATAAAACCATATCAACATACGGAAGAATTTCTTCAATAGTACTCAAGCTCGTTGCAGGATTCAAAGCTACTCCTGCTTTCAATCCTGCACCCTTTATCTGCTGAATACAACGGTGCAAATGTTTAGTTGTTTCTGCATGTACAACAATTTGATCGGCACCAGCATCTTTAAAATCGGCAATATATTTCTCCGGATTTTCGACCATTAAATGACAGTCAAAAAACAACTTTGTCACCTTTCTAATTTTTTTTACAACTGGTGCACCAAAAGTCAAATTAGGAACAAACTGCCCATCCATTACGTCAATATGTACCCAATCTGCACCTGCATTTTCAATTTTTTTAATTTCATCTGCCAGATAGGCAAAATCAGCAGATAAAATAGATGGTGCTACTTTAATCATTATTTTCTTCCTTCTTTCTCCTGCAAAATTTTAACTTCATCTAACATTGCTATGTAGGATTCATAGCGACTGGCAGCAATTTCACCTACTGCCACAGCTTCCTTTACTCCACAAACAGGCTCATGGGTATGTGTACAGGGGCAGAAACGGCAACTAGTTTCGTAAACTGTAAACTCCCTAAAACCAGCACGTACCTGTTCAGCATTCAATCCTTCCAACAATAAATTTCCGAATCCAGGAGTATCTGCTATATATCCATCATCAAAAGGTAATAACTGCGCATAACGTGTGGTATGACGTCCACGTCCTATTTTTTCACTTACTGCTCCAATCCGTAAATCAACACTGTTGTCAATAGCGTTAATTGTAGATGACTTTCCTACACCAGAAGGCCCACCAAAAGCACAAATTTTTCCACGCAGCCGTTCACGCAAAGTTTCTATTCCTGTACCACAACGTGCAGAAATAGCATATACCTCATAACCTATAGGTTCATATACTTTACGTACCTGTTCTATTAATCCTTTTGGTGCATTATCTTCTTTATTTAACACTAAGAGTGCAGGTATATTAGCTAACTTGGCTAATGCTAACAGCTTATCTGCCAAAAGATAACTAAAATCCGGATTAACACAGGCAAAAGCAGCAACAAACAAATCAATATTTGCCATTGTTGGACGCACCAAAAAATTTTTCCGTGCCATAACAGCTGTAATCATGCCTTCGCATTTTTCTTTACTGCTGAGCTCAAACATTACTATATCACCAGTTGCTAATGAAAATCGATTTTTTTTCATTCGACCCTTAACTTTGCATGTATAAATTTCGCTGCTGCTATCTGCAAGAACATAATAGTAACCGTTATAGTTTTTTAAAACCCTGCCTTGTAAATTCTCTGTCATAGCCTAAAATACCTTTTCATTTATAAGCTTTCCATCACAGAAAAACTTTATGCTTGCATTTCCTACATATTCAACTTTCTGGCGCAAACGCACATTCCCATTTTGTGTACCTGTATAAAGCGTACTTTTACCATTATCATCCTGCAAAATAATCTGAACTTTTACAGGCTTACCGCTAGGAACAACAAAATCTACATATGCACTTTTCTTAGCACCTTCAGAAATAGTTACGCTTACAGCTGCACCTTCAGGCAAATTACTTCCAACTCCAGGATCGCAAGCTAAAACAACATTTTTCTTAGCAGTAGCATCCTGTATTTTTTTTATTTCGCCTAACTTCAACCCAGCTTTCAGCAAAATATCATTTACCTCTTTAACTGATTTGCCAATAATATTTGGTACTGCCTTATCACCCTCATTAATTACAACGTCAATACTGCTGCCTTTAGGCATCTTATCAAGACCTTTAGGTGATTGACTTAAAACAGCACCATTTTTGCCGCCTTTTTCATACCTACGAGTGACATTGCCTAACTTAAATCCATTTGTTTCCAGCTGTTGGCGAGCTTTTTCCAACGACATACCTATAATTTCAGGAACTGGTTTTATCTCCGCACCTTTACATATAGTTAAAATAACCAGGCTTCCCTGCTTACGTTTTTCTCCAGCTTTAGGAGATTGCTCCATAACTGTTCCAGGTTTAAATTTCTCAGGTTCACCATATTTTTCTTCAAGCTCAACCTTAAACTGTTTCTCTTCTAAAAGTTTCTGTGCTTCAACCACCATCATATTATTAACATTCGGCACAACAGTTTCAGCCAATGTACGATTTAAAATAAAATTAGCAGCTACAGAAACAGCTACTACCATAGCTGTAATCATCAGCAACAGCTTAGTATAGTTAATTTTTTTCTTTCTTGGCATAACTTCTTCTGCACCAGCTTTCTCTTTGGGTTCTGCATTCTGATTACTTTCATCATTTTTAGCATTGTTCACTGATTGGTTTTTTATACCATTGCTTCGTAACGGCTTCATTATCATTGTAGCTCCATCATCAAGCACATCAGTACATTCAGTTTTAGGTTTTTTTACTGCTCCCAATTCCTGCCTATAATCCTCACTGCTGAACGGAAACAGTTTCATTTTAAGATTCAGCAAATCACGACGCATTTGACCAGCATTAGCATAACGATCTTCTATATGCTTTGCAAGTGCTTTATTGATAATCTCCTGCAAGCCTTTTGGTGGCTGTTCCATATAATTTTTTAGTTGCGGCACAGGTTTTTCTACATGCATCATAGCAACAGATAATGCCGTATTGCCAACATAAGGCACTTGACCAGTAATCATTTCAAAAAGTACAATCCCCAATGAATAAACATCACTGGAAGCAGTAATTTTGCCGCCACAAGCTTGTTCCGGAGAAATATAATGAACCGACCCCATTACTGCTTTGGAATAAACCATTGTCTGATTTGTAACCATTTTAGCTATTCCAAAATCAGCAATTTTAGGATTCATGTTCTTATCAATTAAAATATTCTGAGGCTTTATATCACAATGAATAATATTATGGCTATGTGCATGCTGCAAAGCATCTGCAAGTCTTACACCTATTTCCAGTACGGCATTTAAACTAAGCTTATGCTCCTGCATATATTCTTTAAGAGTAACGCCATCAACATATTCCATGACTATATACTGATTGCTGCCTTCAGAAATAACATCATAAATATTAATAATATATGGATGTACCAATCGTGCTGCTGATTTTGCTTCTCTGCGAAATTGTTCTAACAATTCTTTGTCTTCCAAAAACTGATCCCGCAGCATTTTTACAGCAACATTACGATCCAGCAATTCATCATGAGCCAGAAAAACCTCTGCCATACCACCATAACCTATGGGACGGATAACTTTATACCGTTCATTCAAAATGGTTTTACAGTTCTTATCCATTAGAGCTTTCCTCCCCCTGACTTGCTAAATCAATCAAAATTATAGATACATTATCCCGTCCGCCATTATCAAGACTTTGCTCCAGTAATTTATCAGCCGCCAGCTTTAAGTCAGCTCCCCCAATGAGCTGAGCTATTTCTTTTGCCCGCAGCATATCGGAAAGACCATCACTGCAAAGCAAAAGACGATCATTTTCTTGTAACTTAAAACGAAAAAAATCAGCCTTTATGCTTTCTTCTACTCCTAATGCCTGTAACAAAATATGTCTTTGCGGATGAACAAAAGCTTCTTCATCTGTAATTTTCCCCTGCTCCTGTAAATCAGCTACCAAAGTATGATCATGAGTAAGTTGCTGCAAGCTGTCATCTCTATAAAGATACAAACGACTGTCGCCAACATGGCAGCAATATCCTATGCCATCTCCAGGCAAATACAATGCTGTCATTGTTGTACCCATTCCAGTATATTGTTCATTACTTACCGCCATCTTAAAAACATGCTTATTAGCTTTTTCAAAAGCCTCCAGCATAATTTTTCTAATACTTTTTTCTCCGAGCTCGTGGCGCAGGCTATGAGTTGCAACCTCAAACGCTTTAATAGTTGAACGGCTGGCAATTTCGCCGGCAGCATAACCACCCATACCATCAGCAACTGCAAACAAATAAGGTTCGCGTACTAATAATGCATCTTCATTGTTATCTCTTACCAAGCCTACATGAGTTTTACTGATTACCTGCATTACTCCTGCTCCTGTTCCCTGGCAAATTTTGCCCGCAGTTGACCACAGGCTGCATCTATATCCTTACCCATTTCTTTACGCACCGTAGCATTAATCCTGTTTTTCTGCAAAATATGCAAAAATCTTTCAATTGCTTGCTTTGAAGGCCGTTCAAATCCTTGTTCCGGCACAGGATTAGCCGGTATTAAATTTACAACAGCCTGCTTATAACGCAGATAATTGCTCAACAGCTCCGCATCCTGCATACTGTCATTTTTTCCCCGTAATAAGATATATTCATAGGTTATCTGTCTGCCGCTTGCCTTGCTGTAATCTTCTGCTGCTCTCAAAACATCTACAAAAGGAAAACCCTTATTAACTGGCATTAATGCTGTACGCAAATCATTTTTTACTGCATGAAGAGAAATTGCCAAATTAATAGGTTTCTGCTGCTGAGCCAACAATTTAATTCCCGGAATAATTCCACAAGTAGATATTGTCATATTACGATAACTCATATTACAGGTATCTTTACAATGCAAAAAATCCAAAGCACCCAGAACATTATCAAAATTCAGCATTGGTTCCCCACTGCCCATAACAACCACGCGACTCACCACAGCATTTTTTTTACGCAGACGCTCATTAAATAAATAAACCTGTGCAATAATCTCTGCTGCTGAAAGATTACGTACTGCACCATTTAAACCGCTTGCACAAAAAGCACAATGCATATCGCAGCCAACCTGACTGGAGACACATACACTGTAACCATAATCATGATGCATAAGCACCGTTTCTACAGAATTTCCATCTGCTAAACCTATAAGTAGTTTACTGGTCATACCGTCAGAAGAATTTTGTTCACGCAAAATTTTTAATTCCTGCGGCATAACGCAAAAGGAAGATTCCAATAATGCAATATCACTTTTACCAAGATTATGCATTTCTTGAAAATCAAACACCGATTTCTGATACAACCATTGAAAAATCTGCTTGGCGCGAAATTTTTTCATTCCTGCTGTTACCAGCACTTCCTGCAGTTTTTCTATTGTCAAACCAAATATATCCTGTTTCATTTGCTTTTACCGTCCATAAGTATAGCTTTATTTACATCTGCTCAATTTGCAAATATAAAAACCATCTACGCCATCATTTTGCGGCAGCAGCTGCAATTCATCTACCTGCTTTCCTGTCAGCGGATGCTTAAAACTAACTCTCTGCCAATCATGATGTTTTGTTAAAAATTCTTCAACTAAGTAATGATTTTCACTTTGTTCAATAGTACAGGTACTATAAACCAATGTTCCTCCTCTTTTTACATAACGAGTAGCATTCTCAAGAATAGCTAACTGCAGCGGCGGAAAAACTTTCAAATCAGTGCGTTGTTTACGCCAACGTGCTTCTGCGCGGCGTCGTAATACACCCATCCCGGAACAGGGGGCATCCACTAGCACTCTGTCAAAACTTTCTATCCATTCTTCACGAAACTTTGCTGCATCATTAAAGAAAGGTTTTATACAATTCAGTTTCAATCTAGCAGCATTCTCGGCAACCAACTGCAATTTATGTTCATGAATATCACAAGCTATAATTTCCCCTTGATCACACATCAACTGTGCCAAATGTGTGCTTTTTCCTCCTGGTGCACTGCACAAATCTAATATCTTCATTCCTTTTTCGGGTGCCAAAACAGCTGCAACTAACATTGAACTTTCATCCTGAATATAAAAATAACCAGGCAATACATTCATAAGGACATTTAAGGGAGGCAGCTTAGAGGCAACAATACCATCTTCACTCCAAGATGAAGGAACAACTGCTGCTCCCATATCAGTAAGAATATCCAATAATTTCTGTCGTGTCGTTATCAAGGTATTGACTCGCAGGCACACTGGTGCTGGACTATTATTAAACGATAGAAGTTTTTCTGTTCCTTCTTTTCCCCATGGCCCAAGCCATCTTTTTATCAGCCAACGTGGATGATAATATTTTATCGCCATATATCCTGCATCATCTTTTTCCAATGCAGGAATAATAAATTCACCCGCTACCTGCTTACGTAACAATCCGCGCAAAACACCATTAACAAACTTTGCACCGCCTTCATGACTAACACAACGCGTAAGTTTTACAGCTTCATTTACAGCAGCTGAAGCTGGTATACGTTCCATATAAAGCAATTGATAGACACTGACACGCAGAATACTTAAAATATCCTTGTTAACCTTATTCAAAGGTCGACTTACACATTGTTCCAAATACCAATCCAATGTTCCCTTAGCCTTCACAGTACCATATACTAATTCAGTTGCCAGCCTTCTGTCCAAATCATTAAGCCTGCTGCCGCGCAAATACTGATTAAGAACTATATTCGTATAAGCTCCGTCTTCAAGTACCATACGTACAAGAAGTGCTGCTGCACCACGCGCAGTATCAGGATAATTAGTTTTTCTTTCCATCAGATTCCTTTCCTAGGTCATCATCATCTTCCATAAATGCTAAAATTGCTTTTTCAAGTTTTTTTATATCCACACGAGTATTAAAGCAAGGTCCAAAAGGACGTTCATTAAGTACACCCAATACAGGTAACGGAAAAACATCCTGTATTCCACTTGTAAGATCTCGCTCACAAGCTACTGCTACAATAGCCTTAGGTCTTGCCTGCTTAACCATCTGACGTGCAAGTGTGCCACCAGTAGCTACAGCAAAATGACAGCCATATTTATGTGCCAGTGCCAACATAGAGCCAACACTGCAGCGACCGCATTGACGACAATTTTCTACATTACGAGTAATTTTATGTACACAGGTATCAAGCTGAATACAGTGCGGTGTAAGAATCATAATTCTTTCAGGCGGTACTTTAACCTTATGCTGTAATACCAATTTATTGCTTACTTCAATAAAAGACTGCTCAATTTTACTTCGCGGTATATTAAACAAACGTCCTAAAACAACCGCAAAAGGAAATAAGATATTTATCGCTTTCCAAGCCCAAAAATATAAAATTTTCAGCACAGGAATACCTAAAAGAGCCATAACTATACCTAAAACGCCAGTTAGCATCGCCATGACAATAGCCACTCCTAAAGCTCCAAAAGCAATAGGCAGTACCCAACTTATTTGGTATAATCCGGGAAAAGTTACTTTCCAAACAACATATACCATCATTGCTCCCAGAAGAGCACTTATTGAAGTCAAAGCCATAAATATTCTTTTTTTAGGTTTAAATACATTTTCTTCCATTACAGGGAAACTCCTTCAATTTTTCTGAACTTTTTTCTTAATAAATCAAAGCAGTATATCTCCCTGCTGTACTCCTCTTCCGCCCAAAAAAGCCTGGGCAGACATACGCTTTTTCGATTCTGGCTGTACTTCTGTTATCTCTAATACTCCCTCACCACAAGCAACGAAAAAACTATGTTTCATAATCTCTATAACAGTACCTGCTGCCGCATCGCTAATTTTATCCGATAAGCGGCTTTCCCATATCTTCAAACTCTTACCATTGGGAAGCTTGGTAAAAGTACTTGGTGCAGGATTGAACCCACGAATAAGATTATGTACATCTTGTGCACTCCTGTTCCAGTCAATATGCTCCATACTTCTGTCCAGCAATGTAGCATAACTTGCCGCATTATTATCCTGAGGCACAGCAAAAACTTTTCCATCTGCAATTAAATCAATAGTTTTCAGCAGCAACGCTGCACCTTTAATCTTTAGTTCATCATGCAGTTCTCCCATAGTTGTATTTTCATTAATGGGAACAGTAACCTTAGAAAGCATAGCTCCCGTATCCATACCTATATCCATCTGCATAATTGTTACGCCTGATTCTTTTTCCCCATTAATAATAGCGTACTGAATAGGTGCAGCACCACGATACTTCGGCAATAAAGAGGCATGTACATTAATACAGCCGTATTTAGGCAAGTCCAAAATCTCTTTGCTAAGAAACTGTCCAAAAGCAGCTACTACAATAAGCTCTGGCTGAAGTTGACGTAATATATTTACAAATTCTTCTGTTTTTACTTTCTGAGGTTGGTATACAACATAATTCTTACTCTGTGCATACTCTTTAACAGGAGTCATAAGCATTTTATTGCCGCGTCCCTTTGGACGGTCAGGCTGCGTTACTACTGCTGCAATTTCATGTTTTCCACTATCACTTAATGCCTGCAAACTGCCTACTGCAAAATCAGGAGTTCCCATAAATACTATACGCATTATTATACCTCCAGATTATCTTTTTTCTTGGGAGAAATAGTCTTAGCTTTATCAATGAATAAAAGTCCATCTAAATGATCAAGTTCATGCTGAATACAAATTGCTAAAAGACCACTAGCAGAAAGTATCATTCTCTGACCCGTTTTATCAGTAAACTCACATTCCACATATTCAGCACGCTCAACTTCTCCCTCATAATCCGGCACAGATAGACATCCCTCACTGCCCAATACTGAGCCTTCTTTTTTTATAATGACAGGATTAATGAGTTCATATAAGCCATCACCAACATCAATAACAACAATACGTTTTGATACTCCAACTTGAGGTGCTGCCAAACCTACACCATCAGCTGCATACATAGTCTCTGCCATATCCTTAAGCAAACGTTGTAATTTTTTATCTATACGCTCTACCGGTTTAGCGACTTCTCGCAGAACCGGATTTCCGGCAAGTACAATTTTTAATTTAGCCATTGCTAAATCCTCCTTACTATCTATATTAATATTTAATTATAGCATATCCATATACATTCTTACAAATATAAGTCTTTCATTTAGATTGCTCTTTATTTGAAAGCACCTTTCATAAGAATGGGTATACAAATCCATCAAAATTAAGAAAAGCCACAGATTACATATCATTTCAATTTATAATGCAATCTGCAGCCTATCTCTATTCTATTATTATACTATGTATACAGACATAATAATCATAATTCTCGTATCGAAGATGTTTCTTTTACTGCATTATAAATATCCTGTAATGCGACTCCATGATTTTGTGCTAAACGTACCGCACTCGCAAATTCTACATAACGATATTCTTGCTTATCTAAACTACATAACTTTACTTCAACTTCACCGTAAGAAGTTTGTACTACAGCCTTTTTACGCGGCAGAATTGATCTTGTCATTTTCGAACAGCGAATACCTATAGTTGTTGTTTCTGTAAAAATTATTCTCTCTAAATCAGCTTTATGCTGTTCATCGCAAATAACCGTTAACTCCCATGCCGGACGATTCTTTTTCATAAATACCGGCTTATAATGGACATCCAAAGCTCCTGCTGCCATCAACCGCTCCATCGTATAACCTAAAATCTCGCCACTGCAATCATCTATATCTGTTTCCAATTTACAAATAACATCATTCTGTAAAACAAATTTACTTATAGAGTTTTTTTTTGAGCTTCGTGCTCTATTAACATTATTCTAAGTATGCTTGGATGTTCATAACAACGTTTTCCCGCTCCCAAGCCAACAGCTAAAAGTTTAAATTTTTCTGGTAATTTATCGCTAGTCATAAGAGCCGCCGCTGCTGCTGCACCTGTAGGTGTAACAAATTCTCCCTGTACAGGCAAGAGATGCACGTTAAAACCATATTTCTGCATTATATTAGCTGTTGCCGGTACAGGCACAGGCAATACTCCATGTTGGCAGCGCACAGTCCCCTTACCTTCACATAATTCTGGAACAATAACATTTTCTATTCCTAAATTATCAACGCACACAGCTATAGCCACAATATCCACAATAGAATCAATAGCTCCAACCTCATGAAAATGAACTTTCTCTTTAGAAACAGCATGTGCTTTTCCTTCAGCATCTGCAAGAATATCAAATATTTTTAATGCCAACGAACGAGCTTTATCACTCATGCTTACAGCATCAATAATTTTAATAATTTCTTTTAAACCACGATGTTCATGATGATGATGTTCGTGATGCACATGGTGTTCACAAGCTTGTGCATCACTATTGCTATGTCCGTGCAGAAAAGTCATATCATGATCATGATTTTCATGTTCAGAATCTAAAATGACATCAAAATCACAGCATTCTACACCAGCCTTCTGTACACGGCTAATCTTATAATTAAAACCAGCATCAGGAATACTCTTCAATGCTTTGTCCAATGTTTCCTTATCTGCTCCAATATCTAAAAGTGCTGCTACTAACATATCACCGCTGATACCTGCGTTACATTCTAAATATAAGCTTTTCATTTTTTCCTCCAATTTTTATGATAAATTTTCATTCATACTGCCAGTACGATAACCTAGCAAATCCACAGTCACATAACTAAAGCCTAACTCATGTAATTTTTCATAAATAAATCTGTGCTTAGATTCTGCAAACAACTGCGGCAATTCTTCCTGTAATAGCTCAATTCGTGCTAAATTTCCATGTACACGCACACGAAATTGTTTAAAGCCTAAATCCCATAAAAGCTGTTCTGCTTTATCCACAATTTCAAGCTTAACCGTAGTAATTTGTTCACCATAAGCAAATCTTGATGCCAAACAGGCAAAAGAAGGCTTATTCCAGGTCGGCAAATTCAATTCGTCAGACAGCAGGCGGATTTCTGCTTTAGTCAAGCATACAGCACACAGCGGACTTTGCACATTAAGCTCAGCTAAAGCTTTTAAGCCAGGGCGATAATCATTAAGATCATCTAAATTAGAGCCTTCGCAAAGAACGCTGTTATTTTTTTCAGCTATATCCAGCAAATTACTGAACAATGCCTTTTTACAAATATAACATCGATTAACCGGATTTTCAGCAAAGCCATCTATGGCAAATTCATCAAAATCATAATAAATATGACGAATTCCCTGCTGCTTACAAAAGTCTTCTGCTTCAGCTAAATCCCGCTCAGGAATTAACCCTGAACGTGCAGTAACCGCTGTAACTCGATTTTCCAAAGCAAGCTGTGCTGCTTTCAACAAAAAAGTTGAATCTACACCACCGCTGAAAGCAATCATTACTTTGCCAAATTTCTTCAGCTCTTCCTGTAATAAAATCATCTTTTTAGCAATTTTTTCATTTTTCAAAGTGTCATTCATAATCATCCCTCCTGCAAGCAAATTATGAATCACATATCCATTGCAATTTTAATTTTTAAAACTTATCTGATGCCAAACGGTTTATTTGTGTTGCAATATAGCCTGCTCCGTAACCGTTATCAATATTTACTACTGATACACAGTTAGCACATGAATTTATCATTGTCAAAAGTGCACTAAGTCCATGAAAGCTAGCACCATAACCAACAGATGTTGGAACAGCAATAACAGGATTACGCACTAAGCCCCCAATAACACTTGCAAGAGCTCCTTCCATACCAGCTACCGCTACTATACAATTAGCTTTCTGTAATTGTTCCACTTTATCTATCAGACGATGAATACCACTTACACCAACATCATAGAAACGCTGTACGTTCGCACCGAAGAACTCAGCTGTCTGCGCTGCTTCTTCAGCAACAGAAATATCTGCAGTACCAGCAGTACATACAGCTATACAACCAATGTGCTGTTTATCAGGTCGTTCCTGCTTGAGTGTACGTGCTATAGGATCATAAACAATCTGCGGCAACACTTTTTTTACAAGTTCATATTGAGCTGGTGTAGCTCTCGTACCGTATACTTCACCATAAGAATCCATTAAACGCTTATATATAGCAGCTAAATATTCATCTGGTTTATTGGCACAATAAACTACTTCAGGAAAACCGCTGCGCAGTTCACGATAAGTATCAAGTTTAGCATATCCTAAATCTTCATAAGCTTTTTGATTGAAGAAACGTTCAGCTTCTTCTACAGATAAGGAACCATTGCGTACTTGCTCAAGTATACTCTTAGAGTCCACTTTATTCCTCCTTTTATAACAAAGACTTAGTCCGCCACGCGAACTAAGTCTTTGATTATACTATATTTTATTATGACTTATATTAATTTGATAAGCAAGCCATGCAGAAAATTTCTGCAAAATTTTCACTATTTTTTCACGCAACGACTATATTAAAACAAATTCTTTACAACTGCCAACTCCATTTTATCCGCCGGAATGATTTCATTATGCAGTATAGGAAGCTCCTGCAATGCCAACATACGCGAAGGAATTTCTGTACCGGTTGCCTCATTAAGTTTATGAAGCAGCATAAAAGGATCGTCGGACTGTTCTGCCTTATCCAAACCAGATAAAACACTGTCAGCAAATTTATAGGGACTTGCAGTAGAAAGAACTATTGTATAAGTATCATCACTGGTCAGGAAACGATACTTTTCCATTGCTCTCCAAGCAACAGCAGTATGTGTATCCATAAGATAGTTATAATCACTATAAATACGACCAATAGTCTCCTTTGTTTCCAGTTCATCAATCCAGGCAGCAAAGAATTCTCTTTGAATCTTTTTCAGTTCATCACTGTCAATCTGATAGAAACCTTCATTATTTAAACGCTGCATATAATCTGCAACTCTTCCCGAATCATTTTCAGTAACATTATACAGCAAACGCTCAAGATTACTGGAAACAAGAATATCCATTGACGGAGAAATTGTTTTATAAAAATCACGACGTTTATCATACACGCCGGTATTAATAAAGTCAGTAAGTACATTATTACTGTTTGAAGCACACAGCAGACGGTCAATAGGCAAACCCATCAATTTTGCATAATAGCCTGCAAGAATATCTCCAAAATTACCAGTAGGCACAACAAAATTTATTGCCTGACCTGCAGTGATTTTACCAGCCTTAACAGCATCAACATAGGCACTGAAATAATAAACTATCTGTGGTACTAAGCGTCCCCAATTTATAGAGTTGGCGGATGAAAAGGAGTAGCCTTTTTTTGCCAATTCATCACTAAGCACTTTGTTACCAAAAATTTCTTTGACACCACGCTGTGCATCATCAAAATTACCTTCAATACCAAAAACCTTTACATTTTTTCCTGCTTGAGTAATCATTTGACGTTTTTGAATATCACTTACCCCTTCGCTGGGATAAAATACAATAATCTGTGTACCTTCTACATCTGCAAAACCTTCCAAAGCAGCTTTTCCAGTATCTCCGGAAGTTGCTACCAAAATAACAACTTTATTAGTTTCACCAGTTTTTTTCATAGAATATGTCAAAAGATGCGGCAAAAGCTGCAAAGCCATATCCTTAAAAGCAGATGTCGGTCCATGCCAGAGCTCCAGTACACCTGTATTTTCATTCACCTGTACCAAAGGCACAGGATTACTGCCAAATTTTTCTGGTGCATAAGCAGTTGTTATACATTCACGCAACTCATCCTCACTAAAATCAGTAAGATATTGCAGCAATATATCTATAGCACGCTCTGTATAAGACTTTCGTTCCATTGCTTTTATATCAACCATGCGCATAGTGGGTATATTCTGCGGAACAAACAAACCGCCATCAGCTGCCAAACCGCGTGTAATGGCATGTGCCGAAGACAATAAATCTGTTTTTCCACGAGTACTAACATATAACATAAGGTCAACCTACTTTCTCTGCTCTTTTAAAATATCACTGCAAAAATATACTGTTTCTGTTTAATGATAGCATATTTCATAAAACTGAACAAGCGTAATTAAGTAAAAATCAAAGGCACAACTATCGCTTTTGCAGCTTTTTGTAAATCTGCTGGAGCTGCAATAATCTGCATTCCTCTTTGTCCCGCACTTATTGCAATTTCCTGCCAGTTATTACTGGTTGCATCCATATAAACAGGATAATTCTTTTTAGCTCCTAAAGGTGAACAGCCACCGCGAATATAACCCGTAAGCGGTAATACCTCTTTAAGAGACACCAATTCAGCACGTTTATTACCACTAGCTTTTGCCAATGCTTTAAGATTCAGTTCAGCATCTCCCGGAATCACAGCAAACACAATACCACTTTTATCACCGCGAACAACAAGTGTTTTAAACACCTGTGCAGCAGGCATTCCTACTTCAGCGGCAACATGTACAGCATCCAGATGTTCTTCATCCACCTTGTATTCCAATAAGCGATATTTTATTTTAAGATCATCCAGCATACGAGCAGCATTAGTTTTTTTGTTATGTTTCATCAAGAAAAGCCTCCTCTCAGCTAGAGAATTTATCTTATCTCTGCTATAATAACACTATAACAAAGTAAAATGCAAATAAAATCGCGAGGACAATAAATTGTATATTAAAATTATCTGTGGACAACTGGAAGTTATTCCCGGTCGTCCAGATTTGAACTTCAACAAAATAATTAAAGCTATTGAAGATGCACGTAACCGTCAGGCTGACATTTTACTGTTACCGGAGATGACTTTATCAGGTTATCTAATTGGTGATATCTGGGAACAGCAAACATTTCTTGACGACTGCCAATACTATACGCAACAAATAATTGCTGCTTCTGACAATATTTGTGTAATGTTCGGCAGTGTTGCAATAGAGCATGGTAAACTTAATGAAGATGGTCGAATACGTAAATATAATGCTGCTTTTGCTTGTCAAAACGGTAAATTAGTAGGCGGTTACCAAAACCGTAATTTTATTATCAAAACCTCACTGCCTAATTACCGCGAATTTGATGACTGCCGTCATTTCTACAGTCTGCAAAAACTATGCGCAGAAGAACAAACAAGTGTAAGCAACGCACTTCAACCATTAGAGCTCAACATACGCAGTGAAAAAGTTCTCATAGGCCTTATGCTATGTGAAGACGGCTGGACAGAAAATTATCATCTAAATGTGCCGCAGACACTTGCAGATAACGGAGCACAGCTTCTCTGTAATCTCTCCTGTTCACCATATACAATAGGTAAAAACCGTAAAAGGAATCGTCTTTTTAGTGCACAAGCCAAACAAGCCGGTATTCCTTTAATTTACTGCAACAACGTTGGTATTCAAAACAACGGAAAAAATATTTTCACCTATGACGGCTGTTCCTCTGCTTATAACAATGACGGCAGCTTGATAACTTCAGCAGAAATGTACGCAGAAACCTTACTGGAATTTACCTGGGATACAACTGCTGGCTGTATCGTCCCAACCTGCCCGCCAGTCACGCTGCCTCAGGAACCCCAGTCTGTTTATATGGCACTGCGGTATGGAGCGGAACATTTTCTTAAACAATGCGGTATCAAACG
>CAZVSX010000024.1:0-25231 GCA_964630355.1 uncultured Phascolarctobacterium sp.
TTCTCCATCTGCATTTCCACAGTCTTATCATAAATTCTCTGATAATCCTCATACATTTCATCCATTGACTGCCTGATTCCCACAGCCTTCATCACTGCCATATACAGCTTCAGATTATACTCGTTATCCTCCACCCGGAAATCAAACAGCTCCGCTTTCTCCTTATCCGTAAGATTACTGTATGAAACTTCCAGCTCCGCCATATCCTTTAAGATTTCAGCTACTCGCAAGCCGGTTACATATTTCTCCATTCCCTCATATAAAACCTTTGCCTCTGCCATAATCTCATCAATACCGGCTTTATGCCCCATTTCATAAAACATTGCCTGTACCACATTCACTACGGTATCAAAGCTACGCATACCGGTAAATCCAGCCGCCTTTGCTTTTTCTTCCGGTGTCATCAGACAGTATATTTCATAGGTCAGTTTATTTTGTGTAATATTGCTGTCTGTCACAGTGTTTTCCGTTACTGTACTTCCCATTGCTGCCACCATATGCTCTGCTTCCATTCCTGTCACATCAGGTACAGCCTCTGTCCTATCTGTGTCAGATATCAATTCGCCATAAATATTTTCGTGCATATCTTCCACAGTCTCATTAATATCACTTTTTTCTACAGATAAAGCGGAATTACTTTCTTTGCCTGCATCTTCATAGAAATCTGTACTGTCTGCCTTTACTTCCATATCATACAAATTTTCTTCATATGACTTTTCCTCATACAATTCTTCCGACGAATTACACGATACAGCACCTTTACTGCTATCCTCCCACAGTAGTTGCTACCGGTCAAGTTTCATTTCTAACATGACTCTAAGGTAAACTGCAAATTATTTACTTTAAAGTTACTTCTTGTTTTATAAGTACACTTTATACTAATCTCTATCCTACTTATTATCACAACCTTGACTGCTAGCTTTGATAAGATTGCTGGTATAAGTAATTTTCCCACTTAGTACATCATCATAAAAATCCTGTTTCCAATCTATATACTCTACAGAATCCTGTAATAACTTTATCCTAACCAAAAGTTCCTTTCTTTTTCCCTCTAACATTTCTTTTCTTTTAGGAATAGAAGCAACACCTTCCAAACACATTTTTAAATATTCTCTCATCTCAGCGATACTCATACCGCAGTTTTTTAAACAAATAAGACCCTTAATCCAAGCTATATCATGTTCATAAAAAACACGATAATTATTTTTATTGCGCTTAACATTAGGCACTAACCCTTGATTGCAATAAAATTTTAATGTTTCATAACTGATACTAGCTTCTTGGCAGACCTGTTTCATAGTATACACCAGTCACACACCTCCATTATTTTTAGCCATTTATTGACTTTTTCAACAAATTATCTACAACGCTCAACAATTTTTCATAAACGCTTATTTCCTGGGAAATAACTATACCTGCATCTATATTCTAATAAAACTCACTATTTTTGCTTAATAAATTTTCTACACCTATATTCTACTGTAAAAAAAGAGATTTGTTTCACGTGAAACAAATCTCTCTACCCTTAAATTTTATCAAAACAACGGCTTACTGTTGCCGTCTTTAGGTTTCTTTTGATTTTTTATACGCACATTAATAACTACATCGTCACCATCAATACTATGTTCCATATTTACAGGTATACCTACATTTTTTATCGCACTGACAACTTGTTTAATGCTATTAAGATATATGCGTACATCATTAACTATTACTAAACGTTTACGTTTCTCCTGCTGCTTATCGTCCAAAAGTTTATTAATATATTCTTCTGTCTGACGTACACTATAATTTCTGGTAATAATTACCTCTAAAGTCTCTAAACGCTTTGTGTCATCATCCAGTTTCAGCAGTGCTCTTGCATGCCGCTCGCTTAAACCTGCATCTACTAATACTTTACGTACAGCAATAGATAAACGCAGCAAACGCAGTTTATTGGCAATAGTAGATTGATTTTTACCTACTCTGGCAGCCATAGCCTCCTGAGTCAAATGAAACTGACTCATAAGCTGTTCATAGCCTTCTGCTTCCTCAAGATAATGTAAATCTTCACGCTGCAAATTTTCTATCAAAGCTATTTCTGCTATTTGCTGCGGAGTATATTCACTAATGATTACAGGTACTTCTTCAAGCTTTGCTATTCTTGCAGCACGCAGACGCCGCTCTCCAGCAATTAAAAGATATCTCCCACCATCAGCAGGTGTAACCAGTAATGGCTGCAATACACCATATTGAGCAATTGAATCTGAAAGTTCCTCCAACGCTGTATCATCAAAATTTTTACGGGGCTGATATGGATTAGGAAAAATTTTTTCAATAGGAACCTTTACAACCTTTACTTCTGTTACTGCCTTTCGTTCACCTATAATGCCACAATCAGTATCCAGCACAGAAAAACCATCATCAACTAACATTATTATCCCCCTATCTGCTGCCTAAGGGCTGCTTTTCCGGCGTACCAGCCTTACGCGGATATTGTGCCGGAGTAGTTTTGATTTTATCTATCTTTATTATAGCACGACCATCATCAAGTCCAGGTAATTTTACAGCTTCAGCACTAATAATTTTTCCGCCTAATATTTTTACTGCCTGCGTACCCTCATTAATTTCTTCTGTAAACCTACTTCCCTTTAAAGCCACAAATTGTCCGCCTTTTCTTGCCAATGGCAAACAATATTCAGCAAGAACACTTAAACGTGCTACGGCACGTGCCGTGACAAAATCATATTTTTCACGATGCTTTTTGTTTCTTCCAGCATCTTCAGCACGCAGATGTTCACAGCAAATATTTTCCAAACCCAATTCATTAATTACCTGCTGTAAAAAGTTCAGACGCTTTCCCAAAGAATCAATAAGTGTAACTTTTAAAGAGGGGCAGTAAATTTTCAGCGGCACACCAGGAAATCCTGCTCCAGTACCAACATCCGCTAAAGTTTTTCCCTCCATAGATATATCATAAGCCAACAAACTATCTATCATATGTTTTACGGCTACATCCTCCGGAGCTGTAAGAGCAGTTAAGTTCATAACTTTGTTGGTTTCTACCAAAAGCTCATAATAACGAGTAAACTGACTCAATTGTAAATCTGTAAAACTTATTCCAGCTTCTCTACCTTTAGCTGCCAAAATTTCAGTAAATGTCATTTTAGCGGCTCCTTTCTGCGTTTCAACTCTAAAGCTATCATTAATACACTTATATCAGCAGGAGATACACCACTGATTCTTGATGCCTGCCCAATATTCATAGGTCTTACTTTATTCAATTTTTCAGCTGCCTCACTGGAAAGCTCTTTTATCGTATGGTAATCAATATTCTCAGGCAAACGCTTATTTTCCAGCTTCATAAAACGCTCTACTTCCTGACGTTGCTTAGTAATATAACCTTCATATTTAGCAAAAATCTCAGTTTGTTCCGCTACCTGCGGAGTTAAAACAGGCAGATTAAAAGCTTCCTGAAGCTTATTATAGGTAATTTCTTTACGTCTTAATAAATCGAGCATATTCACACCGCTGCGTAAAGGCGTACTTCCCATAGACAGCAATTTAGCATTATTCTCTTCACTCGGTGCTATATTCATTTTGCCAAGTTCATAAATACTCCGCTCTAATGCTGTACGCTTTTCAGTAAATACATTATATCGCTTATCATCAACAAGACCTATTTCTCTGCCCTTTTCCGTCAAACGCAAATCAGCATTATCCTGACGCAGAAGCAAACGATATTCTGCTCTTGATGTCATCATTCTATAAGGCTCATTTGTTCCCTTAGTAACCAAATCGTCTATTAGTACACCAATATAAGCTTCATCACGGCGAAGTATTAAAGGTTCGCGTCCATTAATTTTCATCATTGCATTAATGCCTGCAACAAGTCCCTGTGCTGCCGCTTCTTCGTATCCGCTTGTACCATTAGACTGTCCTGCACTGAACAACCCTTTTACAACTTTATGTTCCAAAGAAGCCTTCAATTGCAAAGGATTTAAACAATCATAATCAATAGCATAACCTGCCCGCATCATTTTGCAATTTTCCAATCCAGGAATCGTCTGCATAAACTGTAACTGAATATGTGCAGGCAAAGAGGAACTCATTCCCTGTACATACATTTCATTAGTACTGCGTCCTTCAGGCTCGATAAACAGTTGATGACGTTCCTTGTTAGCAAAACGCACAATTTTAGACTCGATGGAAGGACAGTAGCGAGGGCCAACGCCTTCAATCATACCATTATACATTCCTGATAAATGCAAATTATCCCGAATTATTTTATGTGTTCTTTCATTAGTATAAGTAAGATAACAAGGAACCTGCTCTCTGGTTTTTATATCACTGAGAAATGAAAAATTACGTACTATTTCATCACCATACTGTGCTTCCATTTTACTATAATCTAAACTACGGGCATCTATACGAGCAGGCGTACCAGTTTTAAAACGCATTAACTCTATGCCGTTTTCCATTAATGATGCCGACAACTTCTGTGCACTTCGTAATCCATTTGGGCCACATTCATAATTTACTTGACCATAAACTATACGTCCACGCAGATAAGTACCAGTAGCTAAAATAACACATTTAGCTTCAAAAATCTCTCCTGTTTCTGCTTCGACACCAACCACTTCTCCGTTTTCTACCAATAATTTATCAATCATCAATTGTTTTAATTCCAGATTTTCCTGGTCTTCAACAATTTTCTTCATCAAAGTATGATAATAAGGCTTATCTTCCTGCCCACGTAAAGCATGTACAGCATATCCCTTACCAGTATTCAGCAAACGCATCTGGATACAAGCTAAATCAGCACTAATTCCCATCTGACCGCCTAAAGCATCCAGCTCACGTACAAGATGCCCTTTAGCAGGGCCACCAATAGATGGATTACACGGCATTAATGCTATGTTATCCAAAGAAAGCGTTGCCAATAATGTTTTTCCGCCTAATCTAGCAGCAGCAAGAGCGGCCTCCACACCAGCGTGTCCAGCACCAACAACTATTACATCAAATGTATCTGTTATATATCCCATTATTTACCTCTTGAATTAACTATACAACTTTATATAATCTATAACTTATTTGCCAATACAAAAGCGTGTAAAAATCTCGTTAATAATTTCATCCTGTACTGTTTCACCAGTAATTTCACCTAACAAATCAATTGCTGTACGTATATCAATAACAATACAGTCATACGGCAACATATTATCTGCTGCTGCTGCTGCATCCTCTAATGCAGATAATACCTGCTTTAATAAAAGTTCCTGTCTTTCATTCTGAACATAAGCACCTTCACTCAGATTGCCCTCACTACCATAAACATATTTTTTTAACCAAGCAGTAAAAGTATCCAATCCCTGTAAAGTTTTAGCCGAAAGCAGCATAACCTTTTCTTCTCCAAAACGCTGTCTTAAAGATAACATATCTACAGCCTGCGTTAAATCACTTTTATTAATAATAATTACGCATGGCTTATCAGCAGCTGCACTAAGAATTTCTTCATCCTCAGCAGTAAGTCCTGCACTGCCGTCAATAACACAAATAACTAATTCAGCATTTTGCAGCACCTGTCTGCTTTTTTCCACTCCAATCTTCTCAACAAAATCATCTGTAGAGCGAATTCCCGCTGTATCTATCAATACTAAAGGAACACCATCCAACAACAATTGTTCTTCAATAACATCCCTAGTAGTTCCTGCATACTGAGAAACAATAGCTCGTTCTTCTTTGAGCAAAGCATTCAGCAAACTTGATTTACCAACATTAGGACGTCCAACAATTGCTGTACGCAAACCTTCACGTAAAATTTTTCCTGTATGAGCATTAGCAAGCAGTTTTTTAATTTCAGCAGCATTTTCAATAATATTTTTTTGAACCTGTTTATAAGTCACATCTTCTATATCCTCTTCTGGATAATCAATAACTGCTTCCAAATTAACTACCGTATCAAGCAAATTATGACGCAGGCTGCGCAGAACATTTGCCAACTGCCCCTGCTGCTGCCTTACTGCCAATTTCAAACTAGCTTCACTGCGGGAACGGATAATATCCATAACAGCTTCTGCTTGTGTAAGATCAATACGTCCGTTTAAAAAAGCTCTCTTTGTAAATTCTCCAGGTTCAGCAGGACGCGAACCAAATTCATAAGTCAATGCCAAAATTTTACGCAAAGACTGTATACCACCGTGACATTGTATTTCTACTACATCTTCTGCAGTATATGAGTGCGGTGCACGCATATGTACTGCTAAAACTTCATCAACTAAGCTGCCGTCTGCATCATAAATATTTCCATAAACTAAAGTGTTTACCGGATATTTTCCTAAAGCTCTGCCTGAAGCTGCCTTAAATAAACTTTCACCCACAGAAAGTGCTTTAGTTCCGCTAATGCGAATTATACCTACAGCACCCTCACCAAGAGCTGTAGCAACAGCACTAATTGTATCTTCAGACACTTAAATCTCCTCCATTTTAATTAAAAAAGACTGCCGCTAATGTATAACACTACTACCATCGCGACAGCCTTTTATTATTTATTTTTTCAATTCGATAACCACATGACGATAAGGATCATCACCCTCACTCAAGGTAGTCACTTTACGATCACCCTGCAAAGCCATATGAATGATTTTGCGTTCATGCGGATTCATCGGTTCTAAGGCTACGCGCTCACCAGTACGTTTTACCTTATCTGCCAAACGAGTTGCCAGACGGTTCAAAGTTTCAATACGACGATCACGATAATCCTCTACATCAATAACAATACGCACACGCTCACTGCTGTTTTTATTGGCAACAAGATTTGTAAGATATTGCAGACTGTCAAGAGTCTGACCATGTTTACCTATCAAAATCCCCATATCGTTACCATGTAAACGGAAAGTCACAGAACCATCATTCTTGTTAATAAATTTCTCCATAACTACTTCAATACGCATAGCATTGAAAATTTTCTGTAAAAATTCCTTCGCTGCATTAACAGCTTCATCACTTACAACATATTTTCGAAGTTCACGACTTTCTCCGCGTACAGTGCGCTCCTGCTGCTCACTCTTTAAGGAGTTCAAAGCGGAAACAGCAGTATCAACCGCCTCATCTTTAGCAGCTACTGCTTTTTTCGTAAAGTCATCAGCAGCTTCTACAGCTTCATTTTTTACTGCATCAGCTTTTTTTACTAAAACACTAGCTGCAATATTTGCAGCTTCCTTAACAGCATTAACAGCATCTGCTGCTGCCTCACTTACAGTCTTTTCGGCAACTTCTGTTTCATCACTTACAGCAGGTGCAGTATCTTCTTTTATAGTTACGCGTACACGCGCATCCTTGCGTCCAAACCCTAAAAAGCCTTTTTTAGCTTCTTCTAATACTTCTACAACAGCCTGATCAGCGGTAATATTTAATTCTTGTAAAGCAGCTGCAACAGCTTCTTCTACGCTTTTACCGTTTTTTTCAACAAAAGCCATCTTTTTACCACTCCTAACTGATTATTTAACAGCTGCTTTATTCATCAAAGCCTGCTGTCCAATCTGCATAATATTCATAACAACCCAGTAGAGAACCAAACCTGCGGGGAAAGTTAAGCTGATATAACCAATAAACAATGGCATAAAATACATCATTATCTTATTCTGAGCATTTCCTGTATCAGGCATGGTTTGTTTTGTCTGGATGAAAGTAGTCAGTGCAGAAAGCACTGGTAAAATATAGGTCGGATCAGACAAAGAAATATCTTTCAACCACAAAAAACTAGTAACAATCTCAGGATGCGCTGCATAATCATAATCACGGATACCATAGAAAATACCAATCATTATAGGCATTTGAATTAATAAAGGCAAACAGCCAGCTAATGGATTAACGCCTTCATTTTTATAAAGATTAGCTAATTCCATATTAAGACGCTGTTTATCATTTTTATACTTTTCCTGAATCTCCTTCATTTTCGGCTGAATAGACATCATAGCTTTCGTAGATTCTATCTGCTTTTTTGTTAACGGATACATTAACAGCTTAACAATAATTGTCATCAAAACAATAGCCAAGCCAAGATTAGGAACTCCGACACTATCTGTAAAATCATAAAGAACAGTCAATACCTGTTGCACAATGTTAGCGAGAAAATCCAAAATATCACTCCTCAAGCAAAAAAGTGTAGAAAATTAAATTAAGATATTATTTAACAGGATCATAACCACCAGGATTATACGGATGACATTTTGCTATGCGTTTTAATGCAAGCCAAAAGCCACGTACTGGTCCCTTTTTCTGAATTGCTTCAATTGCATACGCTGAACATGTAGGATAAAATCTGCATGTCGGCGGAAACAGAGGTGATATAAAAATCTGGTAGAATCTTATACACAAAATCATTATCCTGCTCATAGTATTCTATCCTATTCCTGCAGCAAAGCTGCTCTTTTTGCCAGTCTTAAAAAAACACGCTCAAAAGTCTTATAATCAGCCTTTGTTAGTTTGCGGCGGGCTACCCAAACTATATGATAGCCTTTTTTCAGCTCTGTCTTATGTATGCGAAAAACCTCCCGCATCAAACGCTTTACTCTATTACGCACGACAGCACAGCCTAATTTTTTACCCACAGCTAATCCTATGCGCAAATCATCTCCCTGATCTGCAAGAATATAAAAAACTGACATAACATCAACTACTGTACGTCCTTTACCATAGACCATCTGAAAACTTTTCTTTGATTTTAATCGATTTAAATTTTTTAAAGTAAATTTTTTCTTCTGCATTGAGCCTGTACACCTGCCCGCATGGAAAAAATAGGCCACTTACGCGGCCTATTTATAATGTTATGCAGACAATTTCTTTCTGCCTCTAGCACGTCTTCTTTTGAGAACTTGACGACCGCCCAAAGTTTTCATTCTTTCTCTGAAACCATGAGTTCTTTTTCTTCTGAGATTGTTAGGTTGAAAAGTACGTTTCATTCAATAATTCCCTCCTTATCCACCGCAAAATTTTATCAATTTCTATTTTGTGAATATTGATAGCCGTAATCTGCTTTACCAGCAAACATTTTCATGCATCAAATCAGCATAAACCAAGAGTGCAAGGTATTACTGATATATTATATGAGAAAATAAAAACTTCGTCAAGTAAAAACAGGCTTTTTTCTGTATATAGAGAAATTTTCGGCAGAAATTTGCGAAGTTATCCACAAGCTGGTAAAATATATGTGTATATATTTAAATTTAATCGACGCTTACAATATTTTTTCTAAGAAGTTTGCAAGCTGTCGTTTTTATTTTTCAAAATTATCAGGAAAGGATGTATCTCTATGAATTCATATGATTTAGCGGAAATCTGGATAAGATGTAAGGATAAATTAAAAGAATCCTTTAATGAAAAAATTTTTGATGTCTGGATTAAACCTATAATGCCTTTAGAAGTTACAGATACATATTATAAGGTCGCTGTAAAAAATAGTTTTTTTAAAACTATGCTGGAAGAAAACTACGCCAAAGTTATCGAAGGAGCTTTAGCAGGAATTACAGGAAAAAATATTCAGCTTATTATAGAAACTATGGACGAAAATACCATTGACGACACACCGGTAACACCTCTGCCGTCTAAACGTGAACAGCAGCAATTATTTAACGAAAACTCTATTGACCAAAAAACTGATGAAAGTAACTTAAACCCTAAATATGTTTTTGAAACTTTTGTTACTGGTAACTCGAACCGTTTTGCTCATGCTGCCGCCCAAGCTGTAGCCAAAAACCCTGCTCATGCTTATAATCCATTATTTTTATATGGTGGTGTAGGTCTTGGCAAAACGCACTTAATGCATGCTATTGGTAACCGCATTAAACAAAACAATCCAAGCATGAAAGTTCTTTATACATCAAGTGAAAAATTTACTAATGAAATTATAAATTCTATTCAAAACAAAAATACAGAAGCTTTTCGACAAAAATATCGCAACATCGACTGTTTAATAATAGATGATATTCAGTTTCTAAAAGGCAAAGAACAAACTCAGGTTGAATTTTTCCATACATTTAATGCTCTCAATGAAGCCAATAAACAAATTATTATTTCCAGTGACCGTCCACCTCGTGAAATTGAAACATTAGAAGACAGACTTCGTACCCGTTTTGAACAAGGCTTAACAGCAGACATCCAACCGCCTGACTTGGAAACACGTATAGCTATTTTGCGTGCTAAAGCTGAAACTGATAATATGGCACTGCCTGATGATGTTATAACATTATTAGCTACAAATATTTCTACTAACATACGTGAAATAGAAGGAGCCTACAATAAAATTATTGCTTACACATCTTTAATGGATATGCCCATAACTCTTGAAACAGCACAAAAAGTACTAACAGACATGGGTAACGATGTAAAAACAAAACAAATAACTTTTGAAGGAATTATAAAAGTGGTTGCTGAACACTATAATATCAAAGAAGAAGAACTCTTCAATAAAAAACGTACTCAAAATATTGCTTATCCACGTCAAATAGCTATGTACTTATGTCGTGAACTTGCTGATTTATCTTATCCACGCATAGGTGAACTTTTTGGCGGTCGCGATCATACCACAGTTATACACGCTTACGAAAAAATCAGCAAAAACAAAACTACAAGCTTAACCTTACAAAATGAAATCCAAAAAATGATTGAAATACTGCGTCAGTAATCAATAAGATAAAAGTTATCCACAAAAACTGTTGATAACTAGCAAGAAAACTGTTGATAACTTTTTATTGTTGTTAATACTTTTTTAGCCTGTAGATTAGGTGCATAATATTTCCCACTTATCTACATACTTATCTACATGGGAAATATTACACTATCAAGCTTTACTAAAGACTTTTCCACATAACTAACAATCCCTACTACTACTGCGACTACCTTATATAATTTATTAATAGTAAAAAAACACAAGGAGGACTGTGTATAAATGATAATTTCCTGTAACACAAGCAACTTAAATAAAGCAATCCAAACAGTTCAAAGAGCTATCAGTTCAAAGCCAAGTGCACCCATATTTTCAGGAATACATCTTCTTACAAATCAGAATAAATTAGAAATCCAAGCTATGGATTTAAATATGGCTATTTCCTGTACAACTGAAGCAGATATTACAGAACCTGGGGAAATAGTTGTTTCTGCTAAACACTTTTCTGAATTAATTCGCAAATTACCTGATGAAACTTTATCAATCAGTAAAAACGACTCTAATAATACTGTAAAAATATCATCAGCTAAATCAGAATTTCATCTTCACTTAATTAATGAAGACGAATACCCCAAATTTCCTACAATTAACGCTGAACAAAGCATTACTATTAATGATACTATGTTAAAAGAACTCATCAAAAAAACTATCTTTTCATGTTCAACTGATGAAGCACGTCCGTTATTTACTGGTATTTTAGTAGAAGTAGATAATGAAAAAATAACTTTTGTTGGTACAAATACACATCGTTTGGCAATAAAATCTTTACCTTATAATAGCAATGAAACTATTAGCATGATTATCCCTTCCAAAGTTTTAACTGAAATTGCTCGCAATCTTAATAATGAAATACCTCAGCAAGTAACTTTATCTTTATTAAAGAATCAAATTATGGCAGTTATTGATAATATAGTTATCGTTTCTCGTTTAATTGAAGGTAAGTTCCCGGACTATCGGCGTGTTATACCTCCCAAGTTCTCTATAACTTCAAAAGTTAATGTTAAAGAATTAGCTGGAGCTGTTGAGCGTGTTGCTTTATTCTCTACTGATGGTGATTACAGTGTCATAAAGATGAGTGTATCCGAAAATGAAATAATAATCAGCAGCAGCAGTCCAGATGTTGGTACAGGTAAAGAAGTTATCTCCTGTCACAGCGAAGGTGATGAACTTAATGTAGCTTTTAATTCTAAATATATTCTTGATATCTTAAAAAATCTTGAGTCAGAACAAGTTACTTTATCTATGAATACTTCTCTTAGTCCTGTTTGTGTAACAAGTGAAGAAGATAAAGATTATATTTATATTGTGACTCCAATTCGTGTAGTTTTTTAAGGAGCAATTTTATGCAAAGAGAAACTATAGAAATTACAACTGAATTTATTACCATGGATAAGCTTTTAAAATTTTCTGGTATTGCTGATACTGGCGGACAAGCTTTTCATATGGTTGAAAATGGCGTTGTCCGCCTGAATGGTCAAACAGTGACTGAAAAACGTAAAAAAGTCATCCCTGGTGATATAGTTAATATTGATAATCAGATAGAATTGACCATAACCAAGGAACTTTAATGAAAATTAATCGTTTATATACAGTCAATTTCCGAAATTATTCTAGCTGTGATTTGAATATAAAATCTATGGTCAATGTATTTTTTGGAAAAAATGCTCAAGGAAAGACTAATCTTTTAGAAGCTATTTTTTTCAGTTCTTTTGGAATGTCCCACAGAACATCTTCAGAAGAAGATTTACTTCGTTTAAATAGTAATTCTATGGCTGTTGTTGTTGAATATTCTAATTTTAGTGGTTTACATGAGCTAAAACTAAAAAAATATCTGCAAAATGAACGCTGGAAAAAGGAAATCTTACTTGATGGTGCTAAAATTCGACCTAAAGAACATTACGGTTCTTTAAATGCAGTAATGTTTTCGCCAGAAGATTTGCAGTTAGTAAAAGGTGAGCCTTCTTTAAGACGGCGGTTTTTCGATATGCAGATAGCACAGACAGATCCGATTTATTATGATTTGCTTGTGAAGTATAACAGAGTTTTGCAGCAGCGCAACCGGTTATTAAAGGATTTGCGTGACAATGGTGGTTCGCAGTCTGTTTTACAACCATGGAACGAAGAGTTTATTCGTTTAGCAGCAGCAATAGTACAAAAACGATTATTGGCTTTAAAAAAATTAAAAGTTATAGCTGGTAAAATTTATGACTCTATTACCAGCAGCCAAGAACAATTAATGATTATCTATGAACAAAAAGCTAATAATAGTAAAGTTTTATATCCTTTAACATTTGATGAATGCAATGAAGATTTTTATCGTTTTCAACTTGCAGAACGTCAGCGTATAGATATTCTTCGAGGAAATACCGGAATTGGACCGCACAGAGATGATTTAAATTTATTACTAAATGAGCATTCTTTACGTTCTTTTGGTTCCCAGGGACAGCAGAGAAGTGCCGCTTTAGCTTTAAAATTATCTCAGTTGGAGTATGTTCATAATGAAATGGGAGAATTTCCCATACTATTATTAGATGATGTTATGAGTGAACTTGATAATAACCGTCGTTCCCAATTACTATCTTTCATTAATGGAAAAGTACAAACATTTATTACTGTTAACGATCGTGAACTTATACCTGATCTTATAGGTAATGCCTATTTTAAAATTGAAGCTGGGTCAATAATAAGTGAGGCTTAAATATGCGTACTGATAAATTAGAGTCTGCTGAAGATGTCATAAATCGTCTGTTTGATCCAAGATATAGCTTTAAACGTGCTCTTATTACAAAAGAAGTAAAATATGCCTACTTACAGCATTTTTTGGAATCACGCTGGACTGAGATTGTAGGACAAAATCTTTCACGCAGCTGTTCTATAGAGAAACTAGATGGAAATGAAATTTATATTCGAACCAAAAACAGTATGCTTGCTAATGAGTTGTATATGATGAAAAATTTATTTTTGCAAAAAATAAATTCCTTTCTTTTAGGTCGGATAATAATAAAAAAAGTATATTTCCATACAGGTTCTCTTAAGTATTCCAAGAATAAAACTGAAGATAAAGAGCTTCCGGTTATAGAATATATTAAGTGTCCTAATTGCGGAGCAAGAATGGAAAAAGGTATGAGAATATGCAGTGTTTGTGAGCGTGAACAGCGTAATCTGCTGCGCAGCAAAATTGCAGAATTGTTAAGGATACAGCCATGGTTAAAGTATAATGATTGTATAGCTTACTATAAATGTGATAAAATATTATTTACGGCTGTAAAAGACGATCTAAAAAATTATTATTTTGAAAAGGTTCGTCACGGCTTTGCTGATAAAAAAGAAAGTTTATTAGCTGTACTTTTCCTGACAGAAAAGCATCCAGAGGAGCTTACTTTAGATTTATATGAACGTGTACTGGCATATTTAAGGAGGGATCAGAGTGTATCTGCATTTGGGAGTAGATTATATGGTAAAGAATAGTGAGATTATTGCTATTTTTAATTTAAATCATCCGCAGTCTCTGGTTTACGAAGAGTATGTAAAAAAATATGGAAACCGTTACTGTATCGTTGATGCTTCCGGCGGTGAAGGATATTATAGCTGCATACTTACAGCTGACACAATGTATTTATCATCTATTTCTTCTGTGACGTTAAAAAAACGCACTGAAATAGGTTTTTTAGAAGATGCTGTATATACTAATATAACGAATTTAAAACGGAGGTAAATATGACTCAAGAGATTGATATTGAAGAAGCAACTACTGTCAAAGGCAGTTATAATGCAGAGCAGATTCATGTTTTAGAGGGACTTGAAGCAGTTCGCAAAAGACCTGCTATGTATATAGGCAGTACTTCTGCTCGTGGCTTACATCATTTAGTTTATGAAGTTGTTGATAATAGTATTGACGAAGCTTTAGCTGGATACTGTACAGATATAAAAGTTTTTATTCATGCTGACAACAGCATAACTGTTACAGATAATGGTAGAGGTATTCCTGTAGATATCATGAAAAAGGAGCAGAAACCTGCTGTTGAAGTTATAATGACAGTATTGCATGCAGGCGGAAAATTTGGCGATGGTGGCTATAAGGTTTCCGGCGGTCTGCATGGTGTAGGTGTTACTTGTGTAAATGCTCTTAGTGAATATATGGAAGTAGAAGTGCGTCGTGGCGGCAAATGCTATGGTATTGAATTTCAGCAAGGTAAAACTACGAAAAAGCTTTATGAAAAAGGTACTTGTGATACTACAGGTACGACAGTTCATTTTAAGCCGGACAGAACTATTTTTGATGAATCTGAATATAGTTATGATACTCTGCGTTTACGTATTAGAGAATTAGCTTTTTTAAATAAAGGAATTACTATTTCTCTTACTGATGAACGTACAGACGGTAAAAATGAGAGTTTTCACTTTGCGGGAGGCATTATTGAGTATGTAGAATTTTTAGATAAAGATAAGGATAAAATTAATCCTAAACCTATTTATCTGGAAGGCGAAAAGAACAGTATTATTGTTGAAGTAGCTATGCAGTATTGCGATACGTATAACGAGAATATTTTTACATATGTCAATAATATTAATACTGAAGAAGGCGGCACGCATCTCAGTGGTTTTCGTAAAGCCTTAACACGTACTATAAATGCATATGCACGTAAAAATAATATTCTTAAAGAAAATGAGGATGCTTTGAGCGGTGATGATGTTAGAGAAGGTTTAACAGCTGTTTTAAGCTTAAAAGTTCAGAATCCCCAATTTGAAAGCCAAACTAAAATTAAGCTTGGCAACAGCGAGGTTATGCCCATAGTTGATAACCTTGTTGGAGATACATTGGCAGAATTTATGGAAGAAAATCCACAAGTTGCTAAAAAGCTTGTAGAAAAAGCAATTATTGCGGCACGTGCACGTCTTGCAGCACGTAAGGCAAGAGAATTGACCCGTCGTAAAAATGCTATGGACTTAGGAGGCTTACCAGGAAAGTTATCAGATTGTAAAAGCCGTAATGTTGAAGATACTGAGATTTATTTAGTCGAAGGTGATTCTGCTGGCGGAAGTGCCAAACAGGGACGTAATAGCGACTTTCAGGCAATACTTCCACTACGTGGTAAAATATTAAATGTTGAAAAAGCACGTCTTGATAAGGTTTTAAGCAGTGAAGAAATTCGTAATATGATAACGGCTTTTGGTTGTGGTATTGGCGATGACTTTAATTTAGAAAAAGCTCGCTATGGAAAAATTATTATTATGACTGATGCTGACGTAGATGGTGCTCATATTAGAACGTTGCTTTTGACTTTCTTTTATCGCTATATGCAGCCTTTGATTAAAGAAGGTCATGTATTTATTGCTCAACCTCCTTTATATTTAATTAGAAAAAATCAGAAACAGCATTATTATGCTTATAGTGATGAAGAATTACAGCAGATTCTTGATGAAGTAGGACGTGAAAATAATCCTTATGTACAGCGTTATAAAGGTTTAGGTGAAATGAATCCTGGACAGTTATGGGAAACTACTATGGATCCTGCTTCCCGTACTATTTTGCAGGTTCACATGGAGGATGCCGCTGAGGCCGATAGAATTTTCTCTATTTTAATGGGAGATAAAGTTGAACCGCGCAGACAGTTCATTGAAGAAAATGCTCAAAAAGTTCGTAATTTGGATTTATAAACAATCATTAATATGAGGTAAGATATCATGGCAAAAATTAGAAAAAATCTTTCTGATGCAGATATGTTGAAAGGTTTCAGTGAAGAACTTACTTTTGAAAATGGAATGTATGCTGACGAAAAAATCAGTCAAAATAAGCTGAAAGCAAATAAATCTTCTGAAAAGAAAGAATTGCTGCTGCCTGCCGATGCACAAGAACGTTTGAATCGTTTTTTACTTGAAATAAGTATGGAATGGTTAAAAAATAAGAATGGAGATTGTGTTTGGAAAGTATTAAAAGAAAATAATCAGATTGTTATTAAACCAGTTTCAATCAGCGGTAAATGATGTATACTAAGAAAATAAATCTTCCCAACGCAACTTTGAAGATTATGTTTCACGTGAAACGAGAAACGGAAAAAGAACATATTCATTGCAATGATTTTCTGATTGTAGCAGGAGGACGTAAACCTGATGCTGCGTGGTTAAGTAATGTTAGTATCAGAAAAAAGGTTTACTGTGCTGATAAAGGTGCTGCTTATTGTCTTGATACAGGTATTATTCCAGATGAAATTTATGGTGACTGCGATAGTGCTGCAATTGATATTTATAAGAAAGCTGAGTTGTTAGGCAGTAAAATATATTATTTCTCTCCTGCAAAAGATGATACAGATTTAATGCTGTTACTTAATAATTTGCCTGAGGGTAATATAATTGCCACTGGTATTTGGGGAGGTCGTTTTGATCATCTATACAGCAATATTTATTCTTTATTGTCGGTAAAAAATAAGCGGCAATGCCAAGTTGTTATGGCAGATGAAAAAGAATTAATGCTTTTTATGAATGATGGTGAGAGTACCGAAATAAAATTAAATAAGACACCAAAGGCTGTATCAATACTGCCTTTAAGCAGTTGGGTTAATGTAGATATAAGTGGCGTTCGCTGGCCTTTGTATAAGGCTGAACTACAGCAGCTTTATCCGTATGCTATAAGTAATGAAGTCTTTAATGATAATATATTTTCCTGCTGTTGCTATAGCGGTTCATTAGGATTATATATTCATTGGCAGTAAAAAATTTATAAATACAAAAATGAGGGGAAAACTTTGGAAAATTTTGTAGCAAATTTAGATATCAGTACCGTATTGTTTTTAATTATCTCTGGGTTTATTTCTGCTTTTATTGATTCTACAGTTGGCGGTGGAGGGCTTATCTCCACCCCTGCTCTATTGAGTTTAGGTTTACCTGTTCCTTACGCTTTAGGAACCAATAAAGTTGCTGCTTCTGTGGGTTCATTGACCAGTGTAATTTCTTTTTGGCGAGCTGGTAAAATAAAAAAGGCTGCTTTAACTCTTATGCCGCTGTCGTTTTTGGGATCAGCATTAGGAGCTTATGTGGTATATCTTTTGCCGGAAAAGCTAATGAAGAATGTTATTGTAATTTTGTTGGTTGCTGTGGCTGTATATACTTATAGGCGCAAAGACTGGGGAGATAATTCTACCTTAAAAAAACTTGGCTTACAGGCTTTAATCGGAGCCTGCGTAATGGCTTTTTCTATGGGCTTTTACGATGGTTTTTTTGGACCAGGAACAGGTTCTTTTCTTATTTTTGGCTTTTTGTATCTGGGATATGACTTTGTTACAGCTGCCGGTAATGCAAAAGCTTTAAATTTTGCCAGCGGTGTAGGTGCTTTAGTTTCATTTGCTGTTAGCGGTACAATAGTTTGGTCTTACGGATTAATTATGGCAGCAGCAATGGTTGCAGGAGCAATTTTCGGTTCTCGTATGGCAATAAAAAAAGGTGCATCTTATGTACGCCCCTTGTATTTATTAGTTACTACACTGCTTATCGGAAAGCAGGTCTATGAAATATTGTTTAAGTAATGGATAAAGGATTGGTGATAAAGTGGATTTAGAAAATACTAATGGAGGTAAAGTTCTTCCAGTATATATCGAAGAAGAAATGCAAAAATCTTATATCGATTATGCTATGAGTGTTATTATCCAACGTGCTTTACCAGATGTTCGTGACGGGTTAAAACCTG
Organism: uncultured Phascolarctobacterium sp.; assembly: GCA_964630355.1. Taxonomy (GTDB): domain Bacteria; phylum Bacillota; class Negativicutes; order Acidaminococcales; family Acidaminococcaceae; genus Phascolarctobacterium_A. Next base: position 18,387 of record CAZVSX010000024.1, read on the forward strand.
TACACCGCCGTATTTTATATGCTATGCAAGAAGCTGGTATGACTCCGACGAAGCCTTATAAAAAATCTGCTCGTATCGTCGGTGACGTTTTAGGTAAATATCATCCTCATGGTGATAGTTCTGTATATGATGCCATTGTACGTTTAGCACAAGATTTTTCTACTCGTTATCTTATGGTTGACGGTCATGGAAACTTTGGCAGTATAGATGGCGATAGTCCGGCAGCTATGCGTTATACCGAAGTAAGAATGGCAAAAATTGCTGAGACAATGTTGGAGGACATTGAAAAAGATACTGTTGAATTTGTTCCCAACTATGATGAATCTTTAAAAGAACCAAGTGTTTTGCCATCTAAGGTTCCTGCTCTTCTTATTAATGGCAGTTCTGGTATTGCCGTAGGTATGGCTACTAACATTCCCCCACATAATTTATGTGAAGTTGTTAATGGCTTAGTAATGCTGATTGAAAATCCTGATGTAGAAATATCTCAGTTGATGACGGCAATTAAAGGGCCTGATTTTCCAACGGGAGCTTGTATTTTAGGCAGAGATGGCATAATAAGTGCTTATAATACTGGACGTGGTGTTGTAAAAATTCGTGCTAAGGCTGAGATTATACCTATTAATAAGGGAAAACATCAGATTGTTGTTACAGAAATTCCTTATCAGGTAAATAAGGCCAATTTAATTAAAGATATTGCTACTCTTGCTAAAGACGGTGTTGTTGAAGGAATTACCAAAGTAGATGATTATTCTAACCTTAAAGAAGGCACGAATATTGTTATAGAACTGAAAAGTGATGCTGTACCTGATGTTGTTTTAAATCAATTGTATAAGCACACTGCTCTGCAAAGTTCTTTTGGTATTATTATGCTGGCTTTAGTTAAGGGTCAGCCGCGTGTTCTTAACTTAAAACAAGTATTAGAATATTATTTAGAACATCAAAAGGATGTTATCACCAGACGCACCCGTTATGAATTAGGCAAAGCTAAAGACAGAGCACATATTTTAGAGGGCTTAAAAATTGCTTTAGATAATATTGATGCTGTAATCAGTACTATTCGCAGCAGTGCTACAGCCGATATTGCCCGCACAGCTTTAATGGAAAACTTTAAATTGAGTCAGCGTCAGGCGCAGGCAATCTTGGATATGCGCTTACAGCGTTTAACTGGACTGGAACGTAAAAAGATTGATGAAGAATATGCTGATCTTTTGGAAACAATTGACTGGTTAGAAAGTGTCCTTGCTGATGAAGCTAAAGTTATGAATATTATTAAAGATGATCTTTTAGAGATTAAGAAAAAATTTGGTGATGAGCGTCGTACTGAAATTTCTCTTGACAGCTCTGCAATGGAAATAGAAGATTTAATTGCTGAAGAAGATATTGTTGTAACAATCAGCCATCAGGGTTATATTAAACGTCAGACATTAGATAATTTCCGTAGTCAAAAACGCGGTGGTATCGGTAAAACTGGCGGCAGCGGCAAAAAGCTAGATGATTCTGCGGAACATCTTTTCCTTTCTACTACTCACCATAATATCCTTTTCTTTACTAACAGAGGTCGTGTATACCGTCAAAAAGGATATGAAATACCTGAAGCAAGTCGTACTGCTAAAGGAACAGCAATTATTAACTTGTTGCCTTTGATGCAGGGAGAAAAAATTACGGCAGTTATACCTATTCGTGAATTTAAAGAAGAACAATTTATGTTTATGGCTACGAATAAGGGTACGGTTAAGAAGATAAATCTTAAGGATTTGGAAAGTGCCAGAAAAACTGGTGTAGTTGCAATCAACTTGGACGAAAAAGAAGATTTGATAGGTGTTGAGCTGACTGATGGCAGCAGTGAAATTATTCTTGCAACTCGTAATGGTATTGCTATCCGCTTTGATGAGCAGGATGTGCGACCAATGGGGCGTACTGCTCATGGTGTAAAGGGAATTTCCTTAAACTATGGTGATGAAGTTGTTGCTATGGACAGTGTACCTAATGAAACTTATGAAGTTCTAACAGCTACTGAGTTTGGCATGGGTAAACGTACAGCTGTCGGTGAATATCGCAAGCAGACTCGTGGCGGAAAAGGTATCATAAATATTAAGATTACTGAAAAAACTGGTTTAGTTATCGGTATGAAAGTAATTAATCCTGAACAGGAAATTATGATGATTACGGCTGCTGGTTTGATTATCCGTATTGATGTAGATGAAATATCTCAATATGGGCGTAATGCTCAAGGCGTAAAACTGATGACTTTAAATGATGAAGATAAGGTTGTTTCTTTAGCTGCTCTTCATCATGATGAGGAAGAAGAATAAAATATTAAAATAAAAACCTAATTACTGAGTTTTTCAGTAATTAGGTTTTTGTATATTATCAGAAAAATGGTGACTATATTTATGAAAACAGTTGGCATTTATGTAGATTAGTATTAAAGTATTGTGAATTTACAGAACGTAATAAAAGTTTATCTATCTTCTAATAATAATAGCAGAATGGTTTATGCTATTATTAAGTTGATTGTTCTCTCCCCTATTTATGATTGGATTATGAGCAAGAATAGAAATTTTTATGTTTTAGATTTTTTCTATATCAAAATCAAAGAAGTTTATAGTATTTCCTGGGAAATAAAAAGGTTAAATTTTTAAATTGCAGCTATTTTAAAATTTTCAATTTTAAATATCTCAGCTCTAACTAAATATTCTGTAAAATTTATTATTATAAAAAATATAAACATCTAAGAGAAAAACAATGTATTCTATAAGTTACGTTGTTTTTCTCTTGACTTTATAAAAATTTTAGCTATAATAAAAACGAGTACTGAAAAACATAAAAACAGTACTTGGTAAGAAGGTGTAAATATGGAAACAAGAGTTGCAGAAGCAGTTTTGGAAGAAATTAAAATACATGGTTTTAAATTTACTATGGATGATGTTACAGCAAGACTGCATATGAGTAAAAGTTCTTTGTATAAGCTTGTAGGTTCTAAAGACAAATTAGTTCATGATTTGATAAGTTGGATTAAAGATGATTTTGAGGGTCAGAAAAAACAGGTACTTTTATCATCTTTAGACAGATATAGTAAAATTAACCGTCTTATTGAAATTTATGTTGCTATTTTTCGTCCTTTTAACAACAATGTATATAAAGAAATTAAATTATTTTATCCAGAAGAATGGGAACGCTGGCAAAAGTGCCAGGAAGAAAATATTGATTGTATTTTGGATTTACTTAAAGAAGGTATTGCTGCCAATGAATTTAAGCCAGTGAATATTCAAGTTGTACGGCAGATTGTTTTACATGCAGCTGTTGCTATAACAGATTATGATTTTTTGCAGCAAAGCAACTTATCTTATTTTGATGCTTTGGAACAATTCAGTGATGTAATCTTTTTTGGAGTAAAGAAATAGCTGTAAAGGTTTGGTTTTTTGAACCAAACCTAAAATTTTAAACAATTGAGTACTGCAAAACTATAAAATAGTACTGGAGGTATAATAGTGAAGAAGAATATTCCGTTAATTATATTAGGAAGTATTTTGCTGATATTTATCTTAATATTTATTGCTATGCAGAGAGAAACACAGGCTAAAGAAGAAAATTGGGGGATGGCAGATGCTAAAGAGGTTAATATTAATCCTAAGGTGTCAGGGCGTATTGTTAAAATTTGTGTTGAGGAAGGTTCTGCTGTAAAGCAGGGAGATATTTTAGCTTATTTGGATAAGGATTCACAAAATGTAGAGAGAATCCAAACACAGGCTGCTTTAGCTGCACAGATTGCCCAACTTGAACAAACGAATATAACAGCACAAAATAATCAGCAGGTACTTACTGCAAACTTACAAAAAGCAGAAGCTGATTTAGTTACAGCTCAAAATGATGAGCAGCGTTATAGTAAGTTATTGAAACAGAATGCTGTTTCACAGCAATTGTATGACAACTATGCTAATAAACTGCAAGCAGCACAATCTGCCTATGACAGTGCCAAAGCTAATATGCTGCAAAATGATGTAAATAAGTCGTTGATTATAATGCGTCAAAAACAGATTAATGAAATACAGGGAAAAATGGCGAATGTTGAACTTTCTGAAAATGAAGCTGTTATCAGAGCACCGTTTTCTGGTATTATCACTAAAAAATATTTAGAAGAAGGAGCTTTAGTATCTCCAACCATTCCCCTATTCTCTTTGCAGGACAGTAACGATAACTGGGTTAACTTTAAAATTAAGGAAACAGAACTTGAAAAATATAAAATCGGGCAAGAAATAAATTTACGTGGACGTAATAATTCCTTAGCTTTAAAAGGAAGAATTGTTGCTGTAAGCCGTAAACCTGATTATGCTACCATAAAAGCGACAAATGAACGCGGTGAAAAAGATATTGTTTCTTTTAATTTAAAAGTACAGGTTAATGATGAACGCTTATGGCCTGGAATGCGCTTTTGTCTGGAATAGCAGCTTGGAGGGGTAAAAATGCAGATGATTTGGCAGTATATATTACAGAAAAAATATATGCTGTTGTTTATTATGAGTATAATTATTGGATATACACTGCTTTTTGGTGGTTTATTTGCAGAGAATTTAGTAAAGCATGTTCCTGTAGCATTATGCAATCTTGATGGAGCAAATGACAGCCGAATGTTGGTGCAAATGCTGACAGAAAGTAATGAAATAAATGTTAGTTTTCAGCCAACATCTGCTGAAGATGCTGAAACTTTATTAAAAAATGAAGAAATCCGGGCAGCTGTAATCATACCTAATGATTTTTCACGCCAGCTGGAGACTGTAAAAAGCAGTAATGTTCAATTGTTGCTGAATAATAGTAATACAATTTTAGGTACTGTGGCTTTAAACGGAGTTAATGAAGTCATATCTGTATATAATAATCAAATTTTGGCACAGAAAATGATGACAGCAGGAGTTGAAACACTGAAAGCCGAATCACCGCTGATAACTCTTTCATCAAGAATACTATATAATTCTACTGGTGGATATATTGATTTTTTTCTTCCCCTACTGATTATGCATAGTATACAAATAGCGATTGTATTTGTTTTAGCACCTATGGTTTGTCAAAAAAAATTAAACTTAATACAAACGGGATTAAAAAGAAACTTTATATATATAGCTGTCTGGGCATTGGCGATATTTTGCATTGTTGCTTTGGATTTAATTTTAGCTGCTGAAATTTTTTCTATGCAGCTGCATTTTTCTTTACCGTTATTTGTTATACTTTTAGCTTTTATACTATGTATGCTTGCCTTTGCTTTGATGGTTGGAATATGGATAACTAAACCGCAGATATGTATTACGGCAACCTTATTTTATATAATGCCTTCAATTGTTTTTACAGGCGGTATGTGGCCACGCAGTTCTATGGATGACATCAGCTTCTTTTTATCATATGTTATGCCGCTTGGTTATGCTGCTGAACCAGTACGTGACTTGTTGCTGCACAGCCAAACTTCTTTGTTTAAAGAAGCTTTGTTTGGACTTGGCAGTTTAACAATGCTGTTTTTAATTCTTGCTTGTTTAGGTTTACGTTTTTATGAAAGGAACAAAACTTATGCTGGAAAGTATATGTGAAGAATTAAAATTGCTTGTAAAAAATAACTTTTTAGCTTTGGTAGTTATTTTATTGGCAGCTTTACTTTATACATTATTAATAGGTAATCTATATAAAGGCGGTATAATACAGCATACACCGGTAGCTGTTTGTGATTTGGATAATAGTGCTTACAGCCGTCAGTTTATACAAGCAGTGAGTGAAGCAGATCAATATGATTTGCGTTACTTATATAATGAAGAAAAAACAGCTTTAGATGCTTTGGCACAAAAAAAGGCAGAACTTATTCTTGTTATTCCGCCGGATTTTAGTCAAAGTATAGTTAGCGGTAAAAGCGTAAATGTTAACTATGTTGTTGATGGAACAAATGCTTTACAAAGTGGTTATGCAAGTTTACCAATGCAGCTTGTTATAGGAAGTTTTAATGCTGATATTAAAAAGCAGTTTTATTTAACTAATGCTGTCCCCTATTTACCAGTTCAAGCGGTACAGCTTAGTACACGTGTTATGCAGAATAGTACAAAAAATTATGCAGAATTTTATTTATATGGTATTTTATTAGCAGCAGCACAGTTTGGTACAATGTTGGTTTTTGGTTATTCTATATTCCGTGATAAAAAACGTAAACAACCATTAAAAAATAGATTATTGTTATGGTCAGCAAAAGGTTTTTTATATCTTATATTATCGCTAATTGGTATCCTTTTAGGATGTTTGATTATTTTATCAGTATGGCAGCTGCCGTTACAGGCACCGATAATACCTTTATTGCTGATTTTTAGTTGTTTTATCTGCTCCATTATGGGTATAAGTGGCTTTATTGCATTGTTATGTAAGCATGAATTAGCGTTTACTCAATGCATTGCCTTATATACACTTCCATCTTTTTTGCTTGCTGGTTATATTTGGCCGGAACTGGGAATGATTTTGCCTGTAAAAATTTTATCTTACTGCCTGCCGCTGCATTACATACTTAATGATTTTCGTAGTTTGGCAATTACCAGTTATTCGGTGAACTTGTGGATTCATTGCGGACAGCTGCTATTTATTGGTATTTTGTTGTTTATTATTGACATTGTTTATGAACAGCGATTGAATAATGATTGATAAATTCACCAAAAATTTTATAAAAAAACTACTAAAGCAGTAAAATTTTTAATTAAAAGGCTGTTAATCTGCACAAATGTACAGATTGACAGCTTTTTTTGCTGTATGAATAGTATCCACACTATTTTTCTAGCACTAATAGTTTAAGTTTTTAAAGAAAGTATAGCTGACTTTCTTTA
>CAZVSX010000025.1:0-21116 GCA_964630355.1 uncultured Phascolarctobacterium sp.
TCGTAGTTCTTCTCAGACTCAAGCAGAAATGCTTGAGTCTTTTTTATACAAAAAACTTCGTCCCAACTTGAGACGAAGTTTCTAAGTGATTAATTAATTTTTCAATTTTCTTTTATTGTATTACATAAAAACGGCAAGTAAGATACAAAACAGCAGCAATCAATCCTCCCCAAGCACGAACTTTAAGTTTTTTTACATCTACGTGTTCAGAGTCGGCCGCCTGTAACCTACCTATTCCACCAAGCAATAGCCATAAGGAAAATAAGGCCATAGCAGCAGCTAAATAATCCCATCCTTCTAATTTAGAAAATATTTCCATTTCATCTTACCTCTATCAAATCGTTATTTTGCGTACAAATATATTTATAAGTACAATATTGGCAGCTACCATCACATCTGCACAAAAATTCAGACTCCTTACTTTTTGCACCTATTTCAAAACAAAATCTGCAAGCTTCATGCAGATAATTTTGATTCAGTGGTAGTTCCCATACACTTAAATCCTGCAAAAAGTGCAGCAGTGCTTTACTTACTTTAAGCGGATAAAACATTTTTTCAGCAGCGTACTTATATAATGCCAATTGATAAGCATATCCTAAATTAACATCACCTGCAACAGGAGGTTTTCCTGTCTTATAATCAATCAAAATCAAAGTACCATCATCAGCATAAGCAAGACAATCAATAATACCTTCAATTAAAAGTGGTTTGCTGTTCTGATTTTCAGGTATTTCTTCATTAATAGGCAGCAAAAATTTCAATTCACGCTCCTGTTTATCTGGCAACTGTTTATATAAATCACTGTTAATATATTTCATAAAAAGCTGTCGTGCTGAATACGCATCTCTGCATCCAGGGGCTTCCTCCTGTAACGCATAGGCAAAAGCTTCCTCTGCATCATTAAGATACACTTCCAATGCTCTATGAACAACCAAACCTGTTAAGTATGCAGGCAATTTAAGATAATCCTGCTCTTGTTCCGCCTCATTATCTGCATTTATTTCATATTCCGGCAGTTCCATCAGCTGCTGATAATAGTATCGTCTTTGGCAATGCAAATAAGTCTGCAATGCACTGGCTGTAAAAAAAGTACGACCACCAACAGTAAATTCTGGAAGTGGAGCTATAAGTTTTTCCATTTCCGAAGTAACAGTAAACTGTTTATCAATTAGCTGCCGTTCAGGAGGAAGTTCTAACCTAAAATCCACTTGTTCCCATTCTACACTGCTGTCATCAGACAATATCTGTTTTAACTGATGCAGCCAATACATTTCTGCAAGTTCTTTTTTGTTGCCATCTGCTTTTTTTTCACTGTTGATAACACCAGACATAAACAAATACTCTTCTGCACGTGTCATAGCTACATAAAGCTGTCGTTTACGTTCTTCTTGTTCCTGTATTTTATTCAGTTTATTTACTGCTGCAAAAACACTGCTTGCTATTGTCTTACCTGATTCCAACTGAAGCCTAATTCCAAGGCCTATATCAGAACTGTATTTTATTTCATCAAGACTCCCATCATTGCCAGTATCTAACATCGGTAAGAAAACAGTATCGAATTCCAATCCTTTAGATTTATGAATGGTCATAATCTGCACAGCATCATCAGTTACTACATTAGCAGCTGTTTCTTTAGCTTTTGTTGAACACAGACGCTCTACATACTCCAGCCAGTCAGCAAGCGTAGCTTGATAATTCTGACTATATGTACACGCTAACTGACGAAGTTTTTTTACATTTGCAAGCTTATTTATTCCATGCTCCTGCTGTGTCAAAACAACGTCCACAGACAACTCCTGCCAAATTTTTTCCCACAATTCCGGCAAAGCACTCAAAGCAGCATAATTACGCAAAACTGTTAGCTTTTCAGCAGCCCGTTTCAATAAATCAGCTTGACTTTTTTCATAATTCTCTGGATTTGCCTGCTGTACAGCATCCCATAAAGAACAAGCTTTACTTAAAAATAAACTTGTTAATGTTTCATCATTTAATCCGAAGTAAGGGGAACGCAAAATACCTGCTAGTTCCAAGCTACGGTAACGATTATGCAGAGCCGCCAAAAGATGCAGAATGTCCATAACTTCCTGCTGTTCATAAAATCCTCTGCCGTCAACAATAACATAAGGTACACCCTGACGCTGCAAACCCTTTGCCAAAGTTTCACAATGTGTCATAGCTCGCAATAAAATAGTAATTTTTCCATAAGGCTTTCCTGCATCGTGCAGTTGATGTATTTTCTCCGCTATTGCTACAGCTTCATGATAACGTTTCTGTTCTTTTGTAAATTCGTTATACAGAACTTCCATTATCAAAGGTTTCATTTTTCCTGAAGTCTTAGAAGCAATAAGCTTTTTAAAAAATACATCATCTGCTTCATTTACCCCTAACAGCTTTTCAAATACTTTATTACAAGTATCCAAAACTGTATCATGACTACGATAATTTATATCTAATTCTATGCAGAGACCGCCTTTAGCAGCTATCTCCGCTTTTACCTTATTAAAAACACTTACTTGAGCACCACGAAAGCGATAAATGGACTGCTTTGGATCTCCTACAATAAACAGTTTATTACCTTGTAATTTATCGGCATTATCCCCACAAAGCAAATAAATAAGTTGCCTTTGCCTATCATTAGTGTCCTGAAATTCATCTACCATAATATAACGAAAACGTTTCTGATACTTATGGCGTATTTGCTCATTTTCTTTTAATAATTTCAAAACTAACAGTTCTAAATCATCAAAACCTAGAACATCCTGCTTTTGTTTTTCCGTTTGCACAAAATCATTAAAGGTTACTAAAACTTGCTGCCAATATTTCACCAAAGGCAATGCAATTTTATCTATTTCTATAAACTCTAATTGCTGTCTTAAAGACTTTAAATAAGCAAGAGATTCTTTTAAAGCTCCTCTCTGTCCTTTTATTACAGCAATATATTTATCAAAACTGATAAATACTGGCTTTTCTGATTTCAGTTCCGTTATAATATCATCCAACTTATCTGCTGCTTGTTCTAAACTTTTTCTTCCAGCACTGCCTTCTTTAGTAAGCTCTTCTCTACAAGATATTACATCATTAACTTTACAACAAAGTAAATCTAATAACTGTTCAGCAGTTACAATATTTTTCACATATGGCTGCTGCAAATCACCAGCTGCTACAATTTCACTAATCTTTGGTATTAGACTGTTTATTTGACGAACAAAACTGTTTAATCCATAATTTTCAATTAACTTTTCTAAAGCCACATTATTTTCTTTCAATTCATGATTTATAAAATCTTTTAAACACTTTGATAAGAATTCTTCCTCTTCAAAATCTTCCTGAACTGCAAATCCTGGATCAAGCTGAGTCTCTACTGGATTTTCACGTAAAATCTGACTGCATAAACTATGAATAGTAAGAATATGTGCTCTCTGTTCTAAAGATCTCAGCTGTTCACGCCAAAAAATATCATTCGTCTCTCCATACAAGAGCTGACGAATTCTGCTTTTCATTTCGCCAGCAGCCTTACGTGTAAAAGTAATGGCTAAAATCTCTGATGCTTCAAGGTTAGGTATTTTCCGTTCTTTAGACTGTTGCAGAATATATTGGAATCTTTTAACTAAAACGTTAGTTTTTCCGCTGCCAGCACCTGCTGATACAGCAACATTTCTATCTATAGTTTCAACAGCCACACGCTGCTGCGGATTTAATTCTTCTTTTTTTTCAACTATCTGCGTAACTTGATTTTCCTCAATGCATTCCATCTAAAATTCAACTCCTTTCATTCAGCGTTTCCTGTAAACGGCATATATTCTTTAATTGACAGTATTCACTGCAATCACACTTTGGTAATACAGCAAAATTACTCTGATAAATACCATCTATATATTCTTTTATCATTTCTTCACACCAGTGCTGAAATTTTTCCCAAGTTGCAAAATCTTCATTCTTCGCAGTTCTAAAAGGCAAGTCTTCATTATGAACATCTTTTAAAAGAAATTTACTTTTGCGTTCAGTATCCTGTAAAACAAAATAACTGCCGCCGCTGACAGGTTTGCCGCCTTTATATAAAGCTGCCGCAGCTAATAAATAAAGCGGTAATTGCACATCAAGTTTGCGCTCTAAGTCTTTACTGCTTGGCACACTGTATTTACTGCGTTTATAATCTGTAACGAAAAGATGCTCCCCATCACTGTCTATTCTGTCGATGCGACCTGTAAGTGTAACAAAAGACTTGTCATCTAACTGCAACCTCAACGGTTTCCCATTTTTGCTGCTAAAATCCCATTCCACTGCTGTCGGTTTATAATCATTCCATGAAAGTTGGTCATCATATTCAAATTTCAACCAGTTTTTCAGCAGCTTCCACAAGCGTATTTTTTCTATATTCCATAATATTCCTTCAACAAAACTTCCATTATCTATAAATTCTTGGCAAACTTTTTCAAAAATTTTCTGAAGTTCAGACTGCAATTTTTCTAAAGAATACTGTGTTATTTTTTCCTGTAAATGACTGCCAACAAATTCAGCTAATACCCTATGAAGCAATGACCCCTCATCTGCTGGCTCTATAATATCCTCTTTAACAGAAAAAATCTGCTGTTTCCATAATTGTTCACCCAAATAGCGAAACGGACAAGCAGCATAAAGTTCCAGTTTACTTGCGTTAAAACTATTACCTACAGCTTTGCGCACATCAGCCTGCAAAGCAGCATCAGTTAATACACCATTGTAACTGCCTCCAGAATTCTCCCGGCGCAATATATCCGCCTGAATTGCCTGCATAAGTACACTGCCCACTTTTTCTTCAAGCCACGCACGATCACAAGTTTTTCCTAAGCGTTCTACTTCTTCAACAGAAGCAGGCACTTGCAAAGGTGCAGTTTCTGTATATAGATTCTGAAATATTTTTTGTACGTTATCAACATAAGCACTTGCTTTCAGTCCATCTGCTTCATCCCATGTAATATAAAGCCTATTTAATGCTGTTGCAGCAGCGGAAGCAAAAAAATATGCATCCTCAGAATATTCTATGGCTGTAGTAGGCAAATCAACGCCTAAATCTATAAGCTGACTACGTTCTTTGTCATTATAAATCCAGTTCTCATTGTTTACCTTAGGAAATTCACTCTCACGCACTCCCATAATATATACGGTATCAAAAGTAAGTCCCTGAACATTTACTACTGAAGTAATCAGCACACCATCCTGTCTGCCATGTTTAACTATCAGCTTTCCAGCAGCTAAAGTTTCCGACAATAATTCTCTCCAGTCAGATAAAGATAACTTATCCATCTTACGACCACAGCATTCATAATCATGTACCAACTGCTGTAAAGTACTAACTAAAGTATCACGTGTTCGTAAGCAAAGAGATATATTATCCAGTGACATTTTACCTTTTTTATATAGTTCTCCCAATCTTTTTTCCAACTTTAGTTCAACAATAAAATCATTTAACTTTTCCACATAACCAGCAAGTGTATCACTATAAACTGTATCAGCAATAAACTTATCTATCTTCTGCAATAAAGCATCTGAATCCTCACCAAATTCTGTTAATATATCCAGTTGAACATCACTGCGTCTTACATAATATTCTTTTGAACGCCACAAATCAATTTTCTCTGCATCAATTTCCAGTAAAAACGACATTAAACCACTCGTCAGCAAACGAAAATAAGCCTCTGCCCCATCATGCGTATCTACTACTGATTTTAAAAGTAACTGAACCAATTCTGCTAAAGGCTGAACTGCTAAAGCTGTTGTCTGCGGCAGACTCACTGGAATACCATATTCATCTGCTAACAGTCGTAATCCACTGTACACATCTAAATCTCGTACTGCTATTAAAATTTTTTGCGGTACTGCATTATTTCTTAATTGGTTTTTTACATTTGCCAAAACCCAACGCATTTCTGATTCTTTATCTGCAAAACTATATAGTTTTATATTCTGAGCAGAAACAGGACTGCATACTTTACCTATATTATCACGTAAATGCTGTAAATCAGGTGCTGCAAGCTGTGTTAAATCCTGTGCACTCATGCGTTCTTTCCTACCAAAAATTGTTTCTAAACTATTATGAGTTTTTCTGCCTGCTTCAAAAATTCTGCCTCTATCACTTTTTAAACTTTCTGTTTCTTCATAGCACATACCAACAGTAACATCACAGTGTTCAGCCAATTTTTCAATAAAAGTTAATTGTAAATTATCAAAACTATAAAAATCACTAAAGTAAATCTTTTTCCAAGGAACTCTAGGTTTTTTCCTTTCTAAAGCTTTTACGGCAAGACGATATTTACCCTCTAAATCATACCATTTATTATTTTTTAAATACTGTCTATATAAAAGATAAAGATTCCTGACACCTTCATCTTTATTACTAGAATTTTTATCTGTACTCTCCTCAAACTTTGTCACCAAAGCAAGATTTATCTGTTCTTCTGTAGCACCACTGCGAGAAAGCTGCCCCACAAGTGATGTCATCGCTTTAATAAATCCCTTTTTAGAGGCAAGATTGCCAAAATATTTCAAAGGCTTATCATCAAGTTGCTGCAAATCTTTATTGTGCATCATATAATCAACAATATCTTCAACAACAAGCTCCTGACTTCGGCGACTTATTTCATCAAGTCTAGCGTGACCATTTGCATTCAATAATTTATTTGCAAGAGTATCTATTCCCATAGTCTCTACATAATCTGTACATTTTACTTCATCCATAGACAAACGATTAGGAAGAATAAGAATGCCTTCTCCATACGGCAATTTATTAAGCTCCTGCAAAAACAGCTGTCTAGTACTACATCCAAGCGGTGCACAAACAAATTTCCCCATAAATTTCGTCCTTTCATTTATCACTTATTATTAATCTCTCAAATTTTAAATCTGTATTTGCTTTATTATACCATAAACCATTTCCACATTCTGTCTACATAAAAGGAAAAAGAAATTATATAAATTTTGCTAAAGAAATTTTTGCGAACAGACAATTTTTTATTCCCAGATTTGTCTGCAAGGTATATCTTATGATATACTTTTACTAATAAATGGAGCTGTTCTTTGATTTAAATCAAAGCTGTGATGCGGAGGAAATTTTACATGTTCAAAGTTATTTTAAAAGACGAGCATTTCTTAGGCAAGGGAAGTCATAAGAAATGTTATTTACATCCTAGCAATACTAATCAATGTATTAAGATACCTTATACAACTGCTGGTGAAAAAGATTTATTGCGTGAACTTACTTATATAAAAGTTATGCATAGAAAGAAAAAAGATTACAGTGTTCTTCCAGAATACTTTGGCGCGATTGAAACTAATTTAGGTACTGGACATATTTACGAATTGATAACCGATTCCGACGGCAGTAAAAGCAAAACTTTAGAAGATTTTCTTAAAAACGACAACTTACTTGAAGAAAATTTCGAGATGATAGTGCAATTATTAAAAGATTTAAAATACACTTTACTTAATAATCAAATTATTACTATGGGAATTTGGCCCGAAAACATCATTTTGCAATATGGGGAGGGACAAACTCCACTGGTTATAGACTGCGCATAATTAATGATATGGGAAGTGCAGCTTTAATTCCATTAGAATACTATTTGGGTTTTGTAGCTAAAATTCGGATTAATAAAAGATGGTCTCGATTTATTAATACTTTACGCAAATTCTATGCTTCTCCTGTGGTTAATAAACTAGCTGACAGAATAAATATTTAATTATATGGCAAAACCAATCATCATACCTGTATACAGTATTTTCTGCTTATTGCAAAAAAAGTACATAAAGTTTCTATATAATAAGTCTTTCTGTTAAATTTTTAGTTAATATTTTTGCTTATCATTATTTCCATTTTCTATTTATAATATTTTTCAAGCGAATATCTTTATTTCCAGACAAAAAACACCCTTAAGTAGATTTTTTATTATGTCTACCTAAGGGTGTTATATTAATTTCGAAAAGTATTTCTATAACATTAACTAAATATACAGAATAGTATTAATAATTAACTACTTTCAACTGAAAATAACCTTGCGGATGGTCACAAACTGGACATTTCTCTGGAGCATTTTCAGCAATTACAATTTTTCCGCAATTAGTGCATATCCATACTTTCTTTTCATCACGTTTGAATACGCGATCATTTTCAATATTAGCTAAAAGTGCACGATATCTTTCTTCGTGTTCTTTTTCTATCTTACCTACTTCTTCAAACAAAAATGCCAGCTTATCAAAGCCTTCTTCTTTTGCAGTCTTAGCAAATTCAGCGTACATTTCAGTCCATTCATAGTTTTCACCAGCAGCAGCTTCTTTCAGGTTTTCCATTGTCTTAGGAATTCCGCCGTCATGCAATGCTTTAAACCAAAGTTTAGCATGTTCCTTCTCATTACCGGAAGTTTCTTGGAATATAGCTGCTATCTGATTGTAACCTTCTTTTTTAGCTGCACTTGCATAATACTGATACTTAGTATGTGCTTGAGATTCACCTGCAAATGCAATTTTTAAATTTTGCTCTGTTTTGCTGCCTTTCAAATCCATTTCCAAATCCTCCTTTTGAAATGTTAAGACTAAAACATTCTAAAACAAAATTAACGATCTACTATTAATTTTGGTCATCACCCAAAAGTTCTTCTTCATCACTATGGTGTGCTGCACCAGACTTTTGACATTCTGGACAAATACCGCTGAAAACAATATCATGATGATTCATTTTATAACCGGTAACAGCAGCTACCTTATCATCCATATCCGGAATATAATCAAAACTTTCTACATTCATAAATTTACCACATTCAGTACATTTTATATGATAGTGTCTTGCCAAAATATGGTCAAAACGATCTGCACCGCTGGGAACAGAAACTTTCCCCAACAATCCGCTTTCTACCAAAGAATTAAGATTGCGGTATACAGTACCCTTACTAATATCAGGATACTCTAAAGTAATACGGTCATATACTTCTTCAGCAGTAGGGTGATCTGCTAAAAAACGTACAGCCGCAATTACAAGCTGTCTTTGAATAGTATTTCTTTTAGCCATTTCCATCATCCTTTATTTAAAATAATTCTTAATTAGAATTATACAGTCATTTCTAAAAAAGTCAAGTGTTTTTAGTACCAATCTACAAAATAATCACAAATAAACTTCCTATTTTTTTGCATTTATTTTCCATATAACTGATTGATTCTCAATTCTTTATTTACTTAAAAGAAAAAATATCACAAAGAGTATAGAGAACAATTAATAGCTGCAATTATTAGTTATATAATATTTATCATTTTCGAGATAAAAAAACTGCTGTATTTTTTATGCAGCAGTTTAATCAGTCCTATTTATTAGTACCTGCACTTTCCCAAATAAGCTGTACAGGTAGATTCGATGCTCCAGGAGGTGACCAGATAAAACTATATTCTCCTGTCTCCAGTGCCCCTAAATCAACAGCTTCTTCTACGGTTTCTCCTACTGAAAGCCGTCCTTCCGGTAATGCTAATAAATGTCGTTCTTTTTTTGTTTTATTTTCTAAAATACCATATCCAGCAAAATACCCTCCTATAGGATTAAAAATAAAACTTTGAGGCTTATCTCCTGCAATAGTAAAATTTACTTCATAAACTACACCATAATTGCCATAGTTTTCTGCATTCTTCCCGGTAGTTGCATCAATTCCCTTAATATATCCCTCCTGCCATCCAGCTAAATCAATATATACTGGTTCAAGTAAATCAGACAATGGTTCTTTTATTGTATAATGCCAATTGCTGTTTTCAAAAGTACCGCGTAAAGGGTGTTCATCCATTGGCAAAACAGCTGCACTTTCATTAAATAATTCTATATCACTTTTTGTTTCACACATCAAAACGCTGATTTCTACTGGTTTTTCAAAGTGCATATCAATTATTGCAGTATACAGCCTGTCTGCTGCAAGTATAACTCCCCTGCCGCTGAGCAGTTCCTTACTGTTTTCATAACCAAGCTGCCCTATTTCAGGTTTCTGTTTACTGTCATCAAAATAAATTTTCTGTGCATTCTTGCCATCAATCAAATAATTATGTGCTTTTGCTGCTTCACCACGACGCTCAATAGTATATTTTATTGGTCTTAAAGAATCAGTATTTTTCAAAACTACAGCTAACTTCTTATTTTCTGCTCTGCCATTTACATGATGAAGAAATAAACGAACATCGCCATCTACCTTATCTCTATATAAAATTCCATTATTATAAACAGTTTCTGGACTGTCGCTAAAAAGCAGTTTAGGCCCATCAGCTTTAAATTCTGTTTCAACATTTTTTACTGCATAGTTTTCAGGTATATATACCATACGCTGCTGAGCACCTGTAAAATTACATAAGCTGCACGACATTAAAACCAATATAGTCTGTAATGCTCTTTTTAAATCCATGAAACCATCTCCCATATAAACATAAAAATTTGGAGCCTGACTGCTGTCAAGCTCCTTGATACTGCTTATTTAAGGCTGTTTTGATAATCTGCCATAAACTGCGCCAATCCCTTATCAGTAAGCGGATGTTCAATCATCTGTGCCAATACCTTTGTGGGTATAGTTGCAATCTGGCAGCCAGTAAGCATAACTTTCTCCACATGTTCTAAATTACGTATACTTGCAGCAATAACTTCGGTTTCAATATCATAAAGGTTAAAAGCTTTAACAATATTTTCTACCAACTCTACTCCATCTTCACCAATATCATCCAAGCGGCCAATGAAAGGACTTACATAACTTGCACCAGCACGTGCTGCCATCAATGCCTGACCCATACTAAACACCAGGGTAACATTTGTCTTTATTCCTTCTGCACTTAAAATTTTTACAGCTTTCAAACCCTCAGCAATGCAAGGAATTTTTACAACAATATTATCAGCAATTTTCGCTAAATTACGAGCTTCTTCTACCATACCAGCACATTCTGTACTAATAACTTCAGCACTTACAGGGCCTTCTACCAACTTAGCAATCTCTGGAATAACTTCTGCTTGACAACGACCACTTTTGGCAATCAGACTTGGATTAGTAGTTACACCATATACAACGCCCCATTCAGCAAACCTTGATATTTCTTCTACATTGGCGGTATCCATAAAAATTTTCATTTAAAAACCTTCTTTACTCTATATTTTACGGCAGCACAACAACCTTATCTGCCTTAGTTTGTCCCGGCAGACTCATTGTCACAAAACTGTTCCACAATAATAGTTTATCACCTTTTTTTATTTTAGCATAGTCAGTATATGCATCTGCATTCACTACAGCAATCAAATCATGATTACTGTTCAGCAAAGTTATATAACTTCCATCTTGAGCCAGTTCAGCCTGTGCTACTTGAAAAAAAGAAGCAACGCCTTCGCTGCGGGAACCAAGTACTATTGCGGAAGCATGGCTTTGCGGCGGCATACTTCTTGTCATACTTGCAGAATAATAAGCAGTAACTTGCTGCCCTATTTTCAAAGCCATAGGCAGACGCAGTTTTCCGCTGTGTCCATCCGCAATATAAGTATCACGATCTACAATCAAAGCAACCTGTTGACGATGACCTTCGCCCCTAACTATTACTCTGCCATCCTCTATGGCTGTAACCACACCCGTTGTAACATAAGTTTCTGGTGCACGCATAATTTCCGGATTCACCTGCACAACCTCCAAAGGTGCTGCTTCAGATTTTATAAAACCAGTTTCAGCAGCCATCACACTACTAGCTCCCATAAAGCATGCACAAGCTAAAACTGCGGTTATTTTTTTTAAAATATTCATAGTATGTACCTCCGATAAAATCCTTTATTTTGCTTAGTATAACATACTATTATGTCAAAAGCATGACAAAGTTCTTACTTATTACTAAAATATAAAGCTATTTCGGTGACAGCAGCAGCAGCTTTCCACATACAATCTTCATTAAAATCAAAATGACTGTTGTGATGCCCTGCTGCAATCTGTGTCCCGTACATCATATAAAGTGCTTGCCCACCATTTTGCTGTACACGTTCCATAAAATAACCACAATCTTCACTACCGCCCATGTCAGCATACTCCAATACTTTATCATAGCAACATTTTTCACGAATCAGCTCTGCTACTTCATGCCCAAGTTCTCTATCCGCTAAGCAGGCTGGTGCAGCTCCTGCCATAGTTATATTTACAGTTACATCATATATATCTGCACAGGCATTAATAATTCTCTTAGCTTCTGTTACCATATATTCGTTTATTTCTGTAGATGCACCTCGTGTTTCCAATTTAATAACAGCTGTATCAGGTACAACATTACGACCAGTACCAGCATTAAGTATACCAACATTTATACGATTAGAGCCTTTGCTGTGACGTGCAATAGTATTTAAAGAAACAGCAGCCTGTGCTGCTGCCAGTAAAGCATTTTTACCTTGTTCAGGTGCAGCTCCTGCATGTGCAGATATACCACAAAACTCCGCATCCAGCTTAGTCGTAGCTAAAAAGCCGTCAGTCATAGTTACTAAACTATTATCAACAGTAGCTTTAAATCCAATATGTCCACCAAACAAATAATCAATATCATCAACTACACCAGCATTAACCATAGCATAAGCACCACGTACTCCTTCTTCCGCAGGCTGAAAAATAAGCTTTACTGTTCCAGACAAACGATTCTTATTTGCTGCCAACAATTTAGCTGCTGCTAAACCAATTGTAACATGCCCATCATGACCGCAGGCATGCATAGCATTTTTATGTTGTGAAACAAAATTTTCTTGTGCAGGACGGTGCAAATCACTTCTGTCTTCCTCCACATCATTACAATCCATATCAAAACGAAAAGCAACATTTTTTCCTTTTCTGCCAGTTTTCATAACAGCAACAATGCCAGTTTTACCGCCTGACATTTTTTCTACCAGTTCAGGTACTGCTCCCTCGGCAATTGCTCGTTGAGCATAAGTTTCCAAGTCAGATTGGACAGGTACTCCCATCATTGACTTTTCATCTATAACATCTGCACCAAAAGCCACCTCATAGCCTAATAACTGTAATTCTTTGATAATCATACTGGCTGTACGGAATTCAGTCCAGCCTGTTTCAGGGTATTTATGTAAATCTCTACGTCTAATAATTATTTCACTTTTTAATTTTTCTGCCTGTTGCCAAATAGATTCCATATTATTTACTCCACTAAAAAAGTACCGTCTGTTCACTGTTCACAGGCAAATAAACTTCCGAACTCTGTTTACTGCGATTGTCGTCATCAACCCACTGCCCACAGGGACAGCTAATAACAGCATTAGGAAGTGCCCAAGCCAGATGCCTGCCGCATATAGGACAGATAAACTCAACCTGTAATAACGTCTTATTTTTATCTTTCATTGCTCAGTTTTTCTTAGGCAGTTTATAATCACGCAAAGCATTAAACAACTCCATACTGCCAACAGTATATTCAGCACAAATTTCTTTAAGAGCAGCAAAATCTTTAAGCTCAACCCCCCACAAAAAACAATCTGCACCATTATAAGCTGCCACTACTAAAAAGCTGTTTTCTTTCACAGGGGTCTTACCCAAATCATCAGTAAGCATAATATAATCTGTACCGAAATCCATACCATAAACAATAATATTTTCTTCCGGAGTAGTATCCTCCCAAAATCCCAAATCAGCAAAATCTTTACTAGAAAGCATAAACACACCTCTTATTTATCAGTATCTTTTTATTTTAATATAGCACTTTAATCTTTTCTTAGCAACTTTATAGCCAATAATGTTAATACTTTTCCTAAAACTTTCCTTTTTCTCTTTACTAATCATATAAAAAGCTGTATTATTAAGGTAGGAATCTTTTAATTAAGCTTAAATGGAGGTCATGTTAAATGAAAAAATTAATCGTACTGTTAACCATGTTAATGACATTTGCTTTCAGTAGTCTTAGCTTTGCTGCTGACGGCGGCGATCTTAACAAAGAACAAAAAAATGCTGAGAAATTCATGGATGCTTTCGGCGTTGCCACTATTACCGAATATGTTTCTGTTTCTTCTACATTCAGTCCCGAGTTAACAAAAAATTTAAATGAGACAACTTATAACGAACTGAAAAAACAAGTTAAACAACAATTTGGTTCTTTAAAATCTACTAAATTTTTCAGATTCGAACGCTTTGATGATTTAGACCGTGTCACCTACATTGCTGAATTCAGTAAAGAAAAAATTGTAATTATGTCTTTTGATTTCAATAAAAATACTAAGCTGATAAGCTTTAATTTTTCCAAATATCAAGCTCCAGAAAATCAAAATGAAGCAGGCAAATAATTTTTCTGAATAAAGCTTCTATATTATCCTTTAGGGAAAAATATAAAAACTTTAACTGCAATATCCTGCTAAACTTGTCCATTATATTTAAACACTAGGCATTCCTGTCCATCCGACAGGGATGTCTTTGTTTTTTATCTGCATTACTTGCTTATTTTTTATACATCTATTATAATAAAAACATTAAATTAAATTTTAGGGAGAGATATGTATTATGGAAAGGGAAAATTTTTCCTCGCGTCTCGGCTTTATTCTGATTTCTGCCGGCTGTGCTATCGGCTTAGGCAATGTTTGGCGATTCCCCTACATCACAGGTTTATATGGTGGTGCCTCTTTTGTTCTCATTTATTTATGCTTTTTATTGCTGCTCGGTTTACCGATAATGGTAGCAGAATTCGCTGTCGGCCGTGCTAGTGTGCGCAGTGCAGCTAAATCTTTCGATATTTTAGAACCCAAGGGTACTAAATGGCATCTTTATAAATACGGTGCTATCGCAGGAAATGTTATCCTCATGATGTTCTACACAACCGTATCCGGCTGGATGTTGTATTATTTTTATAAAATGGCAATCGGTGGTTTTGTTGGTTTAGACGCAAAAGGCATAGGCAACATTTTTGGTGCACTGCTTAGTGACCCTATTACTATGACTGGAAATATGATTTTTATTGTGCTTGCGTGTTTTGGTGTTTGTTATCTAGGCGTAAAAGATGGTGTAGAACGTATTACAAAAGCTATGATGGCTTGCCTTTTAGTGCTTATGCTCGTTCTTGCTGCCAACTCTGTTATGCTTCCCAACAGTGCAGCAGGACTGAAATATTATCTCTATCCGGATTTCAGCAAGGTTGTTGAGCATGGTGTCCATGAAGTTGTTTTCGCCGCTATGGGACAGTCATTTTTCACTTTAAGTCTTGGCATTGGTGCATTAGCTATTTTTGGCAGCTACATAGGCAAAGAACAGCGTCTTACCGGAGAAGCTATGTATATTATGGCTCTCGATACTTTCGTAGCTATTGTATCCGGTCTGATAATATTCCCTGCTTGTTTCAGCTTTGGTATCAATCCAGACAGCGGACCAAATCTGCTGTTTATTACTCTCCCCAATGTGTTTAATGCTATGAGCGGCGGACGTATCTGGGGTTCACTGTTCTTCCTTTTTATGTTGTTTGCAGCTATGTCTACTGTAATTGCTGTTTTTGAAAACATTACTTCATGTATCTGTGATCTTACAGGTTGGGAGAGAAAAAAAACTATTCGCTATAACATCATAGCTATTATTCTGCTTTCTCTGCCGTGCGTTCTTGGTTTCAATCTCTGGAGCAACATTCAGCCCTTAGGCAAAGGCTCTTGTATTCTTGATTTAGAAGACTTTTTAGTCAGTAACAATCTGCTGCCTCTCGGCAGTTTAGTTTACCTTGCATTCTGTACAAGCCGTTACGGCTGGGGTTGGAATAATTTTATTGCAGAAGCTGATACCGGCAAAGGTGTGCCATTTCCCAAATGGATTCGTTTTTATGCCACCTATATTCTCCCACTAATCGTGCTTTATATCTTCTTTAATGGTTATTATGCTATGTTCTTCAAATAAAAATTAAATTTTACAGGAGTCTTGTTCACCAATATTAAGACTCCTGTTTTTTTACGTCTGTGGCAATCGTTGACATTGCAGTGCTTTAACCGTTATAATTATTATATTGATTTCAAAACAAAAGAGGTAATAACATGAGTAAAATTATTCTTACCGGCGATCGTCCTACTGGACGCCTGCATGTAGGTCATTATGTCGGCTCACTGCGTCAGCGTGTGCAACTGCAAAATTCCGGCGAATATGATAAGGTATATATTATGATTGCAGATGCTCAGGCATTAACAGATAATGCTGAACATCCTGAAAAAGTACGTAAAAATATTATTGAAGTAGCACTGGACTATCTTGCTGTAGGTCTTGACCCAGAAAAATCCACCATGTTTATTCAATCTATGGTACCTCAGCTTACTGAGCTTTCTTTCTACTATATGAATCTTGTAACAGTATCACGTTTGCAGCGTAATCCTACTGTAAAAAATGAAATTAAACTGCGTAACTTTGAAGCAAGCATTCCTACTGGTTTCTTTTGTTATCCAATAAGTCAGGCCGCTGATATAACTGCTTTTCGTGCCACTGTAGTTCCTGTAGGTGAAGATCAACTTCCTATGCTGGAGCAGTGCAAAGAAATCGTGCATAAATTTAATTCTGTATATGGAGAAACTCTTATCGATCCGGAAATTATGCTACCTAAAAATGACGCTTGTCTGCGTTTGCCAGGAACTGACGGCAAAGCAAAAATGAGTAAGTCTTTAGGAAACTGTATCTATCTTTCTGATGAACCGGAAGAAATAAAAAAGAAAATTATGTCTATGTATACAGATCCCGACCATATACGTGTACAAGATCCTGGTAAAGTAGAGGGAAATCCTGTTTTTACATATCTAGATGCATTCAGCCGTCCAGAACATTTTGCTGAATTTCTGCCTGAATATAATAATCTTGATGAACTGAAAGCACATTATATGCGCGGTGGTCTTGGCGATGTAAAAGTAAAAAAATTCCTCAATAATGTGCTGCAAGCAGAACTCTCCCCCATTCGTGAACGCCGTCGTATGTGGGAACAGCGTATTCCTGAAGTTTATAATATTCTGCGTACCGGCAGTGAAGCTGCTGCTGCCGCCGCTGCTGCTACATTACATGATGTTCGCAGTGCTATGCGTATTAATTACTTTGATGATGAAGAATTAATGAATATGCCATACGAAAAACAAAACTAAAAAATAAAACTCCTTGTCTCATTGTGAACAAGGAGTTTTATTTTTATTTTTTACTCTCTTAATTTAGCTTTATAAGCTTCGGCAACCTCAGCAATAACCTGCTTCATTGAAGCATCTACTTCTGCATCAGTTAATGTACGGTCAGCAGCTTGATAAGTCAAACTAAATGCCATAGACTTACAGCCTTCAGCCACCTGTTTACCAGTATAAATGTCAAAAACACGCACATTTTGGAGCAGTTCGCCTGCATGTTTACGAATTACTTGTTCCAGTTCAGCATTAGATACATCTACAGGAACAACAACTGCAATATCACGATTCATGCTTGGGAACTTAGGCAAATGCTTATACTGCGGTACACAAACCGCACTATCAACTAAAGATTCTACAGCCATTTCCAATACATAAACCGTCTGAGCTAATTCAAAATTTTCCTGTACTACAGGATGAACTTCGCCAAAAGAACCAACTGTTTGTCCGTTAATAACTATATCACAACTCTTACCTGGATGCAGATATGGCTGGTTACTGCGAACAAAATTATAATCGCTGACCTGCATTGTTTCCAGCAATCCTTCAACAATTCCCTTCATATCATAAAAATCAACATTTCCTTTATCCGCACACCAATTTAAAGCTTCACGACTGCCGCTCAAAACCGCAGTCAGCAAAGATTTTTCCACAGAATCTTCAGTAAGAGGCAAAGCCTTAGGCAAAAATACACGACCAACTTCAAACAAAGCTACACTATCATTGTGATTCCGTAAATTAAAGGATGCTGTCTGTAAAGCACTCGGAATCATCGTAGTTCTCATCACTGAAAAAGCATCTGTAATCGGATTCAGTAATTCAATGCACTTCCGGCGGTTGTCCGTATTATCCAGCAACATTTTATCATACGCATTAGCTTTAATAAAACTGTAAGTCATCATTTCACTAAGACCAGCAGAAGTCATATAATCCTGTACAGCATCTTTAACATCATCAAGAACAGACTGACAACCCTGTGTAATTGTTAACTCCGGCTGATGACTCTCAATGAAATCATAGCCATGCATACGGGCAATTTCTTCACTAATATCAGCGTCACAGTCAATATCTTTTCGCCAGCTTGGAGCAGTAATAACAAGTTGCTCCCCTTCCTGCCCTACTACAAAACCAAGCTTTTGCAGAATTCTGATTATTTCCTCACAATTAATATCAAAACCTATACGACCATTAATTTTTGCAGCAGTTGTTGTAATCACAGCAGGTTTTACTTCTTCCGGATAAGCTTCAACAATACCGCTGAATGTTTCGCAGGCTCCCATCTGTTCCAACAAATGTGCTGCACGATTTAAGGCATCATGATTACGAA
The DNA here is from genome assembly GCA_964630355.1 of uncultured Phascolarctobacterium sp. Taxonomy (GTDB): domain Bacteria; phylum Bacillota; class Negativicutes; order Acidaminococcales; family Acidaminococcaceae; genus Phascolarctobacterium_A. Next base: position 18,441 of record CAZVSX010000025.1, read on the forward strand.
TAATATCCACACCGCGTTCAAAACGACCGCTTGCCTCACTGCGCAGACCCAAAGCACGTGAAGTACGGCGAATGGAAGGTCCATGGAAAGAAGCAGCCTCTAAAATAACTGTTTTAGTAGCATCTGTTACTTCTGTCAGCAAACCACCCATAACACCGCCAAGACCAGCAGCTTTTTCTGCATCACCAATAGCAATCATAGATGAAGTCAGTTCGCGTTCCTTACCATCTAAAGTAATAAGTTTCTCTCCATCTTCTGCACGACGAACAATAAGTGTATGACCTGCAACCTTATCAGCGTCATAAGCATGCATTGGCTGTCCCAACTCCAACATTACATAGTTAGTAACATCTACTACATTACTGATAGGACGCACGCCGCAGGCACGCAGACGACGCTGCATCCACTCCGGAGACGGAGTAATCTTTATATCTTTCAAAACACGAGTCGCAAAACGACTGCACAGCTCAGGAGCAGCTATTTTTACATCTACATAAGCATCCGCTTTACCATCAGCTGCCTCCCTAACATCCATTGCAGGCATTTTTAAAGGGCAACCAGTAATTGCACTAATTTCACGTGCTAAACCGATAATGCTGAAACAATCAGCACGATTGCTTGTAAGATCAATATCAATAACAGTATCATTTAAACCAATAACTTCTTTTACATCTACGCCAATAGGAGTATCAGGAGGCAGAATAAAAATACCGTTTCGCTGTTCCGGAAGCAACAGCTTAGAGTCAATCCCAAGTTCATCTGCACTGCACAGCATACCAAATGAATCCAAACCACGCATCTTGGCTTTTTTCAGTTTCATGCCTTCAGGATTGCGGCTGCTCGGCGGCAGTACACTGCCTACAACAGCAACAGGTACAATATCATATTGCTGAACATTCTGTGCACCAGTCAGAATCTGTACCAAACCACCTTCCTGCCCATAATCCATCATACATACCCACAGGTGGTCACTGTCAGGATGACGGCTTATTTCCATAACTTTACCTGTTACAACACCTTCAAGACCTTCTCCCAATTTTGTAACAGTATCAACTTCCAATCCAACGCGAGTAATTTTATCGCACAACTCCGCAGTGGAAATATTTATATCTACATATTCTTTTAACCATTCTAATGATGCAAGCATAATTAGCCTCCTTATTTAAACTGACTGATAAAACGCTGATCGTTTTCAAAGAAAAGACGCAGATCATCAATGCCATATTTCAACATAGCAATACGTTCTACACCTAAACCAAAAGCAAAGCCAGTCATTTTTTCAGGATCATAACCACTCATACGCAGTACATTAGGATGTACAACACCAGCACCCAAAATTTCCAGCCAGCCGCTGTCCTTGCAGACATGGCAGCCTCCGCCCTCAGCATGGCAGATAGGGCAGGAAACATCAACTTCCACAGAAGGCTCAGTAAAAGGAAAATATGATGGACGCAGACGCACTTTAACATCATTACCAAACATTTCTTTACAAAACAGTTCCAATGTGCCTTTTAAATCAGCCAAACTGATATTTTTATCTACAACAAGTCCCTCAACCTGATGAAACATAGGTGAATGGGTCGCATCATAGTCACAGCGGTAAACAGTACCAGGACATATCATACGAATAGGAGTATTTGGTTTCATACTCTCCAAAGTACGCGCCTGTACACCAGAAGTTTGAGTACGCAGCAGATAATTATCTGTAATATAGAAAGAATCCTGCATATCCAAAGCTGGATGATCCGGAGGCAGATTAAGAGCTGTAAAATTATGATATACATCTTCTATTTCAGGGCCATCACAAACATCAAAACCCATACGCATAAAAATTTTCTTAATTTCACGAAGTGTTAAGGTTACAGGATGCAGATGACCAGACTTAGGCTTACGTCCAGGAAGTGTAATATCTACCTTTTCATTAGCAAGTTTATCTGCTAATGCTTTTTCTTCCAAAACAGCAGTTTTTTCATTAATATTCTTTTCCAGCTCAGCTTTAATTTCATTAACAATTTGTCCAATTTTCGGACGTTCTTCTGCCGGAAGTTTACCCATTCCACGCAGAATTTCTGTCATAGGCCCTTTTTTACCAAGATATTTAATACGTAAATCTTTAAGTTCTTCCAGAGAGCTTACAGCAGCAAGCTCATCCAAAGCTTGTACTTTTATCGCTTCAAGTTTCTCTTTCATTCTTTCAACCTTCCTTTTTCTGTATAAATCTAGAGATATTAATAAAAATGAAAAACCCCTGCAAAACTTCATAAGTTTACAGGGGCGAAATAGTTCGCGGTACCACCCAATTTTATTGCTTCATTTGCCAGCTTTAACGCAGCCTTACGCCAACCCTACTCAACATTACAGCCTTCAGGCAGGACACTCCCAAGAGAACTTCAATATAAGCAGCTGTGCGAAGCTTTCAGCCGATGGCTTCACTTTCTGTGACATTTACTTATACCTACTTGCTTGTTCATAGTGTTATCAGGGGTATATTCAATTTGAAGTTAATTATAGCACTTTTTTTTAAAGTCTGCAAGAAAAGAAAATATCATATAATAAGTATATTGCAATTTATAATTTTTAATTAAAACAAAAAAAGCTTCCATTAAGGAAGCATGATTCTAAAATGGTGGCGGCGCACGGATTCGAACCGCGGACACTGCGGGTATGAACCGCATG
>CAZVSX010000026.1:0-19675 GCA_964630355.1 uncultured Phascolarctobacterium sp.
TGTATGAGGATTATCAGAGAATTTATGATAAGACTGTGGAAATGCAGATGGAGAAAGAGGTTGATAGGAAGAATGAGGAAAGGGGCAGAGGATGGTAGTCCGCTGCTTCGGCTCCATATGTATATGCTGAAGTTTTAAGTGAAAAACACATATTAAATACCATTAAATCATATTTAAAACAAGAAAATTAGGTTGAGAAAAGCTATACTATGCATTATAATGAATTATGTAAAAAAGTTAAGCTTATTTCAACCGGAGGGAAACATGTCAGAATTAAATGAAAAATGGTCTAGCCTAGAAGAGACAGCAGAGTACTTAGGAGTAACAAAAGATACTATTAGAAGTTGGATAAAGAAGACGGACATTCCTGCTCATAAGATAGGTAGACTTTGGAAATTTAAGTTTTCGGAATTAGATGATTGGGTTAAGAGCGGAAAGAGTGCGTTTTAGAATTATAGAATGATTGGAAGGTTTGTTATGCAAAATTATACTTTATATAATGGCGATTGCCTTGAATATATGAAAAAAATAAAGTCGTCTTCAGTTGATTTGATAGTGACAGATCCACCATATAATTTAGGAAAATTTATGGAGAATAGAGATACAAATCTTGGGAAAATGCGAGATAATTTTTTTGGTATTGCTGGATGGGATGATTTGGATTTTAAGGAGTGGAAACAGTCTATGAATAAGTTTTTTCATCAGACTGCCAGAGTGTTAAAAGATGGTGGCTCGATGATAGTATTTATGTCAATTATTAAAGTTGAGACATTGATTTCAGTGGCAGAAAAAATGGGTTTTATTATAAAACTACAGGTATATGGCACAAATTAAATCCTATGCCTAGAAATATGAACTTGCATTTTGTTAATTCCACAGAAGCATGGGTTTATTTTACCTATAAGACGAGGACTGGAACTTTTAATAATGATGGTAAAGTTTTACACGATTTCGTGGAAACATCAGTAACACCTAATAGCGAAAGAAAATATGGTAAACATCCGACTCAGAAACCTGAACAGTTGATGGAACACTTTGTCTCAGTTCTTTCGGATGAATGTGATATGGTATTGGATCCGTTTATGGGAAGTGGCAGCGTAGGCGTGGCAGCAGTACGATTAAATAGAAAATTTACTGGTATTGAACTTGAAGAAAAATATCATAGTATAGCCTATTCTAGAATTGCGGAGGTTGATACTTGTGAAGCATAATAAGGTAATGGATTTATTTGCCGGTGTTGGTGGAATGTCGTTGGGATTTGAAATGGCAGGATTTGATATTGTATTGGCAAATGAATATGATAAAGAAATTGCAGAAGCATATAAAAAAATCATCCGAATACAAAAATGATAGCTAAGGATATAACAAGTCTATCTTTAGAGGAGACGTTTTCTGGATATCGGGGAAAGATTGATGTTATTATTGGTGGTCCGCCATGTCAAGGTTTTTCACAAAAGGGACATAAGAATGGTTGGCTTTGGCGATAACGCAGGTTCGGGTTTTCCTACAATTCTTGCTGTTTGGAAGGAAGAAGGGTGGATAGAACCTAAGCTTGTTGAAAATACCAGTTTGAATCAGGTAACACTTGAGTTGCAGATGAAAAAGGAAACAATTGATGAGGAGCAGAATAACTTCGCTCAAAAAAATGAGCGAAGTTTTAACAAAAAAAGATTTTGATAAGGTTTTACCTATTATAAATGTGTTGGAAGAAAAAGGCTGTGTTACACCAAAGGAAGCGGAAAATGTGTGTGATAGATCTGCAGCGACTGTAAGAAGATACTTGGGAATACTGACAGAAACGGGTATAGTGACAGCTGAAGGAAATACGAATAATAGTATTTATCGGGTTGTTGAAAATTAATGTTCATAGAGGAATAGTGGTTGATAATGAAAAAATCAGAAAAGTGGAAAGCAATTTTTAAGAATAAGAGCCTGATAGCTATTGTGACTGTATTTGTGGTTGCTCCATTGTTAATTAATCTGGGATTAGTGCTTACAGATATCATATATGAGGAATTTGGTTTTACACTAACTGCAAAGGGATTAAATAATGCAGAATGGTTAGATTTTTGGAAACAATATTTGGCGGTTGCAATTTCCTTTGTTGGATTATGTGTGGCATATATTTCTTCGCATATGGATAGAAAACAGAAATTGCAGGAAGAGCAAGCCAGACAATATTTGGAAGCAGTAAGGCAGGAAGAAAATGTTTTGGTTGAAGTAACACAAGGCTTTAATATTGGCATGGTTTATAAAGCACTATTACAACAGGCAAATACCACCAATATTTATGATGGAAGAAAGGTATTGGCAGATGCCAGAACTAATATGGACTATGTGCATATAAAATTTGAAATATCAACAGAATTGTGTGATGATTTTAAGAAATGTGAGAATTGTAAACATTCACCTTGTGTAGATGGAAAAGTCATGCTTGAATTAAGAGATTTGTTTTATGATATGGAAAAGCATTATTTCGATATGCTGGAAGCAGGTGAGAACTTTTTAGAACGCTTAAATCAAGAACAAGAGCGGATAAAACTTATGGGAACAGAAAAAGAAATACAGAGAAATACAGAGAGAATTATTGAATTGTATGAACGCCAGGGATTAACTGATGAGGCATATTGTTCTCAACAGGATTTGCTTAGTGTTAAGGAACAAATACAAAAGCTCGAAAATTCAAAATTGGAATCAGCGGAAATGAACAGATTTATTGCAAAGATACAAAAAGAAATAGATTACATAAATAAGTTTGCACGCCCGAAATTTATCAGATATTGCAAAATATATATTGATATGAAAAAGGCACATGCAAGAGAGTTAAGAGAAACAGGACATATTCAGTACAACAAGGTGAACGAATAATAATACAAGTTAAACAGGAGGTTCGAAATGTTATTTTTATGTTATCCAAAATGTTCAACCTGTCAAAAAGCGAAAAAATGGCTGAATGCTCACAATATAGAATATACAGAGCGACATATTGCGGAAGAAAATCCGACCTATGACGAATTGCAGGCATGGTACGAAAAGAGCGGTCTGTCACTTGAGAAGTTTTTTAATACCAGCGGACTGGTTTATAAGGAAATGCAGTTAAAGGACAAGCTGTCGTCAATGAGTGAAGAGGAACAGTTAAAGTTTCTTGCCACAAATGGTATGTTGGTGAAGCGTCCGATGGTAATAACAGACGATAAGGTACTGGTAGGATTTAAGGAAGCAGAGTGGGAAGGAACACTTTTAAGAGCAAAGAACTACAGATAAGAAGTAGTACAGGAGATGCAGTGATATCTTTAGTAAGAGAAATTAGATGAGAATTTAGTTTGTGCAAAATTTGCACAAGCTGCTGATACTGGAAATTATGTAATTGCAAATGTACATGATGAAATCAGGGAGGTATGCCAATATGCGTGATTCAAATCCAAATTTCCTTATTAACGAGGCTGCTATCGGTTTATCGAAGAATATCCATACATGCGCGCCTCTGCCTGACCTAGAGCGTTCTATTAACGGCTCTATTCCGTTTAATACACAGATTTCTCTCATCGCATCGACTTCTTCCAGCCATATAGCGTCAACATTTGCAAAATCTTTCTCCTCTGCTCCTTTATTATGATTATCAAAATCAAATACCATAAATCGACAGGTTCCATTACTAAGAAGCGGATAAACACCGATTACATCTGATTCATTATAGGCATTCCCCTGTAAATGATTTAATATATCTTTCTTCGTTATTGCCTTGTACGAACGATTTCTGCAATCTTTACAGCTTACGCCGTCTTTTTTCTTCTTATGACATACATTTGTCCAAAAGTTATTGCACTGAGGATAATATGCAGCCTTTCCGTTTTCTTTATTAACACTACGCTTTGCATACACATCCTGTCTTCCCCAGAACATACCAAAAAACTGATTTGCCATATTTTCTGTTATCACTGGCGGTGGAATGATTCTTTTTCCCTGTTCCGGTGCATAAGCTTCTTTTGTATCACTTTGCCTCAATGCAGAAAGCTCCTTATGGTATGACAATCCTGCGTTATCCAATATATTTTTTAACATCTGATTTTCCAACTGCAGAGCATTCAACTGTTTTTGCAGCTGTGATATATTTTCTATTGCTTTATTGGATAAAGGAGCAGAACAGGTTAATTTAAAATATTTTAAATATTATGACAGAATGTTGCCTGCTCAGGATTCGTTACCGGATGATGGTGCGGTTGGAAATTTGATTGCATTGCCATTACAAGGAAAAGCTTTGTTGGATGGAAATAGTGCATTTGTTGATGGTAATTGGAATGCATATCCGAATCAGTGGGAAACCCTATTTAGCAAACCAAGATTGTCACAAGAGTTTCTGGTAGAAAAAATAAAAGAATGGTCCAATCCAATGGATGATATTGCTGTAAATACGGATGAAAGCGATAGAGAGAAGCCATGGAACAGAATGCGACAATTTAATAAAAGCGAAGTGGATGGAAAGTTACATATTACATTGTCGAATGGAATATATGTGGACAATACAAACCTGAAAGTCTCTATACAGAATAAAATTCGGAGGATGGCGGCAATCAGCAATCCGATTTTCTATAAGAATCAGGCAATCGGAACATCAAATTATGATACGTCAAGATGGATTTATCTTGGGAAAGACCATCTGAGTGGTTATATACAGATACCAAGAGGATTGCAGGGTGAACTGCTGGAGAACCTGAAGCAGGCAGACATTGATTATGAAATCGAAGATGAACGTCAGCAGGGAAGAAATATTAATGTAGGTTTTAAAGGAACATTGCGTCCTGAACAGGATGAAGCACTAAAAGAATTGATGAAACACGATAATGGAATACTTCATGCTGCAACGGCATTTGGTAAACCTGTCGTCAGCAGTGCGATTATCGCAAAAAAGAAAGTAAATACACTAATTATTCTTGAATCCTCTGCACTAATAGAACAGTGGAAAACAGCATTGGAAAAATTTTTGGCTATTGATGAGGAGCTTCCGACTTATGAAACTAAGACGGGAAGAGTAAGGAAAAGAAAAAGTCTGATTGGAACATTGTGTAAAAAAGGTGAATATCATAAGCTGTTAGATAAGTATGGACTTGTGCTTCTTGATGAATGTCATCATTCCGTCTCTGAAACAATAGCAAATGTTTTAAAAGAAGTAAAAGCAAAATACTTATACGGTGTGACAGCGACTCCGAAAAGAGGAGATGGATTGGAAAAAATTAATTATATGCTTATCGGACCAATACGGTATAGTTATACAGCAAAGGAAAAAGCTAAAGAGCAGGGAATACAGCATCTGGTATATCCCCGTTTTACTCGAACTGTACCACCAAGAGGTGTGATTACTGGTAAAATGCATCCCAATGAAGCATATGAGATGATTCATAATAATGATCTTAGGGATGAGCAGATTATTGAGGATGTAAAGAATTGTGTATCAGCGGGGCGTACGCCGGTTGTTCTGTCCAGATATAAGGATCATTCCAGAAAACTGTACGAACGGTTAAAAGCTTATGCAGATCATGTGTTTCTCCTGACAGGGAATAACTCCAAGAAAGAACACAAGAAGATTTTGGAACAGATGCATCAAGTTTCAGAAGAGGAATCACTTATATTAATAGCCACAGGCTCGCTGGTCGGAGAAGGCTTTGATTTTCCAAGACTAGATACGCTTTTTATGGCGACACCGGTATCGTTTCGGGGTGTGGTTGAACAGTATGCCGGACGATTAAATCGTGATTATGCAGGTAAAGAAAATGTGATAATATATGATTATGTGGATTATCTATTCCCATGTTTGATAATATGTATATGAAGCGTTTAAAAGCATATAAACAGATTGGCTATGAGATAGCCGGAGGGTTACACACCAGTAAACAGACGGTTAACGCAATATATGATGGAAATAATTATAGTGAAAATTATCATAAAGATTTGCTGGAGGCAAATAAGAATATAATCATTTCAAGTCCTGCCATCAGCGGACCAAAGGTCTATGAATTGATTGATATGTTAAAGGAAAAACAGATGTCAGGAGTTCAGGTTACAGTAGTAACATGGGCTCCGGATTCCTATGGATTTGGCGATGCAGCATACTGGATGCAGTTACATGAAGACATGCGAAAAGCAGGTTTTTATATTAAAACGGTGGAAGAATACTGTGAACGATTCGCAGTTGTTGATCAGGAAGTAGTCTGGTATGGAAATATCAATCTTCTGGCAAAGGATAAGATTGATGATAGCATTATGAGAGTATCCAGCAGAGAGGTTGCAGGTGAATTGATGGAGCTTACTTTTGGTAACAATGGCAATGAGGATGTTTTGGTAAAAAATATGATTGAAAGCAGGTGACCAGGTGGTAAAAAAAGATTTTTTTGGTGAATCCAAAAATGTGGAATTTAAAAGGGAGATTCCAAGGAATCATGAGAAATTCCTAAAAGATATTATTGCATTTTCAAATAGTACCGGGGGTCAGGTTATTGTGGGAATTGAAGATGAAACCTGTATTGTGTATGGAATTGGTGAACAAAGTCCATTTAAGCTATCAGATTCAATATCTAATATGATTTCTGATGTATGCACACCTCAGATAGAGCCGGATATTTCGATACAGACAATTGAAGATAAAACGGTGCTTGTAATAGATATTGCACCGGGGAAATTCAGACCATATTATTTAGCAAATAAAACGAAAGAAACTACTTCTTATATCAGAATAAATGGAACGAGCAGACCGGCAGATGCAAGAAAATTGAAGGAATTGGAGTTGGAAGGTCAGGGGATATCTTATGATTCTTTGCAGGACATAGGGCGCGAATTTGAACAGAAAAAAGCATTAGATTTATGTACTTATATGAAACAGATTGCGATAAATGCGAGTAAAACGGAAGAAGAGAAAGCTTCTATAAAAGATATGACTCTTGAAAAATTAGAAGATTTCGGATTGTTGTGTAAGGTGGGGAGAGATAGATATCCAACACATGCATTTGATTTAATGACTGACAATCATAACAAAGCAGCAAAAATTCAATGTGCACTTTTTAAGGGAACTTCAAGAGATATATTTATCGACCAAAAGGAATTTACCGGTCCAATTCAAGAACAGGTCGAGGAGGCGTATCAATTTGTTTTGAGGCATATAAACATGGGCGCAAATATTGAGGGATTATTTAGAGCAGATATCTATGAGCTTCCAATTACAGCTATTAGAGAAATGATAGCAAATGCTGTTTTGCATAGAAGTTATTTGGACAGGTCATGCATTCAGGTATGCATCTTTGATGACAGAATAGAAGTGCTTTCTCCGGGAATGTTATATGGCGGATTGGATATTATAACTGCAAAGCATGGAAAATCTACCTGCAGAAATGAAGCTATTGCGGAAGCTTTTCATTATATGAAGATTGTAGAGGCATGGGGAACAGGAATTCCACGAATTATTAGCAGATGTAAGGAATATGGTCTGAAAGAGCCATTGTTTGAAGAGCTTGGTGACGGATTTATGGTTACAATGTTCAGAAAACCAACCAATCAAACCAACCAATCAAATCAAACCAACCAATTGGGTGAACCAAACCAAATCAATGTGGAACAAAGTCAGGATAGTGCTATTAGTAATTTGGAAAATAAAATAATGGAATTATTAAGGGAGTGGCCTGATGCCACTACAAAAGAAATTGTGAAGAAGCTGGAAATTACAAATAATCAGGTGAAGTATTATATAAAGAAATTGAAAGATGATGGCAAAATAGAGAGAATTGGGACAAATAGAAAAGGAGAATGGAAAGTAAAGTGATTTCGGAAATTAAAAATTTTTTGTGGTACTATTGATTAGTACCACAGATAATTTTCATTGCAAAAAAGGTGGTTTGGATGTACAATTCCCTATGTGGACTTGCACAAACCATCAGACGATTATTTTCTGAATAGTTAAATAACCTGCAAGCCACCGGAACTACACACAATGATGAAAAATGTCTTTGGTACTGGATTGGTACTAAAAGTATATGAAACGAGAAATAATAGGTGAAAAATTCATTGTTTTCTGAATTGTAGAGTATAGAAAAAGATTAAAAATCAAATGAAGTCACATCAAACCTTGCGTGTTGTATAGTAAGACTGTATAGTATTTGTTTCAAGATAGTCACTTATCTTGAAGTAAAGAAAGTTAGTGCTGATTTCGTATCTTTGATGAAGAAAGGATGGATAATCTTATGAAAAAAATAAGCTTTGTACTAACTGTATTACTAACAGGTTTGTTAATGAATATGGGTTTAGCTATGGAAAAACCAGTTTTGCTGGTTGATCAAGGTAGCTTTATGGCGGGAGGCAAGGTAGTTACTGCTCCTGGCGTATATAATAGTGACGTACCACGTGATTTTGCCGGAGAAACATTACATGGTGATGCTGCTTATGTTTTTTGGCAAAAACCTGTAGAAGCACATAAAAATGCTTTAGTTTTTCTGCATGGCTATGGACAGTCGGGTAAAACATGGGAAACAACACCTGATGGACGTGACGGATTTCAGAATATTTTTCTTTCTCAGGGGTGGAGTACATATGTTGTTGATCAACCACGTCGTGGAAAAGCAGGTCAGTCTACAGTAGGAACTACTTTAAATGCACAGCCGCAGGATCAGCTTTGGTATGAAACTTTTCGGATAGGTCGTTATCCTGATATTTATGATAATGCTGCTGTACCGAGGGATGCAGAATCTTTATCGCAGTTTTTTCATCAGATGACACCTGATACAGGAGCAATAGATAATGCTGTTGTTACTGAGGCAATGATAGAAGTCATGAAAAAAGCAGGTAATGGCATATTGGTAACACATTCAGCTGGCGGTGCTCCTGGGTGGCTGACAGCAATAAAATCATCTAAAGTAAAGGCGGTTATATCGTTAGAGCCTGGGACATTTCCTTTTCCTGAAGGTGAGGTTCCAGAAGTAGAGAAGACTACTAGTCCGTTTCCCGCAGCAGGTATGTCTGTACCTATGGCAGATTTTCTTAAACTTACAATGATTCCTATTGTAGTATATTTTGGTGATAATATTCCTTCTGGTGATATACCTGTAAGCAATTGGGGACAGGATAATTGGCGCGTACGTCTTAACTTGGCTCTTAGATGGCAGGATGTGATGAAAAAATACGGCGGTGATGTGAACGTAGTTAGTCTGCCTGATATTGGCATAAAAGGAAATACACATTTTTTAATGTCTGATTTGAACAACCGTGAGGTAGCAGCTGTAATTTCTGAATGGCTGCATGAGAAAAAACTAGATAATTAAAAATTTTAATAAGCTATGGCAGTAAATGGCTAAATATTACTTGCTGTAGCTTTTTCTTTGTTAATGATGAAAATATAGCTTATGATTATAAAATAAATTTTTCTGCTAAAGTATGCCAATATATGATACAATAGATTAGATATACTTTTAGATAGATGAGGTGACGCAAAAATGGTGAAAGTAATTGCTATTGCCAACCAGAAGGGTGGAGTCGGCAAAACTACGACAGCGGTAAATTTAGCTGCTTGTTTAGCATCTTTAGAGCGTAAGGTACTTTTGATTGACAGTGATCCGCAGGGAAATGCTACCAGCGGCTTTGGCTTTGATAAACGTGATATTAAGCAATGTATTTATGATGCTGTTATTAATGATATTCCTATGCAGGAGGTTATTAAACATACAGGTTACAAAGGTTTGGATATAGTACCTGCGACAATTCAGTTGGCAGGAGCGGAGATAGAGCTTGTTTCACTTATGAACAGAGAGGGACGTTTAAAAAATTCTTTGGAACGTGTAAAACATAACTATGATTATGTTATTATTGACTGCCCTCCGTCTTTAGGCTTATTGACTATAAATGGCTTGACAGCAGCAAATTCCGTGATGATACCTATTCAATGTGAATTTTATGCTTTAGAAGGCGTAACAATGCTTATGAATACAATTCAGCTTGTACAGAGAAATCTGAACCCTGCTTTGAAATTAGAGGGTGTTTTGATGACGATGTATGACAGCCGTACAAATTTATCACAGGAAGTAGTAAATGAGGTACAAAAATATTTTAAAACTAAAATGTATCAAACTATAATTCCGAGAAATGTACGTCTTAGCGAAGCTCCCAGCCATGGGCAGCCGGTTATTGATTATGATAGTAAATCTAAAGGTGCACAGGTATATATGGATTTGGCACATGAGGTGATTGATGATGAGTAAGCGTGGTGGTCTTGGCAAAGGTTTAGGTGCAATTTTTGGTGAAAATAACAGAGCAGTTCCAGAAGCTGCTCCTGATGTTGCTGCTGAGAATAATCAGCATGAGATAGAGATAAAAAAAATAGCGGCTAACCCTTATCAACCGCGCAGAATTTTTGATGAGGAAAAATTGCAGGAACTAGCAGTTTCAATCAAAGAGTTTGGTGTAGTGCAGCCTTTGGTTTTGCGTAAGAAGAATAAGGGATATGAGTTGGTTGCAGGTGAAAGGCGTTTGCGTGCAGCAATAATTGCTGGCTTGGAAAAAGTTCCTGCTGTTATCAAATATTATGATGATGCTAAGATGATGGAGATTGCACTTATTGAAAATATTCAGCGTCATGATCTGAATCCTATAGAGGAAGCACAGGGACTGCGTCGTTTAATGCAGGAGTTTAAACTAACGCAGGAGCAGGTTGCTGAAAAAGTAGGACGCAGCCGTGTTGCTGTAACTAATATTTTGAGACTTTTGAATTTGCCGCAGGAAGTACAGGATTATATTGTTAATGGCGTAATGAATATGGGACAGGCAAAGCAGCTGTTGGGACTGCCTAAACAGGAGCAGCAATGTGAGGTTGCCAAAGCTATTATAGATAATGGCTGGAGTTCACGTATGACAGAGGATGTTGTACGTAAACTTAAAGAAGGAAAACAGCTGAAAGTTGTACGTGAAGTTATAGAAGAAATCGCAGAAAAGAATAATAAAGATAAAAAATCCAAGCGTGAGCTTACAGAAAATGATTTATTTTGCCGTGATTTTGAGCATCGCTTAGTAGAGTTCTTGGGGACTAAAGTAAAAGTAGTTCCTAAAACTGATGAGCAGGGTCGTCAGGGAGGCACAATTCAGATAGAATATTATTCTGCTGAGGATTTGGAACGTATTTATGAGGTATTGCAGCAAGGGCGCAGTGAAAATACAGTGTCTTTAGAAAAAATGTCTCATCGTTTGCACGTATAAAAATCAATAAGTATTTTGCGTACGAATATATAAGATTTAATGATAGATTATCTTATAAAAATTTTATGTGAGGGGTAAATGGCTTTATGGATCAAGTAAATGTGCTTATTGGACAGAACCTAACAATAATTATTATGATGCTTTTGCTGTTGGTTTTTGTGCTTTTGGGATTTTTAGTGAACTTAAAAAAACAATTAAATAATCTGCAGAAAAAGTATGATTTTTTTACTCAAGGCAGAGAAGCTAATATTGATACTGTTTTGACAGATACGCTTAATGAGCTGCATAAGGTGCAGGAAGAATTGGCAACTATACAGGAAAAACATATGAAACTGCATGAACAGGTACAGGGCTGTTTGCAGAATGTGAAAATGATAAGATATGATGCTTTTGATGCTATGGGCGGAGAAATGAGTTATTCAATTATGCTGACAGATGCTGAAAATAATGGTCTTATTTTAACCAGCATTTATGGGCGGGATGAAAGCCGTTGTTTTGCTAAGGATTTAAAAAACGGCAAATCATCTTATGTGCTGGCAGAAGAAGAAAAAAGTTTGCTGTAAAATAATTTTATACTAAATAAAAAGAGCTAGAGTACAATAGCTGTTGAGGATTTACCTCAAACATAATATACTCTAGCTTTTTTATTTTTTAGATTTTAGACTCCCTCGAACAGATGAAGCAAAATAAACATACTCTCAGCAAAGCTCAGATAACGAAACCATGCACGAGGATAAACAAAACCTTCACTGTCTTGTTCATAAGTACCATTTATACGAGCGTGAACAGCTAAAGGTTCTAAGGCTGCTATAATGAGCAGCAGAAATCCTGGTGTCCAAGTTGCATCATGAAACATAAGCCACATACAGTAGAGCAGAAATAACAAATCACCGATAAGATAAATAATGAAAGAAGATGCATTCATATTAAGAATTATAATTTGTTTACGCTCTGGCATATTTGAATGTTCTTCCATTAATTTAGAAAAACGTTGGATAAAATATGCGATTTTTCGAGCATTAATGAAATGATATATTTTTACGATAAGAAAAAAGAGTGCTATGATGTTCATAAAATACCTCAAAATATTAATATAAATAAAAAATTAAGTGAGAGCAAGATATGTATATTTTTTCGATAACATATTTAATATCTCTTTAGAGAGTCTGAATTTATTATACACTATATGAAGAAAAGACGCTAGAGAGGAAAATTCAAGTGAAAGTATCGTTGGAGAATACAAAAGACTGCAAAACGGAAACAATGTAGGCAAAAGCATTAAAAAAGTTGCACTATTGATAAAAATCGCTTATGTATACAGTAAACATGAAAAATTTCGTTGACAAAAGTGTAGTAATGTAGATATAATGGAAAACATAAAGTTACCGGTTTAGTGGTTGTACGTAGAAACACGTTCGGTAGCATGTTTTTAAATATAAGGGAAAGAGGAGACTACAAATGAAAAAATGGAAAAAATTAGCCACTGCGGCAATGGCTGCAATGCTTTGTGCATCTTTACTCACAGGCTGCGGCGGAGACAAGAAACAAGCAGCTGACAGCAGTGATGGTATTAAAGTTGGTGCAGCTTTTGAGCTGACAGGAAATGTTGCTAACTATGGTAAAGCTATTAACGAAGGCGTTAAACTGGCTATGGCAGAGGTTAATGCCGCTGGAGGCGTAAATGGCAAAAAGATAACTCTTATTGAGAGTGATAATAAATCTGAGCCGGCAGAATCCGGCAATGCTGTTACTAAATTGGTAACTCAGGATAAGGTAGTTGCTATTCTAGGCCCTGCAACAAGCGGTTGTGTAAATGCAGCAACTCCTATTACTACAGCTAATAAAATTCCTCATATTGCTCCTGCAGCAACTGCTCCGAGCATTACAGTGGAAAATGGTAAAGTTAAGGATTTTGTATTCCGTGCCTGCTTTATTGACCCGTTCCAAGGTCAAGTTATGGCAGTATTTGCAGATAAAACTTTAAAAGTTAAAAATGTAGCTATTTTCTATGATTCTTCCAGCGACTATTCCAAAGGCTTGGCTGAGGTATTCCAAAAAACTTTGGAAGGCAAAGGCGGCAGCATTGTTGCTAAAGAAGCTTTCTTAGGAAAGGACGTAGATTTCAAAGCTGCTTTGACTAAGCTGAAAGCTACTAATCCGGAAGCAATTTATATTCCTGGTTATTATGAAGAAGTTTCTAAGATTATTAAACAAGCTCGTGAAATGGGAATAACCTGTCCTTTGCTGGGTTCTGACGGTTGGGAGAGTCCGAAACTTGTTGAAATCGCAGGCAAAGATTCTCTGCAAGGCTGTTATTATGTAAGTGCTTTCAATGCTCAGGATAAAGATCCTTCTGTACAGGATTTCATCAAAAAATTCAAAGAGAAATATCAAAAAGATCCTGACATTTTTGCAATGCAGGGTTATAATGCAGGTTTAGTTTTGGTAGATGCTATGAAACGTGCTGGCAGTACTGATGGTACTAAGCTGGCTAAAGCAATTGCTGAAACAAAAGATCTTCCGGTTGCAAGCGGTAAGCTGACTTTTGATGCTAACCATAATCCGGTAATGCCGGCTTTGATTATTGGTTTGGAAAGCGGTACTCCGACTTTAGTTGAAAAAATTAGTCTGTAATAAAAAAAATAAATAAGAAAATCAACTATCAGTTAAATAACAATTACTTTTGGCATCTGTTTTATTTATTATTTTGAAGGCTCGACTCAAATGACCGAGCCTTCTGTTTAAAAATATTGTTATCATGTATTTCTGAGGGGGAATAAATCATGAAAAGAGTAACTAAGTTATTATCTGTACTAGCAGCATGTGCAATGTTTATGAGTGCACTAACTGGATGCGGTGGTGGATCTAAGGGGGCTGACGGAGATACTATTAAAATTGGCGGTTTGCTGGAAATGACAGGCGGCAGTGCTTCTTTCGGTATTTCTTCTAAAAATGCTATTGACCTGGCACTGAATAAAATTAATGAAAAAGGTGTGTTGGGTGGCAAAAAACTTTCCTTAGTTGTTGCTGATACCAAGTCTGAGGCTGCTGAAGCAACTAACGGTATGCAGAAGTTGATTTCTCAAGATAAGGTTGTTGCAGTTATTGGGCCTAATCAATCTTCAGCAGTAATTGCTTCCGGAGCTATAAACAATGGGGCTAAAGTTCTGGGTATTACTCCTATGGGTACTAACCCTGATGTAACTGTAGACCCTGCAACTAAGAAAACTAAAGAATATAGTTTCCGTACCTGTTTTATTGATCCGTTCCAGGGAACTGTAATGGCAAACTTTGCTGCAAAAGATTTGAATGTTACAAAGGCTGCTATTTTGGTTGATAATACCAGTGACTATGCTAAAGGCTTAGCACAGTTTTTCAAAGAAAACTTTTTGAAAAACGGCGGTACGATTGTAGCAGAAGAAGCATATCTGCAAAAGGACACTGATTTTAAATCTACATTGACTAAAATAAAAGCAGCAAAACCAGATTTTATTTATGTTCCTGGTTATTACCAGGAAGCAGGTTTGATTGTTAAACAAGCGCGCGAAATGGGCATTAATGTTGCTATTGCAGGCGGTGATGGCTGGGATAGTGCTAAACTTCCTGAAATTGCTGGAAAAGCTGCATTGAACAACACTTATATCTCCAGCTTATATTCTCCTGATGATGCAAGTGATTTGAACAAAGAATTTGTTGCTGAATATAAGAAAGCTTATAATGGTAATCCTGATGTGTTTGCTGCTTTAGCTTATGATTCTGCTTTACTGGTTGCTAGAGCTATTGAAGATGCCGGCAGTGCTGAACCAGCCAAAATTGCAGCAGCTATGGCTAAGATTTCTGCTTTCAAAGGTGTATCTGGTGAAGTAGTTTTCAATGAACAGCATAATCCGATTAAGAGTGCAGTTATTATTGAATATAAAGACGGCACTCAGACTTTCAAAACAAAAGTTAATCCCTGATATTTACACTAGTTATTTTGACTAAATCAACGAGGCTGTTGTTTTGCGTAGCAACAGCCTCGTCTTTTAAATAAGTTTTTGTCCCACTTACGCATATTAATTTTCTTTAGGGGGTAAATTATGGAGACCTTTATGAATCAGTTTTTTCAGCAGCTGATAAATGGTATATCTTTAGGCAGTATCTATGCTTTGATTGCTTTAGGCTATACAATGATTTATGGCATTATTAAACTGATTAACTTTGCTCATGGCGATATCTATATGTTAGGTGCTTACTTTGGCTTTTTTGCTACAACTCAGATGGGAATGTCCTTTATTCCTGCTATTATTTTTTCTATGGCCTGTGCTGCTGTTGTAGGTATGATTATTGAACGTATTGCTTATAAACCGATGCGTAATGCACCGCGTATAGCTATATTGATTACTGCTATCGGTGTATCTTTCTTCTTGGAGTACAGCATGATTTTGCTGGTATCTCCGCAGCCACGCACATTCCCCTCTGTATTCAATGCGACAGTTTATCATTGGGGCCCTTTGGTTGCTAACAGTCAACAGATGGTTATTTTGCTGAGTGCAGTTGTTTTGATGGCGATTCTTACTTATATTGTAAATAAAACTAAGGCTGGCAAAGCAATGCGTGCAGTGTCTTTTGATGCTGATGCTGCAAGATTGATGGGCATCAATATTGACCGTGTTATCTCCACAACATTTGCTTTAGGCAGTGCCTTAGCAGCAGCAGGTGGTGTGCTGGTAGGTGTTTATTATAACTCTATTGATCCTTTGATGGGTATGATGCCTGGTTTAAAAGCTTTCGTTGCTGCTGTTCTTGGCGGTATCGGCATTATTCCCGGTGCTATGATTGGCGGTATTATCCTGGGTGTTGTAGAAGCTATGGTTAGTGGTTTCTTCTCTTCTACTTTCCGCGATGCCGCTGCTTTTGGTATTTTGATTTTGATTCTGCTTTATAAACCCTCTGGCTTATTAGGCAAGAAGGTTCGTGAGAAAGTCTGAGGTGTTATAGTATGAATCCGTTAAAGAAATTTGATTTAAAAGCAGTCATTGCCTGTGCAGCCGTTTTTGGTGTTTTACAAGGGTTGATTTTTGGAGAAATCATTGGCCCATTCTGGGAACTGAATATTATTCTGATTTGTATTAATATTATTTTAGCAGTCAGTCTGAATCTGATAAATGGTTATACAGGACAGTTTTCTATTGGTCATGCTGGTTTTATGGCAGTAGGTGCTTATACATCTGCTATTATGACAGTTAAATTAGGTATGCCTTTTGAAGTTGGCTTGATAGTAGCAACAATAGCTGCTGGTGCTTTGGGCTGTCTGATTGGTCTGCCTACATTGCGTTTAGATGGTGACTATTTGGCAATTGCAACCTTAGGTTTAGGCGAAATTATCCGTATCTGTATTCTTAATATTGATTATGTAGGCGGTGCGTCCGGTTTGATGGGCATTCCCCGTATGACTAATTTTGCTTATACTTTTTGGATTATGATAGCTATTATCTTCTTTATCAAGAACTTTAAAAATTCTTCTTATGGTCGTTGCTGCCTGGCGATTCGTGAAAATGAAATTGCTGCGGATACGATGGGTATAAATACTACGAAATATAAAGTTATGGCATTTACTTTTGGTGCTGCTTTTGCTGGTACAGCAGGTGCTTTATTCAGCCATTACTTTTTCCTGGCACATCCTGCTTCCTTTACCTTTATGCGTTCTTTCGATATTTTGACAATGGTAGTGCTTGGCGGTTTGGGCTCTATGACAGGTGCCATTACTGGTGCTACCTTGCTGACTTTCATTTCTGCGTATTTGTCTGACTATCCTGAATGGCGTATGGTTATCTATTCAGTTACAATGATTGTTTTGATGCTGCGTCGTCCACAGGGGTTGTTTGGCAGTGAAGAACTCAGTCGTAAAATGTTTAAATTAGGAGGTAAGGACAATGGCAGAACTGCTGAAGGTAGATAATGTTTCCATGGTTTTTGGCGGACTTCGTGCCGTTTCCAACCTTTCGCTGCATATTAATGATGGTGAACTTATTGGTCTGATTGGCCCTAACGGTGCTGGAAAAACTACAGCTTTTAATATGATTACTGGTGTTTATACTCCTACTGAGGGTAAAATATTCTTCAATGGACAGCAGAGCAGCGGTAGAAAATCCTATCAGGTTACACAGATGGGCATGGCACGCACATTTCAGAACATTCGTCTTTTTTCTGAACTGAGTGTTATTGATAATGTAAAAATTGCTTATAATATGCACGTAACTTATAATTTGGCAGATGCCATCATCCGAGATAATAAATATCTGAATGAAGAAGAATTTATTACTCAAAAAGCTTTGGAACTGCTCAAAATTTTCCATTTGGAGGAAGAAGCTTATGAAACAGCAAAAAATCTGCCTTATGGCAAGCAGCGCCGTTTGGAAATTGCACGTGCATTAGCGACAGAGCCAAAACTTTTGCTTCTGGATGAACCTGCCGCAGGTATGAACCCACAGGAAACAAAAGAATTGATGGAAATGATTCGCTGGATTCGTAAGAATTTTAATCTTGCAATTTTGCTTATTGAGCATGATATGGGTTTAGTAATGGGTGTTTGTGAACGTATCTATGTATTGGAATACGGTATGAAAATTGCAGAAGGCACTCCTGATGAAATAAAAAATAATAAACGCGTTATTGAAGCATATTTGGGCGAGGAGGTTATCAACTAATGTTAACTGTTGAAGATATCAATGTTTATTATGGCGCAATTCATGCCATTAAGGGTATCAGCCTCGATGTTCCAGATGGCGAAATTGTTGCACTGATTGGTTCTAATGGTGCGGGTAAATCTACTACCCTGAGAACAATCTCTGGTTTAATGAAACCTAAAACAGGTAAAATTTTATATGAGGGGCAAGATATTGCCGGTATGCCTGCACATAAAATAGTTGGCTTGGGATTGTGCCAAGTACCAGAGGGCCGTCATGTTTTTGCTAATATGACAGTTTTGGAGAATTTGGAGTTAGGTGCATATCTGCGTAATGATAAAGACGGTATTGCCAAAGATATGGCTGACGTTTTTGAAAAATTTCCACGTTTGCTGGAACGTAAAAACCAGCTTTCCGGTACGCTTTCCGGCGGTGAACAACAAATGCTGGCTATGGGACGTGCTTTGATGAGTCGTCCAAAACTACTTTTGCTTGATGAACCATCAATGGGTCTTGCACCCTTGCTTGTAAAGGAAATTTTTAATATAATAAAAGAAATCAATGCCAGCGGCACTACCGTTTTGCTCGTAGAACAAAATGCTAATATGGCTTTGTCGATTGCGGATAAGGCTTATGTTTTGGAAACTGGTCGTATCACCTTGAGCGGAACGGCAAAAGAGCTTGCCAGCAGTGAAGCAGTGCGCAAGGCTTATCTTGGCGGTTGATTTATATTACTTATTAATGAAATAAGGTTTCTTTGATTTTAAGGAGGTCTTTTTATGTTAGTAAAAGACATTATGACAAGTACTGTGCTTACTGTAAGAGAAGATCAATCTATGTTGGAAACACGTGAAATAATGCGTGGTAAAAATTTAATCAGCTTACCGGTTATTGATGATTTAAAACGTGTACGTGGTATTATTACCATTGATGATATTGGTAAAGCTTCTCCGAGTGACAGCAGTACACTTTCTCGTTATGAAGCAAATTATCTGCTTGGACGCTTAAAGGTAAAAGACGTTATGCGCCGCAGTGTTGTGACAGTAGATGCAGATGATACTATTGAATTTGTAGCTTATAAGCTTTATAAATACAAAGTAAATGCTCTGCCCGTTGTCAACCATGAGAATAAACTTTGCGGTATTGTTTCCCGCAGTGATATTTTCCGTTCTATCATAGAGATGATGGGCATGAACCGCAGTTGTCTGCGTATGACTATTTTGTCACCGGATAAAGTTGGTGTAGTTGCAGAAATTTCCAGTATTATGAAAGAGGACGGTATCAATATTATTTCTTTAGTTACTAAGCAGAATGGTGATGGTACTGCTGAAATTACTATTCGTGCGGCTTTGAATAATAACGGTATGGATATTATTGAACAAATTCGTGAGGCTGGTTACGAAGTTACTGATGTTATGACATTGGATGGTATTGAATAATGCTTTCTGCAAAAGATGTACATATCGGAGATGTGGTCAAAATGAAAAAGGCTCATCCCTGCGGCAGTGATGAGTGGGAAATAACACGTACTGGTATGGACTTTGGTATGAAATGCTGTGGTTGTGGGCATTATGTAATGCTTGCAAGGGTAAAGTTTGAAAAATCTGCTAAAGCGTTAGTACGTAAGGCAGCAGAAAAATAAATAAAAAATTTAATTAAAAGGCTGTTAATCTGTGCAAATGTACAGGTTGACGGCCTTTTTTTACTGTGTAAAAAATGTTTGCTGTATTTTTTCTAGCACTAATAGTTTAAGTTTTTAAAGAAAGTATAGCTGACTTTCTTTA
>CAZVSX010000027.1:0-17499 GCA_964630355.1 uncultured Phascolarctobacterium sp.
AAATTTTCAGTAGTTTCTTTAACAATTATCAGTATTTTAAGTTTTACTTTCAATGTATACGCAATTTATGGAATATATAGTTATTGCCCATGCTATGGATATAGTGAAAGAGGGGACTTATTTTGTTAATGCGAACATGATATGGAATGAATATGGCAAATTAAATACGAGAATTTTTTATTAATATGTATCTTCTTTACTAGACAAACCAATAAAGAAGATACATATCAAGCGTATGGATAATAAGGAGGTTCTTATGTATTGCACAAAATGTGGTAAGCAGATACCTGACGATTCGCAGTTTTGCAGTTTCTGTGGGAATGAAGTGACTGTAGATAATAGTACTATTAATCAATATAGCGGTAGGAACGATAATGAGGTTCTAAATAAAGAAGCTGTTTTTTCCAAATCTTATTTGTTCAGCTTTTATGGCAGGAGGAACAGGTTACCTTACTTTTTGACCGCTCTTACGTTGCATATTATTTGCAGTTTTCTTATAAATTTGGCTGTATCTACTAGATTATCTAGCAGAACAGTATTAGTGTTGTATTTGGCATGCTTGTTTTTTTCTTACATTCATATGACGAATATTGCTAAGAGGCTTCAGGATTTGAATATAAACGGATATCTTGCTATACCAGTGACTATAGCGAGCGCTATTCTTCCTTTTGTTAGTAAAGAGTTCGGACTAATATGTATGGCGATATTACTTGTATTAGGATTGATTCTTACTTTTAAGAAAGGGACACTTGGTGATAACAATTATGGGACTGATCCATTAAAAAAATAGAATGAGAAGGTGACGATTATATTCTGTAATAATAGGTGGAAAGATTTACAATTGAGAAAATTTTTACTTGTTTAATGATAAAGCAGCTGAAACGATAACTTTCAACGCTTTCAATTTTGCACTCATACGAAAAAACACATAAAATAACCCTCCTTACTGCTTTGTTTAGTAAAGAAGGTATATATCAAAACACTATTTCTAATGGTATTTTTGTCTTGCAGATTTATTATTTTACTGAACTGTTAGCCGTCAAGGAAAACAGCTTTTTTTGTTGCCGATAAATTTTGATGTAATATGAAAAGACGCGTTGAAAAGAAAAAACTCGCTAATGCCGGCTTTTAGAATAATTCGCTATGCGACCCAGTACGGATAAGCAATAATACTAATTCATTGGAAAGAACTTTGTAAATTAACAGCCAATCTGGTGTGATATGGCATTCACGAAAACCTTTGTAATTGCCACTAAGAGCATGATCACGGTATTTTGGCGGCAAAGGTTCTTCCCTAATCAGTATATCAAGTACTTCTTCAAGAAGAGCAGAATTACATCCACGCCTTAAAGCACGCTTGTAATCTTTCTTGAAAGATTTTTCGTATTGGATGTCAAGCATTAAGATCCTCCATCAGGTCTTTTACGCTACTGAAACGGCGGCTTAAATTAATACCCTTTTCTACGTTTTCCATAGCTTTTAACGTTTTTGCGTTTGGCGTCTCAATGCCAACATCAAAAGGTATACGCTGTTGGCGTACCATTGTTTTTGCAAAGATATTGAAAGCAGTAGACATATTTAAGCCTAATTCATTGCATAGACGTTCAAGCTGAATCTTTAAGTCTTTATCCATACGAAAATTGACATTAGTAGTTAATTGGCTCATAAAAAATACTCCTTTCTTATAATTACATTGTATTGCAATGTAATTATTTTTGTCAATATGATAATTAACTATTTTACATATGCAGGAGTTGATTTCTATTTCTAATTTGATAGGACATAAAAAGCAGTGATTGCAATGGTTTAACTAAATATTTTAACCAGCACATCAAATTGTCTGTGCTTTTGTTTTAAATGATTTGAATCATTGATAAAACCCCACAGCCATACGGCTGTGGGGTTTTATAAAATTCGTTACCCGAAATTATTCGCAGGTAAACGGCAGCAAAGCAACGCAGCGAGCGCGTTTGATTGCTACGGTCAGTTGGCGTTGATGCTTAGCACAGGTGCCGGAAATACGACGCGGTAAAATTTTACCACGTTCAGTAATATAACGGCGCAGTTTAGCTGCATCCTTATAGTCGATTTCTTCAACTTTATCAACACAGAAGCTGCAAACTTTTCTTCTGGGTCTTCTGCCTCTTTCACGTTTCATTGCATAACCTCCCTTGAAATTTAGAATGGAATTTCCTCCTCAAAGGGAACCGCATTACCAAAACCTTCCATTGCACCAGAGTTAGATGCAGTATTAGTAGCTTGATTTTGATTGTTATGTGCACTGATAGAGTCAGCTCTACGCTCAATAAACTCAAAGCGATCAGCGATTACTTCAGTTATCCAGCGTTTGCTGCCATCTTTAGCATCATAACTACGGATCTGCAGGCGTCCTTCAACAATAACGCGCTGCCCTTTGGTGAGACTGTTACCGCATGTTTCAGCCTGTTTACCCCAAATAACAACAGGGATAAAATCAGCTTCTCTTTGGCCATCTTGATTGGTAAAAGGTCTGTCTACTGCAAGAGTAAACTGACAAACAGTTTTGGCAGTAGATGTATAACGGACTTCTGGATCTCTAGTAAGTCTGCCTAAAAGAATAATCCTATTCATTGATTATTCACCCTTTCTGATAATCATATGGCGCAGTACTTCATCGGTAATTTTCATAACACGATCAAGTTCTTTAACAACAGCGGCTTCAGCCTGGAAGGTTACGAGAACATAGATACCTTCATTCAGGTCTTGAATCTCATAAGCTAGGCGTTTTTTGCCCCAACGATCGGTTTTTTCTACATTACCACCGTTTGCAGTGATGAGGTTTTCAAACTTAGCAATAACTGCTTCGCAAGCTTCCTCTTCAACGGGTTTAACGATGTACATGACTTCGTATGCTTTCACGAAATCACCTCCTCCTTTGGACTTTGGCCCCCTTTATTGGGAGCAGAAGAAGTATATATAATATATACAAGCCTAGTTATTATATCATCACTTTTGCTATAATGCAAGTATTTTTACAAAAAATAAATTTGTAACAAAACAGTCCACCTAAGCACATTTCATGTTTCTTCTTATTTTTGATGACCTTATCTAATCCACGCTAAAATATGCTTTCTAATTTTGTTATTTATGCTAAAATAAATTCAAGTAACATTAAGGAGGAGAATCTGCTATGAAATGTGATTGTGCCAACTGCCCTACTCATGCTTGTTATACTAAAGGAATTAACTGTACTGGTATCTCTCAAGAAGAAATCAAAAAAGCCTATACAGAAGAAGAATTGAAAATTATGCACGCTGCAGCCTATGTTGAAGGTACTTTTTACAGTAATATTTGCCGCTTGCAGGAAACAGCAGAATTCGCTAAAGCCATGGGTTATAAAAAACTAGGAATGTCTTTTTGTATAGGTCTAAATGAAGAAGCACGTTATATTGCAAAATATTTTACCAAACAAGGCTTTGAATTCTACAGTATTTGCTGCAAAAATTGCAGCTTCCCTAAAAAAGAACTTAATTTAAAACAGGTTAAACCAGAATTGAATCATGAAGCCATGTGCAATCCTAAGTTTCAAGCCAAACTCTTAGCAGAAAAAGGCGTAGAACTTTACATATCTGCTGGTCTTTGCGTTGGTCACGATGCCATTTTTAATATGAACGCTGCGGGTCCAGTTACTAACTTAGTCGTAAAAGACCGTCTTTTAGCACACAATCCCTTAGGTGCTATTTACTCACGTTACTGGAAACGAAAGCTTGATATTATGGATGACAATGAGATTTAAAAATAGTATCATTTTTTATTTTTATCGCATAAAATAATAGCTATTTTATTACGTCTTACAATCATTCCTTAAATTTTTAAGTGGATGTACATTGTAAGACGTGTATTATTTTTCCCCTTATTTTTTCACTATTAACATATTAACAAAAACCTTATTATAAATTTAACCGCCGGCTTTTATGATTATAATTTTGAAATGATAATCATATTTATAACATATCAATGAGTAATGATGTTTGCCTTTCAAGGAATATCGCAAACATTATTTCGTTTAACTGTTGACAAGGTTTATATTTTGTATTATTATATATTCAAACAAAATTTCGTTAGGCGGTGAGGAATATGAAAAGATTTTTATTAATGATTTCTTGTGCTTGTTTTTTATATGCTGGTTATAACTTTACCTTTGCTGATAAGATAGAATATCGTACTTGTAATGTTACTGTACTTAAAGGTGAAACTTTATGGGAAATTGCAGGTCGGCATACAGAACCACAGGAAGATATTCGTGAAGTAGTATTCCGTATTGCTGAAGCTAATCAAATGAAATCTAAGACAGTTTATCCCGGACAAGTATTAAAAGTTCCCATGCGTGTATATGACAGCGGTATAATGCTTGCCAACAAATAAAATAAGCTGAAAATATTTCACAAAAATATTGCAAGGCTTTTTTGCTTAATGTGTCGAATTATACATAATAAATATAATATTTATGTATAAGGAGGTATTATAAGTATGCAAGGAAAAAAATGGATAGTAGTCGCTTTAATCGGAGGTTTTACCTTAGGAAATGCTATGCCCTCCGCCAATGCAGGAATTCTTGATAAAGTGCTTAAAGGCGGTGCTATAGGTTACGTCGTTGATGCCACAGCAGACCAGTTAAACAGCGGTATTAACGCAGTAACAGCCAAATATGGAGTAAGCTCTACAGATGCTACAAAGGTTGTACCTATCATATCCATAGGTGATGGCAGCCGTGCTGGTGCAGCACAGGTATCTGGTCCTCAGGAAAAAGTTGATCAAGTAAAAGCAGCCTTAATGATTGAACAGACTATTATTGGAATACGTTGCAAAGTTTTAATTCCCGTAGATAATGTTTCTTATAAAAACGTAAATCGTGTGCAAGGTGTAGGTGTAAGTGCTTCACTGGATACAAAAATTTAAAACGTACTGTACGCCATATCGTTTTTGATATGGCGTACAGTACGTTTTATTAATTATCGACGTTATAAAACTTTTTCTAACAGTTTTAATACATTTTGATGTGTTATCTTGCTAATCGTACTAGCACTGTATTTAGCAGCTAAAAATTCTATCAGTGGCTTATAATCCTGAACACCTTTAATATTATATGGTGGATGACTAATACCATCAAAATCACTACCGAAGCCAAGATGATCATCATTTCCCATAAGATTTAGCATATAATCTATATGACGATAAACACTCTCAATACAAGCATTATTGTAATCATTTTCCAAGAACTGTCCAGCAAAGGTTATACCTATCAGACCATCATTTTCATTAACAGCCATTATTTGCTTGTCATCAAGATTGCGTGGATGCGGACATAAAGCTTTGGCATTAGAATGTGTGGCAATTATAGGTTTTGTACTGATTTCAATAACATCCCAAAACCCTGCTGGTGCAATATGCGAAACGTCTACTAACATACCAAGCTTATTCATTTCGGATACTACCTGCCGACCAAACACAGTAAGTCCACCACCGCTGCTTTCTTCATTTACGCCATCGGCAATATCATTCCGATTGCTCCATGTAAGAGTCATAGCACGCACACCCAGTTCATATAAACAACGCAAAGCTTCTATACTTCCGTCAATAGCCCCTCCTTCCTCAATAGCTAAAAGTGTAGCAGCTTTATGATTGAGAACATCAGCTGCATCTTCCTTGGTTAATACAGGAAGTATATCTATACCATCAGCACGTAATTTTTTTATTTCTTGTAAATACTTATCCAATAACTTTAGCGTATAACGTAATCCTCCTCCATAACGAAATTCCGGAGTAGGTACAAAAATAGCACAAAACTGTAACCCTCCACCAAGAGCAATTTGACGTTTAATATCAAAATGCTGCTCGTTACTGAAAAGTCCTATATCTTTTTTATAAAGTTCAGTTAAAGTATCACAATGGCAATCACAAATAAACATATATATTCCCCCTTTCATAAAATTATAACAACATATTATATAAACAAAACCCCGCCGGCTTTTACGAGCAGCGGGGTTTTTAGCCGGCATTTCATTTTATAATAAATTTACAAGACAAAAGTTACCAACCTGTATAGTAGAAAAAGAATGTCATACCTATAGTAACAGCAAGAGCACCAAGCATTGGAATAGTAGTACGCTTAACTAAATCAAAGGAAGAAACTTCACCCATACCAGAAGAAACTACGATAACAGCAGTAATAGGAGAACAACTTCTCATAATAGAAGCCGCAAAATGCATTGGCAGCAACATTAATACCGGATGCAGTCCTGTATGTGCTGCAACAGCAGGAGTAAGAGCAGCAAAAGCAAAGAACGGAGCATTACCACTACCCATAACAACTGCGGATACAGCAATAATTGCAACCATAACAAGCATCATAGCCATAGGCCCAAAACCTAAACCTTTACTACCTTCAATCAGTGTTGTAATAGCACCCATAGTAATGAGGCCCTTAGCGAAAGTTTGACCAGCAACTACTAAAGTAATGACATTAGCCATTTGCAAACCTAAGCCATCAAAGAAAGACTGAATATCAGCAAAAACCTTTTTGCCGTCACGCCAACGAATATATTCACAGCAAACGCCAACAAAAAGACCAATAAGCATTGCCATAACAATATTCATTTTAATTGTTGTTATCCACAAGGAACTAAACGAAAGAATTAATGCCAAAGGAATAACAGGTAAAATAGCATACCAAGTTGGTGCCATATCTGATTCATCAGCTACTTTTTCCACTTCAATCGGTTTTACAACATGACCATCTAGTTTATCCATATATTTTTGTGTTAAATAATGAAGCACACCAACAACTACAAAAGCTACAGCTACTATAGGAACTTGATAATGACTCCAATAAAATACCGGATCTACACCAGCAGTTTCAGCAGATAAAATAGTACCTGTATCACTAGGACTCCAATCGAAACAAAGAGTTGTTGCTACAGCTGCTGTCGCTGATAAACGACTAACACCAAGTCCTAACAAAATTGGGAACATTGTTACCATGAGCAACATTGCCAAACCAGAAGCACTGTTAATGCACAAACCTATAAGCATTCCCACAACCCAGGTACCACTCATTACCAAATAGGGAGATTTTAAAGCCATCAATGGTTTAATAGTCAAACGAACCAAAGAACGGGATGCTCCTATTTTATCCATGTATTTTGCAAAAGCACCAACAGACATAATGTTTAAGCCAAGCTTGCCTACATTAGAACTAAAAGTTGCACGGATAAATTCAAAAGCATCAAAAAAAACCGAACCTGTTGTTGCTTTCGCATCTAATATTTGACCGTAACCTAAAACTGCCGCTAGATACATCATTAACATACCGCCCATAAAAAGTACCGGCTGCGGTTTGTACTTTTTGTAAATTAGGTAACCAACCCAAAAAGTAACGATAGCAGAAATAACAATACCCATTTGCATCACCTTTCTCTCTATAAAATTTTGTACAAAAATTTAGGTAATTCCATTATAGCATAGGCAATTATTTCTAATCAATAAAAAAACTGTGAAGTTTCTTCACTGAGAAGACAAATCACAGTTTTTTTACTTAAATATCAATTTATGTTTTTATTATAAAGACAAAGTATGTAATACATGCTGAATATATAATGCTTGAACAGCCTTAATTCTTCCTAATCCGCACAAATGTCCTGTTGTTCTAACTCCAATAGCTTCTATCTGAGTTTTCCAGCTGTCATCATCCTCACCATACATATCATTATTTGCATGATCTCCTGCAACAACCATCAAAGGATACATATGTACATGCTTATATTTACGAATCTTTAACTCATGTAAAACAGTATCAAAATTAGGTGTATCCTCATCTTCTACAGTGCCAATAATTACAGGTAAATTCATAGATTTAAAAATACCCTGTAACTTTACATAAGTATATCCATGTGCCTGATTATTATTGCGAGGCGTACCATGACCCATAAGTACAACGCCTTCATCTGCTCCTAAAACTGGAAACTGTGCAGAAATTGCAGCTGCAACAAGCTGAAAATCTTCATCATTAACAATTAAAGGCTTACTGATAAGAAACTTTTTGAATAAAGTTTCATATTTACTTTTCAGAGCCATTATTTTCTGTTCAAATTCTTCTCCATGCAGCAAATGTGTAGGCTGTAAAATAATTTCTTCATAACCTGCTTCTTTAAGTTTCTGTAAAACAGTTTCTGTATCATCAACATTAATTCCACGTTCAGCCAGACGCTTACGAACAATTACAGAAGTAAAAGCACGATAATGATCATAAGCAGGAAAAGCATCTGTTAAAGCTTGTTCAATGCCTCCTATATCCCGAATGCGAGTTTCATCAAAAGTAGAGCCAAAACTAATAGCTATCAGTGCTTTTTTTCTGTTCATAAAACAAAACCTCTTTCAAAAATATTTTATATTACTGTAAGTATAACATAAAATACTCTCCGCTTGCATAAAGCAGAAGCGGAGAGTACCCAAGTTCAGAAATGAATGTCCTATTGTAAAATATTATTTAGCTTCCAATGCATCCCAAGCTTCATTTGCTTTTTTCACAAACAACTGACGAACAGCTTCATTTTCACCTAAGCCATGTATATAGGTACGTACATTAAAGCCTTCTTTCTCCAGTAGAGATTTAAAAGAATCCGGTTCATCTCCAGCCATATCATTATTAGCATGATCACCTGCAACCATCATCAAAGGCATTAAGGTAACATTCTTAATACCTTTATCTTTTAATTGAGGCATTACTGTATCCAAATGCGGCCAACCCTCTACAGAAAAGATGTAAGTATTATCATATCCAAGCTCATTTAAGCGATCTTGCATTACTGCGTAATAAGCATTGGACGGATGCGGAGTTCCATGAGCCATAATCAAAATTGCATCTTTCTTACCGGTTTTGGGAAATTGAGTAGCAAGAGCCTGCATAGTTTCGGTAACATCATCAGATTGACCTTCCTGTCCCTGCCAATACATAAGCGGTGTACCAAAAGTCATTTTCTTAAAATCATTTTTATGCAGATTATAAACAGCATCTTTATAAGCATATTCCATACCAGGAATTATATCCAAAGAAGTTAATGCTATACGAGTATAACCTTCAGATTTCAGCTCTTTTAAAGCTTGCTCCGGAGTAGGAATAATAATACCTTCATTAGCTTTTACACGATCAATGATAATATGAGAAGTATAGGCAACAACTACTTTTACCCCTGGATGAGCAGCTTTGATAGCTGCAACAGTAGGATTAATAGTTTTATCGCGAGTATCTTTAAATGTAGTTCCGAAGCTCATTACAACAATAGCATCTTTATCAGGTAAATCTGCTAAAGCTTTGTTGACATTAGTTTTAACCCCAATTTGTGAAGCTTGCAGCAGAGCAGGAGTAGCGTCTTTAACTTCGTCGCTCAATTGATAGGCAGCATAGCTGGTAGCGGCAAAACCCAAAAGAGCAGCACAGGTCATAGATGCAACAGCAAACTTTTTAAGACTTTTCATTTTGGAAGCACTCCTTTACAAAATTTAATGTACTTCAAGTATATAAATATACTTAGATATAGTTTTTATACACTTTACTTCTTAATATTATATCATCTACATTTAATATGTCAATAAAAATAATAATTAGTACTATCATGAATCAATCTGCTGTATTTTCCATCAATAACCTATTATTTACTGCACTTCATGCTTCCATATCAGATAAATATAAAAGCCGTCTGTCAACACAAAATTTGCAAACAGACGGCTTTACTCTTTTCCCTTATTTTAAATACAAACAGTTATATTTTTTCTTACTGCTTTAATTTTTCTTATCTTTTCTCTATTCTTATATTATTTCTTTTTCAAGAAACTCATCATACCACGAAGTTGAGCACCAACTTTTTCAGCTTGAGTTTCAGCAGCATGACGACGCATAGCATTAAACTGCGGACGACCACATTGATTTTCCAACAGCCATTTCTTTGCAAAAGTACCATCCTGAATCTCTTTCAGTACCTGTTTCATAGCAGCTTTAGTTTCATCAGTAATAATACGTGGACCAGTTACATAATCACCATATTCAGCAGTATCAGAAATGGAATGACGCATTTTAGCCATGCCACCTTCATACATCAAATCAACAATAAGCTTCATTTCATGCATACATTCAAAATATGCACTTTCTGGTTCATAACCAGCTTCTACCAAAGTTTCAAAGCCAGCGTTCATAAGAGCACAAACACCACCGCACAAAACTGCCTGTTCACCGAAAAGATCAGTTTCAGTTTCTTCACGGAAAGTAGTTTCCAAAGCACCAGCACGTGTACCACCAATACCTTTAGCATAAGCCAACGCAAGGTCATGGGCTTTACCAGTAGGATTTTGATAAGCAGTTACCAATACAGGAACGCCGCTTCCTTCAGTATAAGTACGACGAACGAGATGACCAGGGCCTTTAGGCGCAACCATAAATACATCTACATCAGCAGGAGGTACAATCTGACCAAAGTGAATATTGAAACCATGAGCAAATGCTAAAGCTTTGCCAGCAGTCAGATTAGGAGCAATGTCTTTTTTATAAGTAGATGCCTGCTTTTCATCAGGAATAAGCATCATAATAACATCAGCAGCTTTAGCAGCTTCTGCCGCAGTCATAACCTTTAGACCAGCAGCCTCTGCCTTAGTCCAAGATTTGGACCCCTCGTATAAACCTACTACTACATCAACACCGCTTTCTTTCAAATTCAACGCATGTGCATGACCTTGAGAACCATAACCAATAATGGCAACAGTTTTTCCATTCAATAATTCAAGATTTGCATCGCTGTCATAATACATTTGTACCATTTTTATTACCTCTTTCTTTTCATTATATTTATAAATATTTATTAAATATTCCCTTATTTATAGCTGTCATTTATGATTTTACTATCTTAACAAAATCATCAACAGCAGCTCCTGCTGCTACCATAGGATCAACTAAATCTCCCTGCTTTATAACTGCTTCTATTAGAAAAGGCTTATCTGCTTGGCGAGCTTTAGTCAATGCCTCTTTAAATTCTTCACAGGTAGATACTCTTACACCATCTGCACCACAGGAATGTGCAAAATTTATAAAGTCAAACTCGGTCAATAAAGTTGAAGAATAACGAGCTCCGTAAAACAGTTCCTGCCATTGACGAACCATTCCTAAACAGCTGTTATTAATAACTATACTGATAATGTTTTTTCTTTCGCGTGCTGCTGTAAACAGTTCCATACCCGTCATTTTGAAACCACCATCACCACAAATATGTACTACCTTTGTATTTTCACCTACAGCGAAAGAAGCACCTAAAGCTCCTGGAAGACCGAAACCCATAGTACCACAGCCACCGGACGTTAAATGATGACGAGGTTTATCTACAACCAAATGCTGCGCTGCCCACATCTGATTTTGTCCTACATCAGTAACATAAACAGGATTTTCTCCGGCAAAATTACGGCTTACTTCTTTCATAAGCCAAGGAGCTGTCAAACGCTCCCCCGAAAGCAAACTGCGATCTTCAGTCGCATCCCATTCTTTAATCTTCTCCCACCAAGACTTTTGCTCACATTTATTTATTAATGGCAACAATTGTTTAAGCGTTGTCTTAACGTCTCCCATTAACGGGATACTAGCAGCAACATTTTTGTCAATTTCACTAGGATCTATATCTAATTGAATAATTGTTTTTTGCCCAACATATCTGCTGCGGTCACCAGTAACACGATCGCTGAAACGGCTTCCTGCAACAACAAGTACATCAGCATGAGATACTGCCATATTTGAAGCAATATGACCGTGCATACCAGTTAAACCTAATGAACGCTTATCAGATTCAGGATAAACACCAATTCCCATAAGTGTATTCACTACAGGTAAATCTGCTTTTGCGGCCAATTCTATCAATTCCTGCTGTGCTCCACTGTTCACAGCACCGCCGCCAACTAACAACACTGGCCTCTTAGCTGTATTCAACACTTCCGCAGCCTTAAGCAGCTCAGCTTGAGCAAATTTGTCTTTTTTAGGCTGCTGTTCACCAACAGTAAGCTCCGTCCACTCAAGTTCTTCAACCTGTATACTGCTTGGTATATCTACAAGCACCGGTCCAGGTCTTCCCTGCTGTGCTAAGCGAAAAGCCTTACGCAAAGCAGGCAACAATTCTTCTTTACTTCTTACCAGCATATTATATTTAGTTATGGGCATTGTAACACCCACTATATCAATTTCCTGAAAGGAGTCACGCCCTAACATACTGACTCCTACCTGACCGGTAATTGCTACCAGAGGGATAGAATCTAAATAAGCAGTTGCCAGTCCGGTAACAATATTCGTTGCACCAGGACCAGATGTAGCAATACAAACACCTGTCTTTCCAGATGCTCTTGCATAACCATCAGCTGCATGAATTGCACCCTGCTCATGTGCTGTCAGTACATTTTTAAGAGGCGCATTGTACAAAGCATCATACAGCGGAATAACGGCACCTCCAGGATAACCAAATACAGTATCTACTCCCTGCTCTAAAAGTACCTTAATAATAGCCTCAGAGCCTTTCAGCTTCATCAATAAATCCCCCTCACGCTATGGTTGCTACAGACATAACAGCTACCTGCTTTTCAAGCAGTTTTGCTACCTGTGCCGCCGCCAAATCAGCCAGCTGAATTTCCAATTTCATATGATCAGCTTCAGCATCCATACGCAAAGAGCGAACCTGAGCTCCCTGCTTAGACAATACACGTAAAACTCGTGGCAACAATGTTTCATCATTTAATCCAGTCACTAATACTTTTTCAAACATGATTTGTCCCTCCAATCAAGAACACTTAATAATTTTCATTAACTGTATTTTGATGGACTATTTTGGGTTTATCGTAAACAAAAAGCCCCTGCTGTATTTAAACAACAGGGGCGTATTAATCATACGCGGTACCACCCTAATTTATCACTTTAGCACCAGTCCATCAACCGGCTCGGAAATAACGCCTCCGTTACGCATCAGTCTACTTGTTAAACTTTCGCTGACGAGTTCATGGGTGATTTAATCAATAAGGCTTCGTATCGGTTTACACCAAACACCGACTCTCTAAAACTCCACACTTATCTTTGTTCCCAATCATAACCTTTATGGGTCGCTTTGAAATTACTGATAATATACACCGTTTCACAAACTTTGTCAACAGTTTTTTCAAAAAAATATATTTTTTCTTTTTTAGTCATATCAAGAGTACATTTTCAGAAATTTGTACATTCAGTACATACATTTTGAAACTTATACTTATTACCGCAGGTACAAAGTAGACAAAGTACATAAAGCTGAATTATCTAATTAAATTTAAATATTTTTTAAGAAATTAGCTACATTACTCCGTAATTCTTTGACGTAATCTTCATGATGCAAATCTACAAAAGCTTTAATTTCCTCTGTAAAATTATTCTTCTCCGCAGGATTCAAAATTTTCCTATAACTTTGTGCAAAAATATTGCAAGCATTGCTATGACAAATCTGATTCTCAGCTACAGCTTCACAGCCTACAGCATCACAAAGCTTTTTGTAAAGTTCGCTATCTAAAGAGGCCATAAGCTTTACAGCACTCATCCACAGTATATTATTCAGCTTAAAATAAACTTTACCTTTTAAATACTTCATAGCTGCTGCCGGATCTGCCAAAGCAATATCAGCATTTGCAAAACTCAGACGATAACCAAAGGTATCAGCAATTTCACAATGAAGTTTCAAATTATCAGTTAAGGCCTGTTGATCTTTCAAGGCATCAAAGCAAACAGCACTTAATTTTATATTATTCCGTTGTAATTCATTTGCTAATAAATAATGCTCTTGAGGAGTAAGTACTTTACCTGGTTTAGACAAAGAAAGCTCAAAGTCAATATCCCAAGGAGTATTTTTTAAATAAGAATTATATATAAATTGTACGTGCATAATTGCTTCGCCATACTCCAAAACAATACGATGCAACTGATTTTCAGTAAAGGTAATCTTATCATCCCCAACTTTAAACTCTGCATTGAGATAAGAAGCATGCACAGCTGCACGAAAAGCATCATTAAATTGTCCAAAACGCTTATTAACTTCTGCATCAGACAGCTTTTCTATAGAAAGATTTACTTTCTCACTGCAGTCAAGACCAATCATACTATAGCCATACAACAAAGCCTTGACAATATCCTCTTCTGTTTTTAACCCAGCTGCATTAGCACCATAACCTTCCTTGTAACCCTGCTCCAAAACACCCCAGGTAACTGTATCAACAGCTTCAAGAAAATTACGCTGCAATGCCTGACTATCTTCCGATGTAAAATCTACAAATACAGGTTTTAGTTGACGTTTAGCAAATAAGTCGGCAACAGCCGCATCTGCTTTTCCTAACCAATCACTAAATCCAACACTTGTACCCTTAGCTCCACAGGCAGATGGTGCAGACCATTTTACATAACGACGTACAATTGCAGCATTATTAGCATTCAGTTTCATAACATATATATGGAGCTTCTTTATCTCTACTGATTTTTCAATATCTTTCCATAAATTATTAATTGAAGATTCTTCTTGTGTCACCCAAGCTAAACGTCTGCCATCATCTGTGTTTACCAAAGCCAGCCAATTTCCCTGTATTTCACATAAAGATGCCTCTATTACCTCACCTACTGCATCTCTCAATGCTGCAAGTGCTTCAACTTGTTTTAAAGTCATAATAATTTTTCCTCCATTTTACCTATATCTATTTATAATAATATTATGACGAAAAATTTTAATTTGTGCAAGCAAAAACTCCTATATTATAATAAAAAACCTATGTTTATATAAAAGATAGAATTTTAATTTCCTAAATCTCTAAAATTTATCAAACAGATTTCATCTCAATAGCTTATTTAGTATGATGTTATCAACACTATCCACAAAGTTATCCACAAAAAATGTGCATAACTTTTAGCTATCTACATTTTATCCACTTGTAAAAATAATAAAAAAAGCTTTAATAATGCACTTTTTCGATATTTATCAACATGTTATACACAATCTGTGGATAATATTAACAACAACTCCATCAAACTTTCCACACCCCAATATATAGATTTCGTTTCTATATCAAGCATAAAATTTTACTATTTTACTAAAAACAACTAAACTATTTTCTACTTTTATAAAAAATGCTTAAAATAGAG
The DNA here is from genome assembly GCA_964630355.1 of uncultured Phascolarctobacterium sp. GTDB lineage: Bacteria > Bacillota > Negativicutes > Acidaminococcales > Acidaminococcaceae > Phascolarctobacterium_A. The sequence goes on from CAZVSX010000027.1 coordinate 15,206, forward strand.
TCTTCGTAAATTCTGAAAATTAAAATTAACTAAGTTTTTGATAATTCTCTTATGAATATAACAGTAAAAAAATACTGAACATATTATTACTCATATCTATGCTGTTTATAATACTCGAAAAAATAAATATGCTCATTTTTTTACCTGCGACCAAGTAAAGAAGATTAATCCTATCCAAATAAGGCCAAAAGAAAAAATATAAGTGCTATTGAAATCTTCTCCATACATAAAAATACCTAATAATAAACTTATTGTTGGTGCTATATACTGCATAAATCCTACCATTTTCAAAGGCAGTAAACGTGCACAGCCAGTAAACAGTAATAGAGGTACAGCTGTCGCTGCACCAGCACCAACAAGATACATCAAAGTAAACATATCACAAGTTTCATAAATATTTCCGCCATGTAAACTTAAGTAATATAAATAGCCTAACATCAAAGGAGTTATAAGCAATGTCTCTAGCATAATAGATGTCAATGGCTGCACAGCAATAATTTTTTTCAATAAACCATAAGAGGCAAAAGTAACAGCTAAACTGATAGAAATCCATGGCAGGCTGCCATTTTGAAAAATAATATACCCAATCCCCAAAGTAGCAAAAACAACAGCTACTTTTTGCATTTTATCCAGTTTTTCATTAAGAAAAATCATTCCAAACAATATGCTCATCAAAGGATTAATATAATATCCCATACTTGTTTCTACTATACGTCCCTGCTCCACAGCCCAAATAAATATTCCCCAATTAAAACTTATATCTACGGCTGCAGCAATCATAAAAGCAGTAGAACGCCAACTACTGAAAATAGCCTTTGTTTCCTCAATAAAAACTGAAAACTTATGCAAAATAATCAACAAAAATAATACAAAAACTGCTGACCACAAAAAACGACTAGCAAGTATTTCCATAGCTTCTACATGCTGCAATTGTTTCCAATAAACAGGCAGTACACCCCATAGAGTATAAGCTGCAAGACCATAAAATATACCTAGCTTATAATTTCTATCCATTATCTTCCCTCTATTTCCAAACAAAAATCTAAAATTTTATCTGTCTAATTTAATGCTTATATACCAGATACACCTTCCAGTTTCAACAGCTCGGCTTTTCTTCTAATTCCTCCGCTGTAACCAGTCAAACTTCCATCAGCGCCAATAACACGATGACAGGGAATAATAATACAAATAGGATTACAACTTATTGCTCTGCCAACAGCCTGTGCAGACATACGCTGCTTTCTCAGCAAATAACTGACTTCATCTGCCAATGTCCCATAGGTTTTACATTTACCATAAGGAATAGCCGCTAAAAGCTTCCATATACAAATTTGAAAAGCAGTTCCCTGTAACTCTATGGTCGGTGTAAACAACGGTTCTTTTCCTAAAAAATATTCTTCCAGCCACTTTTCAGTCTGCAGAAAAATTGGTAAATTTATATCCATAGCAGCATTAATTTTTTTATGAGCAAAATACTTGCTGTTCCTAAACCATAATCCTGTGAGGTTAGTCCATCACTGCGTAAAATAATATCTCCTAAAAAGCTTTCTACATTTTTATAATATAACATAAACGCTATACTTTTTTTGAATATCAAACGCAAATTATAACTCAAATACTTTCAATAATTGCAGATAATGTTTCCACTGTTTTATCCAAAGGTAACGCCATATTTTCATCAAAAACCATTTGCGGCATAAGCGGAACATGAACAAAACCAACAAGCGTACTTGTTTTGCTATATTTATGTAAGGCTAAATAAAATATATCATTACAAACATAGGCTCCGCAAGCATATGCTAAGTGTACTGGCAAACCTTTGAGGTGCATCTTTTTAAATATATCGTGTACAGGTATTGTTGAAAAATATGCTACTGGAGCATTAATAACTATTGGCTCGTTCCAAGGCTTTTTCCCTAGATTATCTTCAATAAGCGCATCACGAATATTAAGTGCAGTCAAATTTAGTTCCAACTTTACTGAAGCACTATTCATTCCAGTCATAAGAATAATATCTGGTTTTAATTCTTCCGCTTTTTCCAATAAAATATTGGCAGCTAAACCGTATATATTGGGTAATAAAATTTTATATATCTGATAATCAGCAATCACTTCCGGCAATAATTTTATGGCTTCCCACGAAGGATTAATTTGATAATGAGCGAAAGGATCAAATGCTGTCAATAATAATTTCTTCATAGAGATACCTCAACTAATAATAGTAGTTTTATTATAACATATTTATTTACAAATCCCAGCATTACAGAGTTATTTAAAGAAAAAGTAATATTTTT
>CAZVSX010000028.1:0-16165 GCA_964630355.1 uncultured Phascolarctobacterium sp.
GGCTAGGTAAACCCCATCCGGAGCAAGACCAAATAGGGGAGGGATGAAGCTGCCCGCTGAGCCTTCCGGGTTGTGTCGCTTGAGCTTGCAGGTAACTGCAAGACTAGATAAATGATCATCACCGCTTGGCGGAACAGAACTCGGCTTATTGAGTACTCATCCTTAGCAAGATGGCTGCCTGTTAGGCAGCCTTTTTTGTCTAAGTTTGTTTGTAATAAAAGGATTAGTGATATAGTATATGAAGAAAATTTCTCTGGTTGTACCTGTTTTTAACGAAGAAGATAATCTGCGTGAATTCTATAATCATACTACATTAGTTATGCAGCATGAAAAATATGCTTATAATATAATTTTTGTAGATGATGGGTCTAGTGACAACAGTGCTTTAATTTTGGCTGAACTTTCTGCCAATGATGCTCATGTAGAAGCATATATGCTTAGTCGTAATTATGGGCATCAGATGGCATTGACTTGTGGATTGGATAATGCTGACGGTGATGCAGTTATTACTATGGATGGTGATTTACAGCATCCGCCAGAGTTGATTCCTCAGCTTTTGCGTCTTTGGGAAGAAGGCAACGAAATTGTACAAACTAAGCGTATATCTACAGAAGATGCAGGATTTTTAAAAAATGTTACTTCTAAAGCTTACTACAAGCTTATCAATACCTTGTCCAAGGTGGAAATTACTCCAGGAGGAAGTGATTTTCGTCTTATGGACAGAATCGCCGTGGATGCTTTTAAATTGTATCGTGAACGAGCACGTTTTATTCGTGGTTTAGTTAATACTTTAGGCTTTAAGGTTGCTGTATTGGAGTTTGTTGCACCGCCGCGATTTGCTGGACATTCAAAGTTTAATTTACGAAAAATGTTGCATTTTGCTTTAGATGGAATAACAGCTTTTTCCAATTTGCCACTGCGATGGGCTTTTTATATTGGTTTGATTTTTGGGATTAGTAGTATTTTGTTATTAGGACATGTTTTTTACGTAAAATTTGTGACCAATGATGCTGTTCCAGGATGGGCAACTACTACAGTAAGTGTTCTTTTTTTAGGAGGAATTCAGCTTGTAGGAATAGGTATTTTGGGAGAATATATTGGTCGCATTTTTGAGGAAATTAAGCATAGACCACTATATTTGGTGGCTAGACATCTGAAAAATTGTAATGATGTGAACAAAAAATAAGGGGGAGCTTGGGAAATAATATTATATTGAATTAAAAATTTTACATGTGTAGATTTTTATGCTATAATACCTTTGTATAAATTCAATAGAAAGGATGTAGATGCCATTGCCGAAACAAAAGGTATTAAGGTTTTGCTTAACTGTTTTATTTTGTTTAAGCTGTACAGCTACAGCTTTTGCTTCTTTCCAGCGTGGTGATGATGGTCAGGAAGTAATTGCAATTCAGAAACGTTTGGTAGAATTAAGTTATTCTATTAGTAATATAGATGGTGATTTTGGACCGGAGACTGAAAATGCAGTTAAACATTTTCAGACAGACCAAGGTTTAGAGGTTGATGGTATCATTGGTCCAGCTACATATAGAGCACTAATGAACAAGGAGATGCCTCCTAATCGTAGTAATTCTGTAGTACGCAGTATTATGCGTGCTGCTTATAGTGTCATTGGTACTCCATATGTATTTGGTGGTACATCTCCTTATGGTTTCGATTGTTCAGGGTTTACGCAATATGCTTTTGCAAGAGCTGGTGTTTATTTGCCACGATTGGCAGACAGCCAATTTTATTCTGGTAGAAAAATTTCTATGAATCAGCTTCGTCCTGGTGATTTGATTTTCTTTACTACATATGAACCCGGAGCTTCTCATGTGGGTATTTATGTAGGTGATGGTAACTTTATTCATGCAGGAAGCAGTACAGGCGTTACAGTTTCTTCAGCATTTACTGGTTACTGGGGTGCTCGTTATTACGGAGCTTGTAGAGTCCTTTAAAGATTTTAAGCAGATAGGTTAATACTTATCTGCTTATTTTATTTTATTTTGCTATTGGAAAAACATTAGCTTTATGATATAATGAATAAAGCTATTAGTATGGGTGTGTATTTCACTTAATTGGCAAGATGGTTAACTCCTAACGGTCCCGCCGCTGTGAAGGCTTTTGTTCTAAGTCAGCAGTCAGCCCATATTTTATTCTGAATCCACGGGTGATGGAGACAGTTGGGTTGCTAATTGCATGGAATAGTTGTCGTTAGTTAATTCTGTCTTTATGACTTCTGTCGGATTCGGCAGAAGTCTTTTTTTTATTATTGATAATCTATCCCATATGGGAAAATTGATTGTAAAGGAGCTTCAAGTTGGAAGAATATCAGTTTTCGCAGGGGAAAAATCTGCGTTGCGGCTATACTACTGGCAGCTGTGCTACAGCTGCAGCTAAAGCTGCTGTTACTATGTTGTTGACAAATGAGAGAATTGATTCTGTGCTTATAGATACGCCTAAGGGAATTGTCTTGAATTTAGAACCATTAGATGTTGAAATTACACAGGACTATACCAGCTGTGCTATACAGAAGGATTCTGGAGATGATCCTGATGATACAAATGGTGTACTCGTTTATGCTAAGGCTGAAAAAACCTCTGTCGATGGCATATTAATTGAAGGTGGTATTGGTGTTGGCAGAGTGACAAAGCCTGGTTTAGCATGTGCAGTAGGTGGACCAGCAATTAATCCTACGCCTAGCAGAATGATAAAAGAAGAAGTAGAAAAAGTTTTGCAGAAAACTGCTTATAACGGTGGTGTTAAAATAACTATTTCTATTCCAGCAGGTGTGGAAATAGCTAAGAAGACATTTAATCCACGTTTGGGAATTATTGGAGGATTATCTGTTTTAGGAACAAGTGGTATTGTTGAACCCATGAGTGAAAAAGCTTTGGTTGAAACTATGTATGTAGAGATTAGAGCGCAAAAAGCTAGGGGAAATAAAAATTTGTTAGTGTTTTTTGGAAATTATGGGGAAGATTTTACCAGGGACGAAATGCAGTTAGATTTAGAAGGGCATATTACTTGCAGTAACTTTGTAGGTGAGCTTTTGGATTATGCTGTTTTTTGTGGTTTTGAAACATTATTGTTAATAGGTCATTCTGGAAAGCTTGTAAAAATAGCTCAAGGAGTTATGAATACTCATTCTAAATATGCAGACTGTCGCACAGAGCTTTTTGCATTAGAGGCAATGTTTCAAGGAGTTTCTGTAGAAGTAGGCAAACAAATTTATGGCTGTCTTACAACTGATGAAGTTACCAAAATTTTGAAACAGGAAAATATATTTGAACCTGTCATGAATAAGGTAACTGAAAAAATAGATTTTTACATGCAACATAGGGTGCATGGCAAAATAAAAACTGCAGCACTGATGTTTTCTAATGTTTATGGCATTTTGGGGAAGACCAGATATGCAGATGAGCTGGTTCAGCTACACAAGCAAAAAGGAGTATGAGAGTATGCGAGGTAAACTTTATAGTGTGGGTATTGGTCCCGGTGATCCGGAACTAATGACACTTAAAGCAGTACGTTTGTTGAAAGAGTGTGATGTTATTGCACTTCCTAAAGGTGATACTGACGTTATGACTGCTAAAAATATAGTTAATCAGGTTGTAGATATTGATAAAAAATCTCAGCTGATTATCTATATGCCAATGACTAAAGACATGGCTGTTATGGATAAGGCGCATCGTGAAGGTGCAGATGCTATAGAAAAATTATTGGATGAAGGCAAAGATGTTGTGTTTATTACTTTAGGCTGTCCTACAGTCTATGCTACCTGTATTTATGTGCATAAATTGGTTTTAAAGGATGGTTATGAAGCTGAATTGGTTGCTGGTGTAACCTCTATTTGTGCAGTTGCTGCTAAATTGAATACTTCTTTATGCGAAAGGGCTGAACCGTTGATTGTTTTGCCTGGCAGCTATAAAGAATCTGCTAAGTTCCTTGATGGTCCAGGCAACAAGGTATTAATGAAATCAGCTAGTGAGATTACACGTGTTGTGGATGAACTGCGTGGACGTAATCTTATAAAGAATTCTGGTATGGTTGAACGTTGCGGATTGCCTGGGGAAAAAGTTTATCATAATTTAGAAAAAGTTGATCCTAAGAGCAGTTATTTTTCAGTTATTTTAGTAAAAGAAAAGGAGTTTGATAAATAATGATCTATTTTATTGGTGCTGGCCCTGGTGCAGCTGATTTAATTACAGTAAAAGGAAAAGAATTGTTGGAAAAAGCAGATCTGGTTATTTATGCAGGCTCTTTAGTAAATCCAGATCTGTTAAAATATTGCAAACCTGAATGTGCAATTATGAACAGTGCCGAAATGACCTTGGAAGAAGTTATTGCAGCTATGGTTCCAGCGGCACAAGAAGGCAAACTTGTCGTACGTTTGCATACTGGTGATCCGAGTGTTTATGGTGCTCATCGTGAACAAATTGATTTACTGCGCAGTTATAATCTTGATTATGAGATTGTTCCAGGAGTAAGTTCTTTTTGTGCAGCAGCAGCTTGTCTAAAGGCTGAATATACTTTGCCTAATGTAAGTCAATCAGTAATTATTACTCGTATGGAAGGGCGTACTCCTGTTCCTAATCATCAAAAAATTGCCGATTATGCAGCACATAAAGCTACAATGGTTATTTTCCTGAGCAGTGGAATGTTGGAAAAATTACAGACTGAGTTAGTTAAGGGCGGTTATACGAATGATACTCCGGCTGCTATTGTTTATAAAGCAAGTTGGCCAGATGAGAAGATTATTCGTTGTACTGTTGGAACTTTAGCTGAAAATGCTGTTAAATATGGAATAAATAAAACTGCACTGATTACTGTTGGTGGTTTCTTAGGTAATGAATACGATCGCAGTGAATTATATAATCCTACTTTTGCTCATGGTTTCCGTGCAGCTGATCCAAGTAAGTTGGACGTTAAGCCTGAGGTGAAATAATTTATGCGAGCAGCTATATTTTCATTTTCGGCGCATGGTGCAGAGCTAAGTAAAAGAATAGGCTCATACCTTAGTAGCGTAGGTTATGATACAGAGCTGCAAACGGTTGCTAAGTATGCAGAACAAACAGGAATTAAACCTATGATTCCTGATCATAACGTTGCTTGTTCGAGGCTATTTAGTAATTGTCAAGCAATTGTTTTTGTTGGTTCTGTTGGAATAGCAGTACGTACAATTGCTCCTTTTATAAAGAGTAAGCTTACAGATCCTGCGATTATTTCTATAGATGAAAGAGGTTTGTTTGTTATTCCGCTCTTAGCAGGGCATATTGGTGGAGCAAATGAACTTGCACGGCATTTGGCAACAGCAATTGGTGCAACTTCCTGTGTTACTACAGCAACAGATGTTAATGGTTTGTTTGCTGTTGATGAATGGGCTGCACGAAACAAAATGGTTTTATCTTCTTTGGCAGCGGCTAAAGACTTTTCTGCAGCTCTTGTTGATAATAAGATTGCAGGCTTATACTGTGATCCAGATTTTAAGATTTCTGGGCCTTTGCCTAGGCAAATAGAGTGCGATACAGAACTTTCTGTTGGAATAGCTGTAACGTTAGATAAAACGTTACAACCATTTGCAACTACTGTACGTTTGTTGCCTCGAATTGTGCATCTTGGTATTGGCTGTCGTCGTAATACGCCGTTGGAAATTATAGAAGCTCTCGTGCTGCCTGAGCTTGATAAACTAAAATTGGATTTGCGGTCAGTTGCAGCACTTGCAAGTATAGATTTAAAAAAGAACGAACCAGGGTTGTTAGCTTTTTCAGAAAAATATAAAATTCCCGCGCATTTTTATACGGCTGCTGAACTTAGCAGTGTATCTGGTGAGTTTACGCCTTCTGCTTTTGTTGAAAGTGTAGTAGGGATAAGTAATGTATGTGAACGCAGTGCTGTCTGTGATAGCAACGGTGGTAGTTTGCTTTTGCGTAAAACAAGCTGTAATGGCGTAACACTTGCTGTTGCAGCAGAACGCCTTGTATTAAATTTCTCAAAAACAGGATTGAAAATTGATTAAGGAGAATAATTTTATGAGTAAATTATTTGTTATTGGGTTGGGACCCGGCGGTGTAGAGCAGATGACTAAAAGGGCGTATGATGCACTGGAATCTTGTGATGTAATAGCCGGTTACAACGTTTATGTTAATCTAATTAAAGATAGCTTTAAGAATAAAGAATTTCTTTCTAATGGTATGCGGAAAGAAGTAGATCGCTGTAAATTAGCTTTGGATGAAGCTTTGAAAGGAAAAACAGTAGCGATGATTTCCAGTGGTGATGCAGGAGTTTATGGTATGGCAGGTATTATGTGTCAAGTAGCAAAGGATCATCCTGAAATTGAAATTGAAGTTATTCCAGGAATTACAGCAGCATGTTCTGGAGCAGCTGTTTTGGGTGCACCTTTAATTAGTGATTTTTGCTTAATTTCGCTAAGTGATTTATTGACTCCTTGGGAAAAAATAGAAAAGCGTTTAGATTGTGCATCTAAAGGTGATTTTTGTATTTGCTTATACAATCCTTCAAGCCATAAACGTCATGATTATTTACAAAAGGCTTGTGACATAATGCTGAAAAATCAGCCTGGAACCATTCCTGCCGGTATCGTTCGTAATATTGGCCGCGAAGGTCAAGATTATGAGTTAACGACATTGGCAGAGTTGCGTGATAAACAGGTAGATATGTTCTCCACTGTTATTATTGGCAACACCCAAACTGAAGTAATAAATGGTCGTATGGTGACACCACGTGGTTATAAACTGTCATGAAACCAGTAGTATGGTTAATTGGCGGAACCAGTGAAGGTCGCAGACTGATTAAAGAGATAGCTTCATTGCCGGTTGAACTTTTTGTTTCTGTAGCAACAGAATATGGTGCCGAACTGATTGAGCCGCAGGAAAATATGAAAGTAATTGCAGAACGTATGGACGAATCAGCAATGCGTTCTTTTTTAAATATTCATAGACCAGTATGTGTTATCGATGCCACGCATCCATATGCTACTATTGTTACTGCAACAGTTCAATCAGCCTGTGCTGCTGAAAAAGTCCAATATTTAAGGTTGTTGCGTCCAGAGACCATGGCTGTTAATGCTATTACAGTAAATGATTTTTCTGAAGCTGTAGAATTATTGAATCATCTTGAAGGAAATATTTTTCTGACAACAGGCAGTAAAAATTTGTTGGATTTTACTGCCGTACATGATTATAATGAACGTATAGCATTACGAATTCTGCCTATGGAGAGCAGCTTGCAAAATGCGATATCTCTCGGATATAAACCATCACATATTGTTTGTATGCAGGGACCTTTTAGTAAAGATTTGAATGTAGCTATGCTGAAAAAATTTAACAGTAAATATATGGTTACAAAAGATTCGGGTACAGTAGGCGGCTTTGAGGAGAAGGCAGAAGCAGCAGAGGCAGCTGGCGCTAAATTAATTGTTATAGGACGCAGTGTTGAAGAAACTGGTTCTTGTTATAGTGAAATAGTAAGCTATCTTAAGCAGCTTTTTGATGTTTAGACTGCTTGTATATACATATTGGACTTGAAAATTGTATTATTCAAAATATAAAATTATTTAAATGATACGATATGATATAATAGAAATTACTCAGTAATTAAAGGAGATACTATGCTGCAAGTAAATATTGTCGGTATTGGGCCAGGAAATCCAGAACTGCTTACGGGTGAAGCAAGGAAGGCTATTACTGAAAGTAATATACTGATAGGTGATAAGCGTATGCTTGCTGCTTATGAGGATAGCTGTAAAACAGTATATTATACTATAAAAACAGAGGATATAGTTTCCATAGCAGCTAAGGCGGATCCGGAAAAAGATATTTTGGCGGTACTGGTTTCTGGAGATGTAGGGTTTTTTAGTTTAGCTAAAACTATTAGCGGAAAACTTCCAGAATGTAGATGTGTACGTTATTGTGGTATTAGTAGTTTGGTATATTTTGCTTCTAAACTGCAACTTTCATGGGAGGATGCAAAAATTGTTAGTATGCATGGTCGCTATCAGAATTTAGTGGCATCAGTAGCACGTAATAAAAAAGTTTTTGCTCTGACAGGTGGAGATAACTCACCGCAGTCTTTATGTTCTGCTTTATGTGAACATGGACTAGGACAGGTTCACGTATATGTTGGGGAAAATCTTTCTTATCCTGAAGAAAAGATAACCAGTGGAACGGCAGAAGAAATATCTAAAATGCAGTTTCCTTCTCTTTCTGTAATGATGCTGATTAATTCTGAAGCAAAGAGTTTTGAATACTCAGTTCATGGACTATCTGATGATTTATTTTTACGCAGTAAAGTACCTATGACGAAACAAGAGGTACGAAGTGTATCTATGTCCAAGCTTATACCGCAGGCAACTGACTTAATTTATGATATAGGTGCAGGTACAGGTTCTTGTTCTGTAGAGTTGGCACTTATTGCTAAAAATGGTAAAGTTTGGGCCTTTGAGCGTAATCCGGAAGCAGTAGAGTTATTAAAGAAAAATAAAGCTTTATTTGGATTAGATAATTTAGATATTGTTGCTGGAGAAGCTTTAGAAAATATCAAAGCTATGCCTGTTCCAAATTGCGTGTTTATAGGCGGCAGTGGTGGAGATTTATGCGAAATACTTGATTGTATTTATGCAAAAAATAGACATTGTCGTGTTGTAATCAATGCAATTACTATAGAAACTTTAGCAGAGGTTACAAATTATTATAAGAGAAACAAAAGCTACTCTTTAGAGATAGTTAATGTTTTTGTAGCTCGCAGTAAGCATCTTGGCAATTATAATCTTATGATGGCACAAAATCCTGTATATGTAATGACTGCATTAAAAAAGGAAGATTAGTATGTCTGAAATAAAAGTTCCACGTTTTATGATTAGTGCTCCAGGAAGTGGCAGCGGTAAGACTACAATTGTCTGCGGATTACTTAGAGCACTAATGGATAAAGGTTTACAGGTAGCTGCTTTTAAATCCGGTCCTGATTATATTGATCCTATGTTTCATTCTCAAGTTATTGGAGCAAAGTCACGTAATCTTGATTTATTTATGTTAGGTAAAGAAACTACTAAATTTTTAGTAGCTAAAAATACGCATAATATAGATTTGGCTGTATTTGAAGGTGCCATGGGATTTTATGATGGAATGGGCAAAACTACAAAAGCAAGTGCATATGAACTTGCTTCTGTGTGTGATGTCCCTGTTGTTTTGGTTGTTAACGGCAAAGGAGCAGCCTTATCAGTTGCTGCAACAATTAAGGGTTTTAAAGATTTTCGTAAAGACAGTCATATCGTGGGCGCTATTTTAAACAATGTAAATCCTATGAGTTATCTTTTTTATAAAGATGTCATTGAAAAAGAAACAGGAGTGAAACTTTTAGGCTATTACCCAGTTATGAAGGATTGTAATTTTGAGAGTCGACATTTAGGCTTGGTAACAGCTGAAGAGATCGGGGACTTACAAAAAATAGTTGATAGGTTGGCACAGCAAGCAAAAAAATCAATTGATTTAGAATCATTGCTCTGGTTAGCAGAGAAAGCTGTGCCTCTGGAATATAAGAATATAGAGATTAAGCAACTTGGTAAAGTGCGTATAGCCATTGCACAGGATAAAGCTTTTTGTTTTTACTATCAAGATGCGCTTGATCTTCTAACTGAGCTTGGTGCAGAATTAGTACCGTTTAGTCCTTTAACTGATAATTATTTACCGAATGATATCAGTGGTCTTATTTTAGGTGGGGGGTATCCGGAGCTTTATGCAGAGCAATTATCTACAAATATATCTATGCTACAGGAGATAAAGTCTGCCGTAGATAGTGGAATGCCTTGTTTTGCTGAATGTGGTGGATTTATGTATTTGTTGGAGCGTTATTGCGAAAATCAAAAAATCTATCACTGGGTTGGAGCTGTATCTGGAGAATCAGTAATGACTAAAAAGTTAAATCGCTTTGGTTATGTGAATCTTACCGCAAGAAAAGATAATGTATTATGCTTTTCTGGTGAAAAGATTAATGCTCATGAGTTCCACTATTCTGAAAGTACCAATAATGGTGATAGTTTTATAGCTGAAAAAGCTTCTGGACGAGGAAGCTGGGAATGTGCAAATACGACAGATTCCCTTTATGCTGGTTATCCGCACATTCATTTATGGGGAAATCCTAATTTTGCCCGTAATTTTGTTCAGCATTGTTTAGATTACTCATCTAACAAGTAATCTAATTAGTGTTAAAGGAGAGTTTATTTTGATAATGACCTTAGCTGCAATTGTAGTAGGCTTTGTTTTGGATCTTATTTTTGGTGATCCACATTGGTTACCACATCCAATATGTTTGATTGGTAATTTAATAGCTTTTTTAGAAAGAAATCTTCGAAAGCTGTTTGCTCCAGAAAAAACAGCACAGTTGCTCGGCGGTGCCTTGATGGTGATAATTGTATTGTTTATCACCTTTGCCGTACCCTATGTTGTTTTATATTTGGCAGGACAGATAAGTCCTTGGTTAAGATTTGTTTTAGAAGCTATTATGTGTTATCAGATTTTTGCAACAAAATGCCTGCGCGATGAAAGTATGAAGGTATATACTGCTTTACATGAAAATGATTTAGCAGATGCTAGAGTTAAGCTCTCTTGGATTGTGGGAAGAGATACACAAAATCTCAGTGCTGAAGAAGTTACTAAGGGTGCTGTAGAAACAGTAGCAGAAAATACTGCTGATGGTATTATTGCTCCGATGTTTTACATGTTTATAGGAGGAGCGCCTTTAGCGTTTTTGTACAAAGGTATAAATACCATGGATTCCATGGTTGGTTATAAAAACGATAAATATCTTTATTTTGGACGCTGTGCAGCTAAACTGGATGATTTGGCTAATCTTATTCCAGCTAGAATTACGGGTTTATTGATGATAGCAGCATCATATTTTCTCAATATGAATGCTAAAGGTGCGTGGAAAATTTTTTGGCGTGATCGTTATAATCATCTTAGTCCAAATTCTGCTATGACGGAATCAGTTACGGCCGGTGCCTTGAACATTCAGTTGGGCGGTGACCATTTTTATTTCGGGAAGCTTGTTCATAAAGACACTATAGGTGACAATTTACGTCCTGTATGTCCTGATGATATTGTAGCTGTTAACAACCTGCTTTATATGACGGCTGTTATTAGCTTATTGCTTTTCTCGCTTATTTATCTTATTAACAGTCTATATTAAAAATGAATGCAGGTTGAAAAAATGTATAAATATGAACATGGCGGAGATATTTATAGTGATAATACTAAAAAATATATAGATTTCTCTGCAAATATAAATCCGTTAGGTTTGCCGCAGGGGATTAAGCAGGCGGTAACCAAAGCTTTAAAAAATTGCATAAATTATCCAGATCCTTTTTGTCATGAGCTCTCTATCGCAACAGGGAACTTTTTGCAGGTGCCGCATAATTATTTACTTTTTGGGAATGGTGCAGCAGATGTATTGTTTAGGTTGATATTAGCATTAAAGCCAAGACATGCCTTGATTCTTGCACCAACATTTTCGGATTATGAAAAAGCGTTACGTTCTGTAAATTGTAATATACATTATTATAATCTTTGTGAGAGTAATAAATTTGTTCCTGCAAAGGATATTCTTACTAAAATAACCACTCGTACAGATTTAGTAATTATTTGTAATCCTAATAATCCTACAGGACAGATAGTGCCGCAACCGTTGCTGGAAGCAATTTTGAAAAAGTGTCATCAGGTTAATGCACGTTTATTAATTGATGAATGTTTTATGGATTTTGTTAGTGAAAAAAAAGCATTCAGTATGCGAAATCTTTTAAACAGTTATCCGGAATTGATTATTCTTAAAGCATTTACAAAAACCTTTGCTATGCCTGGTATACGTTTAGGATATTGTATGTGCAGTGATGATAATTTGCATTATCTTTTTCATCAGTACGGACAAGATTGGAATGTTTCTATTTTAGCTCAGGAAGCCGGAAAGGCTGCTGTTGAACAAAAACAGTATCTGCATGAATCAATGCTGTTAGTTGAAGAAGAACGTATATATTTAAAAAATCAGCTTAAAGCATTAGGTGCTAAAGTTTATGGTTCGGAAGCAAATTATATTTTCTTTTATATGCCTCATCCAGAGAATCTTTCTGAACTTTTACGGAAACAAGGTTATTTAATTCGTTCTTGTGCTAATTATAATAATCTGAAACAAGGCTATTATCGTATAGCAGTTAAAACCAGGGTGCAAAACCGTGGATTAATCAAAGCATTCAAGGAAGCAAAAAAGTATGCGCTCTTTACTAGTATTAATTGATGGATTGGGTGATGACCCAATTTCTGTATGGCATGGACAAACGCCTTATGAATATGCAGAGCATCCAGTAATGGATTATCTGAGTACTACAGGATATTTAGGGTACTTTAGCATTTGTGAAAATGATTTAGTTCCCGAAAGCTGCAGTTGTATTTTGCGGCTTTTAGGCGTTGGTAAAAAAAATATTCCGCGTAATCGCGCTTATTTAGAGTTGCTTGCTAATAACAGAGATATTTCAGAGTTTGAAATGGTATTACGCTGTAATCTTGTTGCTGTGGATGAGCGAGGACTTTTAGTTGCTTTTAACGGGCAGGGCCTTACTTCTCAGGAAATGTGTCAAGCTGCTGAATGTTGTGATAATGTTTTGAAGGATATAGAGTTTATTCATCTATCAGATTATCGCAATTTAATTATTATGAACAAAGAAACATCTATTATAAATTATTCAGTGAAACCACCGCATGAAAGTGTAGGAGAAAATATAAATGATTTACTGTATGAGATACAACAGAAATCATTATCTATTAATTATTTTCTAAAAGAAACAAGTAAACGTTTATCGTCTTTTACACGTAATGGTATTAGATATATGCTTTATCCATGGAGTATTTCTGAGCGTCAGGGTATTCCTTCTTTCCGTGAATTGCATGGACTTCGTGGAGGAGCTGTATGTAAAGCGGAAATTGTAACAGGTATAGCTAAGGCACTAGGGATGGATGTAATTGTTCCTGCAACTGCTACTGGTGATGTTGATACAGATATAACTGCTAAAGTTGAAAATGTCTTAAATTTGCTTAAACAGGATGATTTTGTGATTGCACATTTCAATGGCAGTGATGAAGCTGCACATCGTTATGATTATCAGACCAAAGCTAATTTTATAACAAGAATAGACAAACAATTTATGCAGGTTATAATGACAAGTTTTAAAGAACCTTTGAAAATTATTGTTTGCGGAGATCATGTTACAAGTTCGTTAACAGGTAAACATGGAGATGGTTATACACCTGTAATTGCAGGTTACTTAAATGCAGCAGGAAGGAATATAAAGCTTAGCAGTTATCACGATATACTGAACTTTTTATACGAAAGAGAGTGATGGAAGTGGCAAAAGCACTTATGGTGGTCGGAACTATGTCTAATGCAGGCAAAAGCCTTGTAACAGCAGGATTATGCCGTGTTTTTAATCAAGATGGCTATAAGGTTGCACCTTTTAAATCGCAGAATATGGCACTTAATTCTTTTATAACAGCTGATGGTGCGGAAATGGGACGTGCTCAGGTTGTACAGGCAGAAGCAGCTAATATTGCGCCTAATGTGCTTATGAATCCTATTTTATTAAAACCTACCAGTGACAGTGGTTCTCAGGTTATTGTTAACGGAGAAGCAATTGGAACCATGAAAGCTGGTGAATATTATGCTATGAAACATACTCTGCGTCCAAAAGTTCAGGAAGCATTTGATAAGTTAGCAGCTGAATATGATATTGTTTGTATTGAAGGTGCTGGAAGTCCAGCTGAAATCAATATTAAAAAAGATGATTTTGTTAATATGGGAATGGCTAAAATGGCTAAAGCTCCTGTACTCTTAGTTGCAGATATCGATCGAGGCGGTGTCTTTGCTTCTATCTACGGCACATTGATGCTGCTAGAGGATGATGAACGAGCTATGGTTAAGGGTGTTATAATTAATAAATTCCGTGGTGATGTGGAAATTTTACGCCCCGGTTTAACAATGATTGAAGAAAAAACCGGAGTACCTATCGTTGGTGTTTTGCCTATGTTGGATGTAGACATTGAAGATGAGGACAGCCTTTCTGAGCGTATAAGCGGGCGTACAGAAATAAATCTGGTTGATATAGCTGTTATTCGTATTCCACGTATGTCTAATTATACAGATTTTAATGTTTTTGAATTAATTCCTGGTGTTTCATTGCGATATGTTAGCAGTATGCGTGAACTTGGACATCCTGATATGATTATTATACCTGGAACAAAGAATACTACTGGAGATTTAAAATGGCTTAGACAGAGTGGTATGGAGGCTGCTATTTTAAAGCAAGCTGATAATGGTACAGTAATTTTTGGCATTTGCGGTGGTTATCAAATGCTAGGCAGACAAATATCTGATCCCTTTGGCGAGGAAGATGGAACAGGTAAAGCCAATATTACTCCCGGCATGAATCTTTTACCAGTAGAAACAACTTTTATTGAAAAAAAGCGAACCATTCAGATGTCTGGTAAATTTGGGGAAGTAAAGGGTATTTTTTCAGCTCTCAGCGGCAAACCATTATATGGGTATGAAATTCATTCTGGTGTAACTACCTTTCCAGAGCAAAATGCCTTGACAAGTATCAGTCCTATTTATGAGAATGATGATACAATACTTGAAGGTTCTCAGACGGTAAATGAAAAACTTAATGTTTATGGTACTTATATTCATGGTATTTTTGACAGTGATGGTATTGCTGTAAAAATAGTAGAAGCTTTGCTTGAAAAAAAAGGTTTAAAGATGGATGATATTCAGACTATTAATTTTGCAGATTACAAGGTTCAGCAATACGATAAACTTGCAGATAGTATTCGTAAAAATCTTGATATGAAAAAAATTTATGAAATATTGGAAGCAGGTGTCTGAATGAAAGACGGTGGACTAATACATATTTATTGTGGTGATGGTAAAGGAAAAACAACAGCTGCGATTGGTTTAGCAGTGCGCTGTTTGGGTCATGGTAATCACGTGCTTTTTGTGCAATTTCTAAAAAGTCGAGTTACAGGTGAGCTTAACACTTTATCAATGCTTCCTAATATTGATATTATGCGAGGCAAGGAAACAAAGAAGTTTACCTTTCAGATGAACGATGAGGAAAAAGCTGAGGTAAAACGAGAACATCTTACACTTTTTTCTGAGGTTAAACGAAGATGTGTTGATGAAAATCCTGATTTACTTATTTTAGATGAAGTTATTGGTGCCTGCAATACAGGTGTTTTTGATAAAGATGTTTTGATTGAATTTCTTAAATCTAAGCCTCAAGAGCTGGAAGTTGTACTTACAGGTCGCAATCCTGTTTCAGAATTTATAGAATTAGCAGATTATGTATCCGAAATCTGTAAACGCAAGCATCCTTTTAATCGAGGAATACCTGCGCGTACAGGTGTTGAGAGATAATTTATTGTATCTTAGTAGTACATGAATAAGAAAGGTAGTGTAGAAAAATGCATTTACAAAATGTTTTACCTGCTGATATTGAAAAGCGTAGTATGGAAATTATCGCTGAGGAATTAGGACAAATTAAAATTGATCAAGAAAAGTTGGATATTGTAAAACGTGTTATTCATACCTCTGCTGATTTTGATTATGCACGTAATATGTTGTTTTCCGAAGGTGTTGTTGAAAAGGCATTGAGTGCTCTGCAAAATGGAGCAACTATTGTTACGGACACTAATATGGCTTGTACTGGTATAAATAAAATGGGATTAAGCAAATTGGGTGCAAAGGCAGTTTGTTTTATGGCAGATTCTGATGTTGCAGAGCGTGCTAAAGAAGCAGGATCTACTAGAGCAGCAGCTTGTATGGAAAAAGCATGTTCTATAGAAGGTCCGGTAATTATTGCTGTAGGTAATGCACCAACAGCACTTGTAAGACTTGATGAATTAGTAAAAGAGGGAAAAATAAAACCTGAGCTTGTTATAGGTGTGCCTGTCGGATTTGTTAATGTTGTAGAATCTAAAGAAATAATTATGAAAACAGGTATTCCGTATATTGTTGCACGTGGTCGAAAAGGTGGCAGTAATGTAGCAGCAGCTATTTGTAATGCTCTTATTTATAAGCTTACAAGAAAATAAATTACATATTTTAGAGTAAG
>CAZVSX010000029.1:0-14071 GCA_964630355.1 uncultured Phascolarctobacterium sp.
CGTAACTGTATTTTCAACTTTGGATTGTGAAGCTGCTGATTTTCCAAATGAAATAAAAACAAAGCAGGGAATTGTTGCAGGAACTTATGATGATAAACATCAGGTGGTACAATGGTTGGGAGTTCCTTATGCACAGCCTGCTGTTGGAGAAAATCGCTGGCGTGAAGCACAGAAAGCTAAAAAATATAAGGGTGTTTTAGATTGCAGTAAAGCGGTTTCAGCTAATATTCAGTATAATGGTAGGAACGTGTTGGGAGAAGAAGGTATTCTGACGCTTGATATTGTACGACCAGATTCAAAAGAAAAAAATCTTCCTGTCTTAGTATATATTCATGGCGGCAATAACCAAGCCAGCAACAGTCATCTTATGGAAGGTAATAAGTTGGCTCAGGAAGGAAAAATGGTTTATGTTTCGGTACAGTATCGCTTAGGCTTATTAGGTTTTAATAATCTTCCTGCTTTGGTTGATGGTAATAAAAGAGAAAAGAGCGGCAACTTTGGTTTGTTGGATCAGGCAGAAGCTCTAGATTGGATAAAGAATAATATAAAAGGCTTTGGCGGTAATCCAAATAATATTACTGTTTCAGGTTTTTCAGCAGGCGGTCGTGATGTTATGGCAATGCTGATTTCTCCAGTTTTTAAAAATAAGTTTGATAAAGCTATTTCTTTCAGCGGTGGATTAACTGTTGCTGATTATTATGACAGCCGCAAAGTTATTGCACAAAAGCTTGCTCCGTTAGTTATATCGGATGGGAAGCAGAACAATATAATTAATGCTGAAAACTGGCTGCTTAGTGAAAATGGCAAGGATAAAAAAGCTGTTCGTAATTATTTGGCAAATATGAAAGCAGAACGTATTGCTCCTGTAATGGCGGGTGCGGTTATTCGTATGAGCTCTTTTCCTCATTTGTTCAGTGACGGAAATGTGCTGCCTGAAGAGGGTTTTACAACCAAAAAATTTAATAGCGTTCCGCTTTTAATGTTGGCTAGTGCTGATGAATTTAGTTCTTTTGCTGCTCGTGATCCTTTCTTTAAAAACCGTTTGGAGAAAATTAATCATGACTCTCTGGTGACAAATGAGTTTAGCTTTGCTAATAAATATGGCAGTGCTTTATATGGTTTCTTTAATGGACAGGAAGCGGCAGAAACTATTTATCCACATTATAAAAATAGTATATATGTATGTAATTTTTCATTTGGTCATACGGCTGATGCAGTAAGTCAGGAGTATAAGCTGCGTAATGGTGCACTGCACGGAATTTTTCAACCGTTTCTTACAGATCAGGTATATCCTTATACGAAAAATACTGATGCCTTTGAGCAGCCTGGTTCAAAAGAGCTTAGCAAAGCTTTTATTGCTTCTATAGTCGCTTTTATAAATACAGGAAATCCAAATACATCACTTTTGGGAACAACTTGGCAGGCATGGAATCCGGAATATCGCCCGGAATTGGTTTTCGATGCCAACAAGCGTTATGCTCGTATCAGCAGCATTAACAGCAGGGTAAGTTATGAAGGGATTTTAGCAGAAATGGATAATGATAAAACTATTAGTGAACAAAGTAAAAAATATATTATTCATAATGTATTAAATGGTCGTTGGTTTAGTGGTAAGCTTGATGAGAAGTACGGTAATACTAGTTTATGGAAAATTTAAAATAAGAGGAGTTGAAAAATTTGAATAAAGAGAATATAGATACAGTTAAGCATGGCAGTAATGTAGCACGTGCAGATATTGCTGCTGCTTGTAAATGGCATATTCATGATATTTATGTTGATGAAGTAGAGTGGCATAATGCTTGTACTGAATATAAAAATAAATTACCACAGTTGAAAGCAATGCAGGGAACTTTACAAACAGCAGAAAATATTTTGGCAGCTTTAAAACTAAACGGTGAGCTGGGTAAGTTGCTGGAAAAAATTTATGCTTATGCACGCTTACAACAGGATGCAGATAATACAGATCAACATTTGCAGGCTTTGGCAGGAGAGGCAGAAACTCTTGCTGCTGAATATAATAATGCTAATTCTTTCATAGAATCTGAAATAGTAGCTTTGGGAAGTGATATACTGAATGTAATGTTGAAGCAGACAACTGCATTGGGCGAATATAAGTTTTATATTAACAATTTGCTGCGTTTGTCCAAGCATGTTTTATCGGCAGAAAAAGAGGCTGTTTTTGCACAAAGCCAATTGGCAACTGGTACAGCTGCCGCTGCCTTTAGAGCACTTGTAAGTGCAGATATGCAGTTTCCTGAAGTAGAGGATACTGAAGGAAAGAAAAAAACTGTTAGCGAAGGAAATTATCTTTTGAATATGACTTCCAGTGATAGGGAGTTAAGAAAAAATTCTTTCAAAGGTTTAATGGGAACTTATCATAAATTTCGCAATACATTAGCTGCTACACTTACAGGTAGTGCAAGAGCTGCGTACTTTTTTGCCAATGTACATAATTATAAAGATACGTTGGAAGCAGCGTTAGCAGAGGATAATATTCCTACCACTCTTTATGATGGTTTAATTAATGTTGTACATGAAAATTTTACTCCTTTGCATGAATATATGCAGTTAAAAAAAGACCTGCTTGGCTATGAGCAGTTACATGCATATGATATTTATGTTCCTATTTCTGCTGCCGGTGATAGTTTTGCTTACAGCTTTACAGAAGCGTGCAGTAAGGTAGAGGAGGCTTTAAAACCATTAGGAAAGGATTACATTATAGATCTTCATCATGGTATGACTAATGGTTGGATTGATATTTATGAAAATAAGGGAAAACGATCTGGAGCTTATTCATGGGGAGTTTATGGGGTACATCCTTTTGTTTTGCTGAATTATCAACCACGTTATAACAGTATGTCTACAATTGCTCATGAAATGGGTCATGCAATGCACAGTTATTACAGCAGTAAAGCACAGACCTATATTAACAGTGATTATACTATTTTTTGTGCTGAAGTTGCTTCTACAACTAATGAGATTTTATTGTTGGAGCATATGCTGGATAATTCTACAGATGAGCAAAAGATTTATTTGCTTACTCAGTTCTTGGAAGCAGTGCGTACTACTGTTTACAGGCAGGTACAATTTGCTGAATTTGAAAAATATATTCATTCGGAAATAACTGCTGGTCGTTCTTTGCAGGCAGAAAAGTTGGAAGAATATTGGCTGCATATAAATAAAGATTATTATGGTTCAGCTTTAACTGTAGATGAGGAACTTGCAAGTGAATGGTCACGTATACCGCATTTCTATACACCATTTTATGTTTACAAATATGCAACAGGTTATAGTGCTGCTACAGCATTTGCTCATAGTATTTTAAATGATGGAAGTGAAGCAGTTTCTAAGTATCATGGATTCCTGCAAGCTGGCGGAAGTGACTATTCGTTGAATATTTTACAAAAAGCAGGGGTTGATCTTAATACTCCAAAGCCTGTTACTGTAACATTACAGAAGTTTGCTGCTAAGCTGAAAGAACTAAAAGATATTTTAGGAAGATAAAAATAAGGATTGAAAAAAATTTATTTTAATGCTTGACAATAACAACAAAGCAGAGTATAATACTTATTGTTCCAAGTTGTTCGGAACGAGAAATGCCGAAGTGGCGGAATTGGCAGACGCACTTGACTCAAAATCAAGCGGTCCAACAACCGTGCCGGTTCGAGTCCGGCCTTCGGCACCAAGTTAATTCAGCGGTTTATCGATAGATAAACCGCTTTTTTGTATATTAGCGATAAATATCGGGGGCGATTAAAAATGCAAGTAGTTTTAAGTGCAATTAATAGTAAATATATTCATACAGGATTAGGTCTGCGATATATAGGTGAATATGCTAAAGAACAAGGATTTGACGTTACATTGATAGAGGAAACGATAAATTCTTCATTATTAGCAGTTTTAGAAAAACTTATGCAACATAAAGCGCAGGTATATGGTTTTTCAGTACATATTTGGAATAAAACATTTGTCTTTCACTTAATAAAAATGTTGCGTAAATTGCGTCCTGATGTAACTATTGTTATAGGTGGTCCGGAGGTGGCTTTTGATGTTGAGCGTATATTTGCTGAATTGCCGCAGGTGGATTATATTGTACAGGGAGAAGGGGAACTGGCTTTTACAAACCTTCTGCATTATCTATCTAATAGCGAAGGCAGCATTCCTCAGCATATAGCTTATTGTAATGAAATGGGTGTACAGATAAATGGCGGTATCACAACAATTGAAGATATGTCGTTATTGCCGTTTCCTTATCCTGATTTAGAAAAGGTAAAGCAAGAACATAAAATTGTTTATTATGAATGTACACGCGGATGTCCATTCAATTGTGCTTATTGCTTATCAGGTATATCACGCAGTGTGCGCAAAAGACCATTGGAAATGGTTTTGCATGATCTTGAATGCTTTATAGATTCTGGTATACCTTTAGTGAAATTTGTAGATAGAACTTACAATTTAGATGAAAGCTATTTTCTTCCAATAATGCAGTTTCTAGCACAGGCTGATACTAATGCAACGTTTCATTTTGAAATAAAAGCAGATATGCTTTCTGAACGTGTTATGAAATTTTTAGAGACTGTTCCAAAAGGTCGTTTTCAGTTGGAAATTGGTATTCAGAGTACACATCAACCGACATTGAAAGCCATTAACAGAAAGGATAATTGGGAACGGTTAGCTGCCAATGTAAAACGATTAATAAGTTTTGATAATATGCATATTCATGTTGATTTAATTGCAGGCTTACCGTATGAAGATTTTATAACTTTTGGGAAGTCATTTAATGATGTATATAACTTAGGAGCACATATGCTGCAGTTAGGCTTTTTGAAAGTTCTTCCTGGAACGCAGATGCGTAAACAGGAGCAGGACTATAAATTATTATATATGGAGGAACCTCCGTATGAAATTCTAGCAACAAAGTATATGTCTTATGAAGATATGCAAAAGCTGAAGCATTTAGATAATATAATTGACCAACTAGTGAATAGCGGTTATTTTAAGTTTACATTACAGCAGTTGCTTTGCGTATCCAAAATGGAAGCATTTGATTTTTATTGTAAACTTGCTGATTGGTGGATTGAAGCAGGCTATTATCCGCATACACACAATGCTAAAGGAATTGCAGCTATTCTACAAAAATTTATAAAAGAAAATTATGCTTGTGAAGAAAAAATGTTGTTAGAAATTCTTCGCTTTGATGTATTTTGTAATATTCCTCAATGGAGACCAGAATGGCTGTTATGGAATACGGAAAATATTTTTGATGAAGTATCAGCTTTTTGGCGTAATGAGGAGTTGGTACGCAGATATATTCCAGATTATAAATTTAGCAGTTGGCGGAATATACATAAATTATATCCTATTGAATTATTTAGAAATGATTGGAATACAGGTGAACAAATTAGCCGATATGTAATGCTCGACAAGAGTGAAAAGGAAAAAAGAATAATAGAATTATCTTTATAAGACAAAAGCCTCTTTGCTGAAAAATCCAGTAAAGAGGCTTTTGTTTTATATCAGATGTAGATATTTTGGGTGAAATATGAATTTAATTTGTGTGCTTTTTACTATAACAATGAAAACAATAACTTGTATATAAACCTGTCTTGTTAACAGCGTTCAGGCTACAATAACCATTGCTCATAACTAAACAGGCTTTTTAAGTTAGGCGTAGTCTAACACATTCAGTAGAAAAAAGCAATATTTACTGTTAAATGTTCTCCTTACTAAAAATATGGATAATGAAGTTCAAAGTTAAGTTCTTGATAGGTGTAAGGTGATAAAAACAAAAGCTCAGAGGAAACTCTGAGCTTTTTGTCGTTTTATCAATATGTATTATTTTGTGGGATAAATCTGCAAGGAGGATCAGAGTATAGCATACAGTGAGTACACTCAGCTTACAGTGTACAGTGTAAGCTACTTACAGCAAATAAATTTGAAGGGAGGAATGCTGTGGACGGAAAAGAGGCCTTGTCAGTCGTGTCTATGATGATTACTATTATAGACTTCGTACTACGGATGTACGAAAGACTGGCAAGAAAGAAAAAAGCCCGCAAATCTTCTCCAAATCGCCACAAGCGTCACAAAAGACGCAAGCGGCGTAAACACCGAAAGAGAAGATAAACGGGTAGAGGGAGCGGTTTTTATACCGCTTTCTCCCTCAATTCTACCATAGCAAAAGAAAATGGTCAAGATAATTTTAGGAGTTATTTTGCTGAGCGTATATGTTACAGCAAGATACTTAGGAGTACCAGCTGATACGCTCTTAGCGTTCTATGCAGGTATTATGGTAGCAGTCGTTGGTATGTATACTTTCTTAGAAATTATGGATAAAGAGGAGAGATAAAAATGAAAGTTAAAGATTTTGCGAAAAAATATGAAAAATACGATTTTATTTCCTTTGATGGTTTACTTGGGAACCTTTGGCTCGACGAACTTGTAGACCAGTACGGAGACCATGACTGCGAGTTCTTCCGCGACGTACAGGGAGCTGCTGACGAGGGAGTTTTAACAATACTTCCCGAAAACTGTAAAGACGCAGTAGATGAATTCAATAAATTTCTACACCTTGTTATTAGTGTAGACTAATCAGTGAGTACACTCAGCTTACAGTGTACAGTGTAAGCTACTTACAGCAAATAAAAAGAAAGGAGAAAAATATGATAACGATAGGCGAACTTCACGACCTTGTGGAAACTGTCTTGATGGCTCTTATCATCTCAGAGATGATGGAGAAGAAAAGACGGAGACCGCAGGGGAAAAAGAAAAAGTCTACCAAATCTTCCAGTCGCATCCGGCGATGAGTGAAGTAAAGTAGACTTTGGCGAGGGAAGTTAACCTTTCCTCGCTCCCTATATTATCATATTTAAACAAAATGAGCAAGTATATTTTAACTGCACTTTGTGTATATGGAATTGCAAGACGTATACCAACACTTACCTTACATGAAGTAGCAACATTTATGTGCGGAGTAGGTACAGCAGTTGCTGTGTGGAGCTGGTATAAAGATTTTAAAGGAGAATGACGAGAAATGAAAAATTTCGATAATGTAAGTATACATCTTTGTGAATATGAAGAAACAGAAAGCTATCAAGTTACAAAAATGTTTATAAACAATAGACAGGCACTGTTGAAAAGATTATTGGCAGAATAAACTTAGAAATTTAATATTATAATAAAAATGCGTAACAAATTTAGATGTTTGTTACGCATTAAAATTTTATTTGAGGTTATATTTAAAGTCTGTTGCTGCTGTTGAGTACATCACGCATTTTGTGAGCAACCATATCCTGAATAGCTTGACGTGCAGGTTTGAGGTATTGGCGTGGATCAAAATCACCAGGATGCTCTATAAAGTGTTTTCGAATGGACGCAGTCATTGCTAATCTTAAATCGGTATCGATATTGATTTTGCAGACACCAAACTTACCAGCCTGCAGCAGCATATCTTCCGGAACACCTTGAGCACCATCTAATTTTCCGCCGTATTTATTACATTCTTCTACAAAAGCAGGAATAACAGTAGAAGCACCATGCAGGACCAATGGATAGTTAGGCAGTAAATTAGTAATTTTTTCCAAACGTGCAAAGTCAAGTTCTGGTTTACCTTTGAATTTATAAGCTCCATGACTTGTGCCTATAGCAATAGCCAGGCTATCGCAGCCAGTACGTTCAACAAATTCTACAGCTTGATCAGGATCTGTGTAGGTTGCGTCTTTGGCATTTACTTTTACAGCATCTTCAACGCCTGCAAGACGACCTAATTCGGCTTCTACAACAACGCCTCTTTCGTGTGCATATTCTACAACACGGCGGGTCATTTCGATATTTTCTTCAAAAGGATGTTTACTGCCATCAATCATAACGGAAGTGAAACCGCCGTCAACGCAGGCTTTGCAGATTTCAAAGTCTTCACCGTGATCAAGGTGCAGGCAGATTGGCAGACCTGTATCTTCTACAGCAGCTTCTATTAACTTCATTAGATATACGTGGCTTGCATATTTACGTGCACCTGCACTTACTTGAAGAATAAGAGGTGATTTCTCTTGTTTAGCTGCTGCAACTATGCCTTGGATAATTTCCATATTATTAACGTTGAATGCACCAACAGCATAGTGACCTTCGTAGGCTTTTTTAAACATTTCGGTAGATGTTACTAAAGGCATTTATATTCCTCCTTATTCAGATACTGCGTTTGGCTGATAAGTACGCAGTTCTGTATTTACATTAGTATATACTAATTATATCATGCTGTTGTTATTTAGTACAGCATTTTTCGTAAATCATCTGGCATGGCACGTGTTATTTCTAAAAACTCGTCACTTACTGGATGGCGGAATGCCAAGCGATAAGCATGTAATGCATGGCGTGCCTGCGGACCTGGTGTACCATAAAGATTGTCATTGACCAGCGGGTGGCTTATATAGGCACAATGTACACGTATTTGGTGTGTACGTCCTGTAAAGAGCCGAAGTTTAAGCAATGTAGAGTTTTTGTAGTAGGCGATTGTTTCAAAAGCTGTTTTGGCATATTTCCCAATAGAGAAATCAATGCAGCGTTCAATGATACTGCCTTCTTTACGTGCTATTGGAACTTCAATTATACCGCTTTGTTCAGTAACATGACCACATACAAGTGCCAGATATTCTTTTTCTATTTGTTGTTTGCTAAGCCAAAATTGGACTACTGGTTCTTTAGCAAAGATTACCAATCCTGATGTGTTGCGGTCTAACCGTGATACAGGATGGATATCAGCAGAGATATTTCGAAGATTATAATAAGATTTTATATAGTCATAGAGTGTATTACCGCGTTCGTTTACTGTAGGGTGAACGAGGATACCTGCTGGTTTATCAATAATAAGCAGATAATCATCTTCGTAGGCTATTAGAGAGTGGGAAAGAAACTTTATCATCAGTGTAATTTATTTTTATTTGGAAGTTCATCAACAACTTCTATATTATCTAATTGTGCTTTAAGCTGACTGCGGATATTCGCTAAATAACGCTTATATAGTTCTTTTTGTTCTAATAGTTCTTCATGAGTAAGTCCAGATGTACGTTTTTTATGTGCAAGTTCATTAATGCGTTCTATCATTGCTTTTATTTCCATAAATATTTACTCCTTTTGTATTTATTAAGATGATAATATTATAGCAATCTCCAGTATCAATCGCAAGTTTCGTTGACTGATAACTGTATTTGTGTTATTATGAGTGAAGTGCTAATGAGAGTAGTTATTATTGGAGTTTTAATGCTTTATTAGCAATATTAAAGTTTCTTCATAATATATGAGGTGAGTATCATGAATTTGAAAAAAATGCTTTGCATGGCTTTATGTACATCTATGATGTTGCTTGCAGGCTGTTACAGCAGCATGGACAAACAGAGTATTAATGACAGCAAAGTGTATTTGGAAGTTACAGATGCTGCTGGCAGGAAAGTAAAGCTTCAGCATAAACCTGAGCGGGTGGTGAGCTTAAGTACTTCTTATTTGGGACTTATAGAAGCTGTAAATGGGAAGATTGTCGGGCGTGCCAGTTCTAAGGTTGCTTCTGTACCGGAGTCCATGAAAGCAGTACCGGAAATTGGTCTGGTTTATAATATAAATATGGAAAATCTGCTTAAGATGAAACCAGATCTTGTATTAGCAGGTAAAAATATGCATGAAAAATTTATTCCGCTTATTGAGTCTAATAATATAAATGTCATTGAATTTGATGCAAAAACCTTTAATGATGTAAAAAATATGGTTAGCACGTTAGGTGATATTTACGGTACTCAAGATAAGGCGAAGGCAGAAAATGAATTTTTGGATAAGCAGATTTCTGCTATAACAGAAAAACTTCCAAAAGATAAAAAACAGGTGGTTATTATGCATGCTACAGCCAGCTCTGTTACAATAGAAGGAAGAAACAGCATTGCTGGTTGTGTCAGTGATATTCTTGGCTTTGAGAATGTTGCCGCGTCTGTGTTGAAAGAAAAAGCAGATAAGACACCTTACAGTATGGAAAAATTAGTAGAACAGAATCCAGAAATTATATTTATTACTTCTATGGGAAAACCTGAGGAAATTGAAAACCGCTTGCGTATGGATTTTAAAAATAATCCTGCGTGGAACAGTTTAACAGCAGTACAGGCAGGAAGAGTATATGTATTACCGGAAAATCTTTTCTTGATAAATCCTGGACTGCGTTATCCTGAGGCTGTAAAATATATGGCAAAAAAGGTATATCCGGAGGTAGCTATCGATGAATAATAAGCAGTTGGAGATAGATAAAACAGCTGAATGTTTTGGTATATCACGCACCAAATGGAGAGTTGCTGTACTGTTGTTTTTCCTTATGCTGGCTGCATTAGGAAGTTTTTTGAGTCTTACTAAGGGGTCAAGTATAATTACGTTGCAGCAAATTGTAGATATTTTGTTGCAGCCAGGTAATGATCCGCAAAGCCAAATTATTTGGAATATTCGTATGCCGCGTACGATTGTAGGCGCACTTGTAGGCATAAATTTGTCACTGTCTGGTGCAATTTTGCAGGCAATTATGCGTAATCCTCTGGCTGATCCTCATATTATCGGTATTAGTTCAGGTGCAGGTTTGGCAGGCGTTGTTATTATGATATTATTTCCAGCTTTAGAATATATGATTACACCAGCAGCATTTATTGGTGCCATGTTGGCAGCTGTTTGTATTTATATTTTGGCGTGGAAAAACGGGATTAAGCCAGTGCGTATTATTTTGGCAGGTGTTGCTGTTTCAGCTTTTTTGAGTGCAGGTATAAGCGGATTGATGATTTTTTACAGTGACAGGGTTCATGGTGCATTGATGTGGATGGTAGGCGGTTTAGCTGCCAGAAGTTGGCCTCATGTACATATAATACTGCCTTATGCTGTAATAGGTCTGATTTTAGCATTGGCTAGTGCTGCTTATCTTAATATATTGCAGTTGGGTGACGAAATGGCACGAGGTTTAGGTGTTAATGTTGAGGTTACGCGTATTTTGCTTACAGCCGTAGCAGCACTTTTGGCCTCCAGTGCTGTTAGTGTAGTTGGATTGCTAGGCTTTGTTGGGTTGGTTGTTCCTCATGCAGCAAGGTTATTAATAGGCAGTGATTATCGCTTTTTATTGCCGGCTTCTGCTCTTTTAGGTATTGCTATTGTTACTTTAAGTGATACTTTTGCCAGAGTTGTATTTGCTCCCATTGAATTGCCTGTAGGTATTATTATGGCATTTTTAGGTGCACCTTTCTTCTTGTTTTTGTTAAGGAGGGAAATCTAATGTCAGAGAATATTAATAATGTTATTTTAGAAGCTTCTCATATTGATATTGCCATTAACAATAAAACTATTATACACGACTTGTCCTTAAAAATTCCCGAGGGAAGGATTACAGCCATTATTGGGCCTAACGGTTGTGGAAAAAGTACTACACTGAAAGCTGTTGCTCGTATTTTACCCCTTACTAAAGGGTCTATTAATTTTAAAGGGCAGGATATTAACAGCTTTTCTCATCGAGAATTTGCGAAATGCCTGGCTATTCTTACGCAGTCTCCTGTTGCTCCTACGGATTTAACAGTTAAAGATTTGGTTGATATGGGACGTTTCCCACATCGCAGTTTTCTGGGGCGTGCTGATAAGAATGATACTATGCATGTACAATGGGCATTGGAACAGACTGGTATGATGGCAATGAGCCATCGTTTGCTGCACACACTTAGCGGCGGTGAGCGTCAGCGTGCATGGATTGCTATGGCTTTGGCACAGCGACCGCAGGTGTTGCTTTTGGATGAACCTACGACTTATCTGGATATTTGTCATCAGCTTGAAGTTATGCAGCTCTTGGATAAACTAAATAAAGAACTTGGTCTGACTGTAGTCATGGTTATTCATGATCTTAATCATGCAATACAGTATGCTGATTATGTTGCCGTTATAAAAGCAGGCAGATTAGTAATCAGCGGAAAGCCTAAGGAAATGGTTACCTCAAAACTGCTTGCTGATGTATTTAGAGTAAAAGCTGATGAATTTTCTTGCACTAATGGGCTGCGTGCTTTGGTTCCTATAGATTTATGCAGATAGAGTGGTAACTGGCTTATTTTGATTTTGCTTCGTAGAAGTTTGTTTACTGATAAGTGAATTTTAAATATTATGATTCAACCTCCTAAAATTAGATTTTCAAGGCTAAATTTAGGAGGTTATACTATTTTTTATCCTTTTCTTATTTAAAGTACAAGTAGTGATTTCTTTACAGCCTTTATAGGAAAATGGTATAATATTCAGTACTAATAAATTATTTTTGAAGGAGCAGTAAGTATTATATGATTGAACAAGACCATATTCGCAATTTTTCTATTATTGCCCATATAGATCATGGCAAGTCTACCTTGGCAGACAGGTTGATTGAATATACAGGAACTCTTACTAAGCGTGAAATGGAGAATCAAATCCTTGATTCCATGGATTTGGAACGTGAGCGCGGTATTACGATTAAAGCACAGGCTGTGCGCAGTATCTATAAAGCACGTAATGGCGAAGAATATATGCTGAATTTTATCGATACTCCTGGGCATGTTGACTTTACTTATGAAGTATCTCGTGCGTTGGCGGCATGTGAGGGTGCTTTATTGGTTATTGATGCCAGTCAGGGAATTGAGGCACAAACTTTAGCTAATGTGTATCTTGCTTTAGATAATGATTTGGAAATAATACCTGTAATCAATAAAATTGATCTTCCAAGTGCAGATCCTGAACATGTAAAAAAAGAAATAGAAGATGTTATTGGTATAGATGCTTCAGATGCTGTTTTATGCAGTGCTAAGACTGGTATTGGTATAGAGGATGTACTGGAGGCAATTGTGGCACGTGTACCTGCTCCGCAGGGAGATGCAGCTGCTCCGCTTAAAGCCTTGGTATTTGATTCTAAATTTGATGCTTATAAAGGTGTAGTGCTCTATATACGCATTATGGAAGGACAGTTGCGTAAGGGCATGAAGATTCGTATGATGGCTACGGGTGCGGAGTTCGAAGTAACAGAAGTAGGGTATTTTAAACCAGGAATTGTAAATGTTGATAAACTTGAGGAGGGTCAGGTAGGTTTCTTTGCTGCTAGTATTAAAAATGTAAAAGATGCTCGTGTCGGTGATACTGTTACTGATGCTGTAAATCCTGCCGCTAAAGCACTTCCAGGTTATCGTAAAGCTGCACCTATGGTTTACTGCGGTTTATATCCAGTAGAAAATTCTGATTATGACAATCTGCGTGATGCGTTGGAAAAATTGCAGCTTAATGATGCTTCATTGGTATTTGAACCTGAAACATCTACTGCATTAGGTTTTGGTTTCCGCTGCGGATTTTTGGGTTTGCTGCATATGGATGTTATTAAAGAGCGTTTGGAACGTGAATATAAATTGAGTCTTATTACTACTGCTCCTAACGTAATTTACGAAGTATTCCGCACTAATGGTGATGTGGAAATGGTTGATAATCCATCATTGTTTCCAGATCCGACAGTTATTGATCATGTTGAGGAACCGTATGTGAATGCTACAATTATTGTACCTAAGGACTATGTTGGTGCTGTAATGGAGCTGAGTCAGGAAAAGCGCGGGGAATATGATAATATGACTTATCTTGATGATACACGTGTTATGATTCATTATGCACTGCCTTTAAGTGAAATTATCTATGATTATTTTGATAGATTAAAATCAGCAACTCGCGGCTATGCTTCTTTGGATTATGAATTAAGCGGTTATCGTTATTCAAATCTTGTAAAGGTTGATATTTTGCTTAACGGTGAGCCTGTGGATGCACTTTCTGCCATAGTACACAAGGATAATGCTACAGTTCGGGGTCGTCAGTTGGTTGAAAAGCTGCGCGGTCTGATTCCGCGTCAAATGTTTGAGATTCCTGTGCAGGCAGCAATAGGTAATAAGGTTATTGCACGTGAAAATGTTCGTGCAATGCGTAAAGATGTACTTGCTAAGTGCTATGGCGGTGATATTAGCCGTAAACGTAAGCTTTTGGAAAAACAAAAGGAAGGTAAAAAGCGTATGAAGCAGGTAGGCTTTGT
>CAZVSX010000030.1:0-11847 GCA_964630355.1 uncultured Phascolarctobacterium sp.
CACGAGCTGCCATCGGAACTGCGGATACACCAGCAGAACCAATCAACGGGTTAGTTTTGCCGCCGTCAATCATGCACATCAGCTTACCAAATACTACACCGCCCCAAGTACCTGCTGCGAAAGCAATCAGACCGAGGATGATAATCAGGATAGTTTGATAGTTCAAGAAAGCATCAGCACTCATAGTCAAACCAGTACCGGTAGCCAGCATGATGGTTACAGTGTTCATCAAAGCGTTTTGTGCAGTATCGCTCAGACGATCCAGGCAGCCAGCTTCTTTAAACAGGTTGCCAAGCATCAGCATACCAATCAAAGCGGTTACAGGAGGCAGTAACAAAGAAATAATAATGGTGCACATAATCGGGAATACTACTTTTTCGAAATGAGAAACAGGACGAAGCTGTTCCATAACGATTTTACGTTCAGATTCACTGGTGAACAGTTTCATGATAGGAGGCTGAATCAGCGGAACTAAGGACATATAAGAATAAGCAGCAACTGCGATTGCGCCTAACAGATTCGGAGCCATTTTAGCTGCCAGATAAATAGCAGTAGGGCCGTCAGCACCGCCGATGATACCGATAGCAGCAGCTTCCTGTACGGTAAAGCCAAGTGCCATAGCACCCATCAAAGATACGAATACGCCAATCTGAGCAGCAGCACCCAGCAGCAGGGTTTTCGGGTTAGCAATCAGCGGTCCGAAGTCAGTCATTGCACCTACGCCAAGGAAAATCAGCGGCGGGAAAACTTCGTGCTGAATACCATACATAATAACAGACATTACGCCAGGCTGATCAAAGCCGTTTTTAGGAATGTTAGCCAAAAGGCAGCCAAAAGCGATAGGGGAAAGCAGCAAGGGTTCAAAACCTTTGCCAATAGCCAGATATAACAGAATCAGACCAACCAGAATCATTATCAGGTTGCCGCTGGTCAGAGCAGAGAAACCGGAGTCTGCCCATACAGAGGCCAAAGCAACAATAAATGCATCAACCATGAGATTATCCTCCTCTTGACCCATATTGGGTAAAATTATAAGTTCGCATTGCCAAGGGCAATATTACTGCTTCACCTGTAAAAACATCATCATATTCTGCCTGTCAAACTGTCAGACTCCCCTATCCCGACAAACATCTGCAAGAGATTATGCTGCTTTCTGAGATGAAGCTGTTTTAAAGCAGGCAAGCTGCCTTTAAACCTTATTTGTGTTTAGCTGTAGGATCTACTACCTGAATCAAACTCATCAACAGACCTAATGCAATCAGCACACCAAAAACTATTGTCATGTTGATAACAGCAATCAGCCACGGATTAGTTGTTACGGCTCCCATCCAAACCACCTCTTTCTTAAAATTAAAGGGTTACTTCAGCTTTGTGAGTTTTGTACTCAACTGTCTAATTCAGTATAAAGTTTAATTGCTGCCAACTCTGTTGCCAATGTCACAAGGTTTTCTTATGTTCTGTTAGTTTAATTACACAATACATTAACATTATTTTTATTAGGATTAATAAATTTTAAAAAAGAGTTTTGTCAGTAAGATGCTGCTTTTCTGCTAACAAAATAAAGCCCGTCCTGCCTGTGCAGACGAGCCAAAAAGTTAATTTCCAATTAAATAAAAGTCACTTTGCCATAAACAATATCGTACATAATCTGGAAACTTTAGAAACGCAGACATCACAGCTTTCCCAAAGTTAATTTTATATTCTGCCTATACGCATAAAAAATCCGCCTGTACCAAAATTTCAGTACAAGCGGATTTTTACATTTTACAGTTGCTGTGTTGCGTCATCCTGCTGATTTTTCTTTTTGCGGCTGAAGAAACGTTCAACAACAACAAAGAGTACAGGTATCAGGAACACGCCGAACAAAGTGGTAATCGTCATACCGCCGACTACGGCATTACCCATAGACACACGTGCACCAGCACCCGGGCCTGTGGCAACTGCCAGCGGCAGACAGCCTAAGATAAACGCAAATGATGTCATAAGGATAGGACGCAGACGGACATGAGCAGCTTCAACAGCAGCCTTTACTACATCCATACCCTGCTCCATATTCATCTTCGCATATTCAACAATCAAAATAGCATTCTTAGCTGCCAAACCAATCAAGGTTATCAAGCCAATCTGCATATAAACGTCGTTCTGCAAACCACGTGCATACTGCACAAGGAAACAGCCAAAGACTGCGGACGGCACAGAAAGCAGTACAGCCAGAGGAATAGTCCAGCTTTCATACAATGCTGCCAGACACAGGAATACGAAAATCAGAGAGATGATGAAAATCTGAGTGGAACGGTTGCCTGCCTCAATTTCATCCAGACTCTGACCAGTCCATTCATAAGTGTAGGTATTAGGCAATACCTCTGCTGCCACTTCTTCCAAAGCAGTCATTGCCTGACCTGTTGAATAGCCATCAGCAGGGTCACCGGAAATTTTAATCGCAGCTGCACCATTGAAACGTGTCATTACAACAGAGCTGTATTTGGACTTGGGTTTAACCAAAGTATTCAGCGGTACAGAACGTCCGTCATTACTGCGGACAAAGAAGTAACGCAAATCATCAGCACTGGTACGATATTTGGCATCAGCCTGCATAACTACTTTCCAGGTACGACCGAAAGCATTGATATCATTGATTTCGTTACCGCCTAAGAACGCCTGCAAAGCAGTATAAACACTGGATACAGGAACATTCATTGATTGTGCTTTTTCACGGTCAACTTCAAAATCAAAAACAGGAGTATTGGTATTCAAAGTGGTATAAATCATACCTATTTCCGGACGTTTGTGGGCAGCAGCCAAAAATTCGTTAGCACGCTGACCCATCAGCTCTACATCTTCACCGCCAAGGTTCATCAGATACAGGCTCAAAGTACCTGTACTGGAAGCACCTGGCAAAGCAGGGGGCTGGAACGCCATAACGGTTGCATCAGGAATCTGTGCACCAAGACCGAAAATCATCGGAATAATATCCTGTACAGAGTTGTCACGCTCTGTATAATCTTTCATACTTACAACAGCCAAGCCAGCGTTAGCTTTTTGACCATTACTCAGAATATCTACACCGCTTACCTCGATAACGTTCTCAACGCCAGGAAGATTTTCCAGCTTATGTGACAATTCATTCATAACCTTTAAGGTACGGTTGCTGGATGCACCCTCAGGCAGACTGAAAGATACAATTGTCATGCCCTGGTCTTCGTTGGGAACAAAGCCTGTCGGAGTAACCTTTGCCAGGAAACCGACACAGATAACAACAATAACCAAGCAAGTTAAAACAAGTTTAGATTTTCTTATGCAGCTTTCAACATTTTTAACATAGCCTGTTAATAAATTAGCGAACCAATCATTAAATCCTTTAACGATTCTGCCGATAAAGCCTTTATGTTCTTCTTCTTTTTTAACCAAAAGCAGAGAACACAGTGCAGGTGTCAGAGACAGAGCAACAATAGCAGAAAGCATCATAGATACAGAAATAGTGATAGCAAACTGTTTATACAATTCACCAACAGTACCGCCGGTAAATGCTACTGGAATAAATACCGCTGACAGAACGAAAGCAATCGCAACAACAGGGCCGGAAACCTCGTTCATCGCACGATAGGTTGCTTCCTTAGGTGACATACCATTTTCCTGAATGTGATGCTCTACTGCCTCTACTACAACGATAGCATCATCGACAACAAGACCGATAGCCAGAATCATAGCAAAAGCAGTTAAGGTATTAACAGTAAAGCCCAAAATTACGAAAGAAGCAAAAGTACCAATCAGGGATACCGGTACTGCCAAAATAGGAATAAGGGTAGCACGCCAACTGCCAAGGAAGAGGAATACTACCAAAATAACCAGTGCCAAAGCTTCAAAGAAAGTATGTGCTACTTTGTTCAGAGATTCAGTAATGAACTGCGTATTATCCTGCACAACCATCAGTTTCATATCTTCTGGGAAACGTGTTTCAGCATCCTTTAATACTTCACGGATATTTTTTACAGTTTCCAGAGAGTTAGCATCAGATGTCAGTGATACAGGGAATATTACAGACTCACCGCCATTAAGCTTGCTGACAATCAAGTCATTACGCGGGCCTTCTTTAATAACAGCAATATCTCTCAGTTTTAAGTTATCACCGTTATTAGTGCGGACAATAACATTGCCAAATTCTTCCGGTGTGTTCAAACGACCCTGAGCACTTGCAGAATAAGTAGTTTCCTGCATAGCTGCAGTAGGACGGTCACCGATAGAACCAACGGCTGCCTGGATGTTCTGGGTTTTGATAGCATTTGCTACATCATCAACAGTAACGCCAAGCTGTGCCATTTTTTCAGGATTCAGCCACAGACGGATAGCATATTCCGGGCCGTACTCACTAACGGTAGATACGCCCTTAACACGTTTTACGGCATCAATGAAGTTAGCATCTGCATAAGTTCTCAAGAACATAGAATCATAAGTATTGTTAGGAGAATACAAGCCAAAATACATAATGGTTTCAGCAGATTCCTTAGCGGTAGTTACACCATAAGCACTAACTTCACTAGGTAAGCTGCTGCTTGCCTGAGATACACGATTCTGCACCTCTACGGAAGCAATATCCGCATTCTTTTCCAAGTTGAATTCTACGTTAAGGTTGTATTCACCGCTGGAAGTACTTATAGAGGACATATTCAGCATATTTTCTACGCCGCTGACCTTCTGTTCGATAGTTTGGGCAACAGCCTTTTCTACTACGTCCGCACTCGCACCTACATAGTTGGTAGATACAGAAATACGCGGTTTAGTAATGTTAGGATATTGGGCAATAGGTAAGCTAAAGCCGGCAATAGTACCCAAAAGGGTAATAATAATCGCCAATACAATCGCAAAGACTGGGCGATCAATAAAGAAACGAGCCATTTAGCCTACCTCCTTATTGCTTTTCATTTCCGGAAGCAGACTTATCTACTTCGGTATCTAAATCCGCCTCAGTCATAGGCTGCGGGTTAACAGCAGCACCCTGTTTAACCTTGCCGGTACCCTCTACTACAAGTGTTTCATCACCATTCAGACCGCTTTCTACCATATAGAAACGATCTACACCTGCACCAAGAGTTACTTCTTTCATTGTAACCTTATTATCGCTGCCTACAACATAAACAAATTTCTTATACATGATATCAACAACTGCACGTTTAGGAATCAGCAGAGCATTTTCTTTTGTTCCGGCAGTTGCCTGTACGTGGGCAAACATAC
The DNA here is from genome assembly GCA_964630355.1 of uncultured Phascolarctobacterium sp. Classification (GTDB taxonomy): domain Bacteria; phylum Bacillota; class Negativicutes; order Acidaminococcales; family Acidaminococcaceae; genus Phascolarctobacterium_A. Next base: position 5,230 of record CAZVSX010000030.1, read on the forward strand.
CAGGCAGCAGACGGCGTGAGGGATTGTCAAACAAAGCCTTAATTGTCAAAGTACCAGTGCTGTCATTAATACCGCGGTTAACTTCTGCTACCTTGCCTTTAAAGTCATAAGTGCTGCCATCGCTTAAAACAACAGTAAGATTATCCAGTGCTGCACCGTCATTGCTGTGTGCACCGGAAAGTTTCAGATATTCCGGTTCTGCAATGCTGAACTGTACGAAAACAGGATCAGTATTGCTGATTTTAGCCAATGTTGTCTGTCCTGCTGTTACATAGTTGCCTACTTCCAGAGCAGTAGTATCAATACGGCCGCTGAACGGTGCTACAACACTGGTATCAGTCATATTAATCTGAGCATTTTCCACAAGTGCTTCCTGTGCTGCCACAGATGCCTGTGCCTGATCTCGCTGCATAATGGCGTTATCCAGAACCTGCTTAGAAACAGCATTCTGCTCATATAACTTAGTATAACGTTCAGCATCCAAAGCTGCATTAGCCAAAGCTGCACGTGCATTAGCCAAGCCTGCCTGTGCGTTCAAAAGTCCTGCCTGATAAGTACGCTGATCTATGGCATACAATGTCTGTCCTGCACTTACAGTATCACCGCCGTTGAAATACTTGGCAGTAATCTGACCGCTGACCTGGGCTTTAAGCTCCATTTCCTGTTGAGCCTGTACAAAACCTGTATAATCATATACTAACGGAGTGTCGCGCTTAATAACCTGCATGGTTTTAACCAATGTTGCCTGCGGTGCAGCCTGTTGTTTATTGCCACAGCCGGACAGAGCCAGAACAAAGGTTGCCGCCAGAGCCGCTGCCATTGCTTTTCTAGCACGGCTGGAGCGGATAAAACTAAACATATAAAAACCTCCTTCATCTTCTACTCTGAAACCCACTAAATATATAAATAAATCCAGATACCTGCTTTTAGAAACACTGCTGTACTGTATTTCCTTAGGGTTACAGCCGTATCTGAGTCCAAACAAAGATGCAGTTTCAGTTTCAGAATACTACTATTATAAAGTAGTTTTTTAAGAAAATCAAACCTTTTTAAACGAATTTAACGCTTTTTTACTTATGTTTTCTTGCTTTTTCTTGATTTTACAAAATTTGCTGACTGACCAGTCAGTACTCATAGCAAAACTTTTTTCAAGATACTTTTCTTCATTATAATAATAAGTAAAATCTAAAATTTAACATAAAAAATCAGCCTCCTACTATTTGTATAAATAGAAGACTGATTTCCAAAATTTCCTTATACCCATAAAAAAGCTTACAAATCCTCAGCAGCGGTCTGCAAAAGCTGCTTATTCAATAAATATTTGTGCAGATTACCTAAAGCAAAACCTGATACCTGCTCTGTATCATCAACAGTCTGCATTAAAAATAAATTCTTTCCCTCAATATACCATTCATCAGGGAGATTATCCGTATAAACAACATTTTTATTAGTATTCAGCACATTCAGCAGCAGGGGCAAATCCTTGTTGCGAACATCAAGAATATCCGCCAAAGCCAATTTTTCACCAGTCTGGGGATTGATATTGACATGATGATGGGAAAACTTCGTTTTGCCGCTGATAAGCTGCACGCTCAGCACAGCAGCATCTGCACGCATAACCTTAAACGCCATATCTGCCTTTCCCTGGTAAAACCGCTGTAAATAAGCTTTGCACTCCTGCGACAAAACCTCATTCACCTTATTTTGCAGTTCCACATCACTGCAAGCAAACAGCGGATACGTTGCCTCTCCGCCCGGAACAACCATTCTGCGCTGCAATATCGTGCCGCCGTCAAAATCTTTGCCATCGTTTACCGTATTGCCTTTAACAGCGGGAGAAACTGTCATAATCGTTGTCGAAAAACGTTTCCACTCCCTGGCTGTTTTGTCAAACTTCCAAACAGCGCCCACATCGGCAAGCAGTGTCTGCTTCTGCAATAGCTGCTGCGTTCCCAGCAGTTCATCACAGCCATCGTTATCAACATCTGCCACCGTAAGCGAATGTAAACGCCCGTAATCTATACGGCTCTCTGCAAGCTCAATGCCGCTTGCTGGCTCAAGGACAGATTCACTGCCGTCAATCAAAGCAAGCTCTATCCTGCCGTCCTGCACAAAAGCCTTCGTCACAATACCCATGCTTTCAGCAGCACCGAAAACCTCACGTACTTTTTTTCTGTTGGCAAAAGATAAAATGCGGTATTCGCTGGCAGCACGCCAATCACCCATACCCACACTAACCAAAAGCTGTTCGCCCTTAGCACTGTCTGCCAGCAAACGCACAGGCTGCAAAAGGCAGTTGTAACCTCCGCTGATGGAGGGAGTATAAGCAGCAAGCAGTTTTTTATTTTCATTTTTAAGCATAACCAGCAAATTGTTGGCATAACCATTGCTCATTCTGTCACCCCAAAGTTCAGCGGTAACAGTTTCCTCTGCCCCAATTTTCAACGGCACTTGTGCCAGCAAATGTTCAGCAGCCATAGCAGCAGTAGTAAAAAGCAAAGTACAGCCGCAAACCAGCAAACTGAAAAACATCTTTATTTTCACGATTTCACGTCCTTTCGTCAGCGTACTTTTTTATTATATCATTATTCATCATTATTTTACTAGATTTTACATTAATTTCACTGCCAGCATCTCGGCTGTAAACTTTAGTATCCCCACAGCATTATTTAAAATCAAAAATTCACCAGTAAGTGTTCAGCTGTTTACACATCATACAGGAGAAAGATAAAATTTTTAAGAATTTAATGCTTTTTTACTAAAAATAGTGTACAATAATAGCGATATTTTATTCCACACTTGGGGAGAAGGGAAAGATTTTTATGAAAAAAATCCTTGCAGTAATCCTTGCCTGCTCTATGCTTATGATGCTTGCAGGCTGCGGCAGCAACAATGACAAAAAAGACACACCAAAAGAAAAGGTAAAAGTAAGTCTGGGTATGCTGCGTTTAACAAGCAGTGCACCGCTTTTTATCGCTATGGATAAAGGTTTCTTTGCAGATGAAGGCATCGACATTGAACCCCAGTGGTTTGATGCAGCTCATCCTATCGCTGTTTCCACAGCATCATCCAAAGTAGATGTAGGTGCAACCGGTATCACCGCCAGCCTTTACAACATGGCTGCCAACGGACAGAAACTTGGCATAGTTGCAGATAAAGGACGCGAACAGCAGGGTTATTCCTCCTCTGCACTGCTCGTCAGCACAGAAAATTACAACAACGGTATCAAAACACTCCAAGATATTAAGGGCAAACGCATTGGCATTACCCAAAAAGGTTCTACTTTCCACTATATGCTCGGCAGAATTCTGGAAGCAAAGGGTATGAGCCTGAATGATGTAGAAATTGTACCGCTTAACAAATTAAGTGCTGTTATGGCAGCCTTGGAAAGCAAACAGATTGACGGCTGCATTTTAAACGAGCCTAATATCACCAAAGTACAGAAAGCAGGTTACGGAAAACTTGTTGTTCAGGTAGGTGACATCATTCCCTATCAAACATCTGCAATTTTCTATTCCCCTGAATTTATGAACAAAAAAGATGCTGCTGTCCGTTTCATGCGTGCTTACAACAAAGCCTGCAACTATTACTACGAAGCAGCAGTTGAAAAGAAAGATGCCAAAAAACTGGAAGAAGTTGTTAATATTACTGCCAAATATGTCAAAGCTCCTGCCGAAGATATTAAAGCAGGCTTGCCTTATATAGATAAAGACGGCAAACTGCTGGTAAGCGATATTGATACACAGATAAAATGGTATACTGCCAACAAAATGATTTCCGGCAAACTGGAAGCCAAAGATGTTGCCAATACCTCTTTCCTTGAAGAAGCACTGAAAAAATAAGACTAGGTGAATGTGCTGGTTCCTGTAGCAAATTCAGCTGCTGAATCAGCACATTCTTTATTTAAGGAGAATTGCAGCATGAAATTAATAATTGATAAAATCTGTAAAGCGTTCCCTGACAGCCATAATAATCAGCTCTCCGTACTCGAAGATATAAATTTGAGTATTAATGAAGAAGAATTTGTCGCCTTAGTCGGCCCCTCAGGCTGCGGTAAATCCACTCTGCTGAACATCGCCGCAGGTCTGCTTAAACCAACAAGCGGCACTGTGAAATTTACGGAAGCAAGCGGCAGTCACGAACCACGTTTGAGTATAGTTTTTCAGGAAACGGGGCTTTTCCCCTGGCGTAATGTTTATGATAACATTGCCTTTGGTTTGGAAACTGCCAACACTCCTGCCGCTGAACGTGATAATCGTATCAAGCATTATATCGAACTTGTAGGCTTAAAAGGCTTTGAAAAAGCTTTCCCTCACCAACTAAGCGGCGGTATGCGCCAACGTGTCGGCATTGCCCGTGCTCTTGCCATAGAACCCGATTTACTGCTGATGGACGAACCATTCTCTGCCCTTGATGCACAGACACGCACCATCATGCAGGAAGAATTAGTAACGCTTTGGGAAAAAACACATCTTACCACCCTCTACGTTACCCACAACATTGAAGAAGCCGTCATGCTTGCAGACAGAGTAGTTCTGCTTTCACGCCGCCCTGGTAAAGTAAGCAAAATTCTCAATATCAACATTCCGCGTGCAGAACGCAGCAAACCTGAACATACAGATGAAATCTCCGCATTCATCCGCATTATCTGGGAACACATCAGCAAAGACGCACGTGCTGCCCTCATGGAGGTAGAAACAAATGCCTGAAAATGAAAAACATGAATATCTGGTACGCAACCGCATGACACACTGGCAGAAAAGCTATCCCGACTGGGTATCGGTACTCTCTATTATCTGCCTGCTCATTATCTGGGAAATAATCTGCAAAAGCGGTATTGTTTCCTCGCTCTTTCTGCCTGCACCTACGCAAATCATCAGCTCCCTTATAGAAATGCTGCTGGACGGCGAAATAGGCATCAGCTTAGCAGCAAGCCTTTACCGTATACTCGCAGGCTTTGCCCTTGGCAGCCTCATAGGTTTGGCAGTAGGTCTATTAACAGGAACATCCGCCTTAGCAGATAAAATCGGCAACCCCATCGTCAATGCACTCTACCCCATACCTAAAATAGCTCTGCTGCCGCTGTTCATTCTGTGGCTTGGCATAGGCGAACTTTCTAAAGTAACAATCATTGCCCTGGGCGTATTCTTTCCCGTAGCAATGAACACTTACAGCGGTGTAAAAAATGTTGATACTCTGCTTATCAAAGTTGCCGTCAGCTTTAACGCCAGCTGGTGGAAAACAATGAAAAGCGTTGTTCTGCCAAGTGCCCTCCCCATGATTTTTACGGGGCTGCGGCTGGCAGCAGGTACATCACTGCTGCTTTTGGTAGCTGCGGAAATGATTGCCGCCCAGGTTGGTATTGGTGCATTAATCCTGCACTACGGCGATCTCATGATTACCGACCGCCTCATGGCAGGTGTCATTGTTCTCTCCCTTTTAGGACTTTTATTCAACCTTTTCCTGCAATGGCTGGAGAAAAAAGCTGTACCCTGGAAAAACTAAAACTGTGAAAAAGCTCCGTCAGCAGACAACACAAGTACCGCCCCCCAAAAGTTAGACCTAAAAATCTGACAAATGGAGGTCGGTATTTTTATGGCTAAATATAATTTTGAATTCAAAAAAACAACTCGTAAACGAATACTTAACTTGTAAAGACAGCTATGAACATTTTTAACAAATTTATCTTATTCCAGCGAAATTAAAATGTTCTGCTGGTAAAAGCATTTTTTCATTTTACAGAAGATGACTTGCCATGATATTTCTTAGCAATTTTATATTTCAAATTCGCCTGCGCATCAACTATTAAGTATACTTTTGTTGCAGCGTTCAAAAAAGTATTAGGAAATGTTTTAGGCAGACAGCAAAAAAGCGGTATGAAGTAAATCATACCGCTTTTTGTAAGCATTATTCTGCGAACAGCCTGTGCTGTCCTGCATTCTGCTGCCTCTAAATCAGATTAGAATGTGAATACCAGTTGGCTCCACAGAGTCTTCATTTCGGAGTCGTCCAGTTTGTCTTCCAAATCATAGTATTCTACAGAACCAATGATGTTCTTAGCGAAAGTATAGTTTGCGCCTACCATGTAGCCGTCAAAGCCATTAGTGCCATAAGCACCGTTCATGGTGTGTGCTACAACAGTGGAACGAGCTTGATCATAGTAATTTGCATACAAGCCCCAGCTGCCTTCTTTGGCAGCTTTTGCTCCGCCGTATGCCAAACCAACAATGATACCCTCATCATCGCTGGTTACATATTCTTCGCTGGATTTCATGTAGTTAGCAGACAGGTTCAAGTTTTTAGCCAAATCAAATGCTACACCAACATTCCAAATCTTGTTGTCATCAAGCTCAGTAATTCTGGTATTAACAACTTTATCGTTAAGAATGCCAACATCAGTAAAAGTTCCATCATTAAATACAGTATAACCAGCAGTTGCCTTCACAGCACCAAGTTTTGCATCAATCTTTGCACCATATACTGTATCATAGTCTAAATCTCTGGTCATCTCTATTTTATTGCCAGGTAAATTTACATTAACTGTACGGAAAGCAGTATCCATATCGGTCGGTTTAGCATAGAAACCAGTCAGTTTAACTTCTTTGCCATAGGAAACAA
>CAZVSX010000031.1:0-6168 GCA_964630355.1 uncultured Phascolarctobacterium sp.
CTTTTTTATTAGTGCCAATGCACGTAAGCAATGTCGGTTAAAACCTTATTTGCACTCACCTTGTAAGTATTTTTATTATAACATGGATTGATAGGTAGTGCAATATAAAAAAGCTAGGAGGATGCAAATATGGGAAAAAAGATGTATGTTGGAATTGATATGGGTACAAATTCTGTTGGTTTAGCAGTAACAGATGAAAATTATAATTTGTATAGAGTAAAGGGAAAAGATTTTTGGTGCTCAAGATTATTTGAAGAAGCATCTACAGCAGAGCAGAGAAGAATAAATCGTATATCAAGAAGAAGACGCCAGAGAGAAGTTGCTAGACAGGGAATTTTGCGAGAACTTTTTTTTCGATGAAATAAATAAAGTAGATTCTGGATTTTTTGCAAGACTTGATGAATCAAAGTATCATATAGAAGATCGAGAAACTCGCCAACCGTATGCATTGTTTGCTGATACTGGATACACTGATAAGGATTATTATAAAGAGTATCCTACGATATTTCATTTGAGAAATGAATTGCTACATCAGACAAAGGCTGCATTTGATGTACGATTGGTTTATTTAGCAATTGCAAATATGTTTAAGCATAGAGGACATTTTCTTAATGAAGTGCTTGATGTACAGAAAATAACATCGAATGTGGAGGAAATTTATAAAAAGCTTGTGGACGTTGCTATGATGTACTCTGCAAATTTTTCAAAAAATTTAGATTTTGAAAAACTAATGGATTTAATGACTGAAAAAGGAAAATCCCGAAGTAAACATTTAGAAAATCTTAGTAACTATCTTGGAGTAACCAAAAAAGAAAATCAAGCATACGAGATATTAAAATTAATTTGCGGTATGGAGGGAGAGCTTTCTAAAATATATGGAAAAGATGCAGTTGGTGAAGAAATCAAAAAAATCAGCTTTAGAGACAGTGATTACGAAGAAACAAAAGCTGAAGTATTAGAAATTTTGGGAGAAGAGAAATTTGAACTGATAGAAGTAATGAAAGAACTCCATGATATAAGTATACTTTCGACACTTATAAAAGGACATAAGTATCTTTCTGAGGCTAGAGTAGAGTTATATGAAGAGCATAAGAAAGATCTTCATATGTTGCAGCGTGTTATGAAAAAATATGATATGAAAGCATATGATGATATGTTTAGAGTTATGAAAGATGGTAATTATAGTGCTTACGTAGGCAGTGTAAATGCATTTGGGAAAAAAAGACGTAATGGGGGGAAAGGAAGAACACAGAAAGAATTCTATAAAAATGTTAAGAATTTTTTGAGAAATTTTCCTGCGGATGACGAAGAAGTAAAAATTATTTTAGGAAAGATTGAAAACGAGACATTTATGCCAAAGCAACTTAATGCATCAAATGGTGTAATTCCAAATCAATTACATGTGGCTGAAATGAGCTCTATACTTAAAAATGCAGAAAAATATCTACCATTTTTATTGGAGCAAGATGAATCTGGACTGACTGTTTCAGAAAAAATTTTACAGCTATTTAAATTTCATATACCTTATTATGTAGGACCTATTGGTGCTAGTGGGAAAAATGTATGGTCAAAGAGAAGATTAGGAGAAGAAAAAGGTCGAGTTTATCCTTGGAATTTTGATAAAAAGATAGATATACAGAAAGCCGCAGAAGACTTTATAAGCAGGATGGTTCGGCATTGTACTTATCTAACAGGAGAACGCACGCTTCCGAAACAGTCTCTTTTATATGAAAAATTTATGGTTCTAAATGAATTAAATAATTTGAAGATTAATGGTGAGAAACTTGATATAAGTGTAAAACAAGGAATTTATGATAACCTCTTTAAAACAGGAAAGAAGGTTACATTGAGCAAGTTGAAAGAATATTTATACAATATTTCTGTTATAGCCTCAAAAGATGATGTTATTATCAGTGGTATTGATTCTGGATTTAATACATCATTATCTTCGGTGGGAAAGTTTATAGGAATATTTGGTGATAATTTATTCACGGATAAAATACAGACTATGCTTGAAAAGATTATATTTTGGGGAACAGTATATGGAAGTGATAAGAAATTTTTTAGAGAAAGAATAACAAAGGAATATAAAGAGTTTCTGACAGAAGAACAGATCAAGAGAATTTCAGGATTTAAATTTAGTGGCTGGGGAAACTTATCTAGGTCATTTTTAGAATTGCCAGGTAAATGTGAATGTGGTGAATGTTCGTTGATTCAAGCATTATGGGCTACAAATCATAATCTAATGGAGTTGTTATCAGCACAATATGATTTTAAGAAAAACCTTGATGCAATGACAAGTGATGCTGAAAAGCCGCTTAATGATTGGACAATAGAGGATTTAGAAGGGAAGTATTTATCTGCACCTGTTAAACGTATGGTATGGCAAACTATAAAAATGTTAAAGGAAGTATATGAATTAACAGAAAAAGAACCAGATAAAATATTTATTGAGATACCTAGAGAACATGGCAAAAAGAATGATCTTAAGGACTCAAGAAAGGAAAAACTTTTAGATTTGTATAAAGCACTAAAAAAAGAAAAAAATTCATGGGCTGAGAGTATGCTTAATGAAATTAATGAAAAGGATAAATCTGATTTTAAAATAAAAAAACTTTATTTATACTATTTGCAACAGGGAAAATGTATGTATAGTGGTGAAACAATAGAATTGAGAGACCTTATGAATAATAATCTCTATGATATTGATCATATCTATCCTAGACATTTCATAAAAGATGATAGTATAGAAAATAATTTAGTATTAGTAAAAAAGCAGATTAATAATCATAAGAGTGATAGTTTTCCATTGGAAAAGGAAATACAAAAGAACAGATCTGCTTTTTGGAGAATGTTATGTGAAAAAGGATTTATAACAAAAGAGAAATATAATAGGTTAATAAGAACAGACGAGTTTTCTGATGAAGAAAAAGCAGCATTTATCAATAGACAGTTAGTAGAAACTAGACAAGGTACTAAAGTTATAACACAGGTGTTGCAGCAAGCATTTCCAAATACTAGAATTGTATTCGTAAAAGCAGGGATTGTAAGTGATTTCAGAAAGAAATTTGAAATATGTAAGGTTAGAGAACTTAATGATACTCATCATGCAAAAGATGCATATCTGAATATTGTTGTTGGAAATGTATATGATACGAAATTTACCAGTAATCCAATTAATTTTATTAAGGAGGCAAAAAAACATTCAGATAATGATTTCTATAAATATCATATGGACAAGATTTTTGATTATAATGTAACTAGAAATGATGAATTTGCATGGATTGCAGATAATGGCATATCAAAGAGACAAGTACTGAGTGTAGTATGCCGAAACACTGTTATAATAACCAGAAAAACAGAAGAAAATCATGGATCATTGTATAGTAAAGAAAAAGCCAAAGAAACATATTTACCAGTTAAGAGTAGTGACATTAAAGCTTTAGAGGTTAGGAAATATGGTGGTGTTATATCAGCATATTCTGGATATACATTGGTAGAATATAAGGTAAGAGGAAATGTTGTAAGAAGTTTAGAAGCACTACCAGTTTATCTTGGTACAAGCAATACATTAACGAATGATAAGATTCTTGGATATTTAACAGAGATCCTTAACAGAGAATACAAAAGAAATAAAATTACAGATTTGAGAGTGTGTATACCATTTATACCAACAAAATCAAAAGTTAGAATTGACGGGTTCTATTATTATTTAGGAGGAAAAAGTGATAATAGTGTCTATTTGAAAAATGTTGAACCATTGTATTTATCACAATGTGATGAGGAATATTTAAGAAAAATAATCAAGGCTATAGAAAAAGATAATTATAATGAAATGGATAAAACTATAACGAAAGAAAAGAATCTTGAGTTTTTTAGAACTTTGATTTTAAAACTTAAAAGTAATCCGTACAAACATAATAAATGGAATATATGTAGAATTTTAGAAGGGAAAGAGGAAATTTTTAAAAATTTAAATATTGAAAAACAATGTTTTGTAATAAGAGAGATTATTTATTGGATAAATTCAACAAAACAAAATGTGGATCTTAAAGATATTAAAGGCAGTGGAAACGCAGGTAAGTTAAGGTTAAATAAAAAAATTTCAGAGTGCCAAGAGGCGTTTTTAATTCATCAATCAACAACAGGTATGTATGAAAGAAAAATAAACCTGTTGAAGATATGAGTTGGCGTACGATAGTTGTTTCTAAAAGTGCTAAATTAGATTATCAAATGGGGTATATGGTGGTTAGGCAAGAGGAAACAACAAAGATATTTTTAAATGAAATAAGCACTATCGTGATTGAAACTACAGCCGTTTCAATCACGGGAAGTTTATTGTGTGAGTTGATAAAAAACAAAATAAAAGTAGTATTTTGTGATGAAAAAAGAAATCCTTCATCAGAATTAGTTGCATATTATGGTTCACATGATACTAGTGCTAAGATAAGAAATCAGATAGCATGGAGTGATGATATAAAAGCAATCGTGTGGACAGAAATTGTAACTGAAAAGATAAGAAAGCAAAAAGAATTATTAGAACGAGTTGGCAAGAATGAAGAAGCAATGCTTTTGCAAAGTTATATAGAGGAAATACAGTATGGAGATTCAACAAATAGAGAAGGTCATGCTGCAAAAGTATATTTTAATGCATTGTTTGGAAAAGATTTTACAAGAACATCAGATTGTAATATCAATGCAGCACTTAATTACGGCTATAGTATAGTGTTATCTGCATTTACTAGAGAAATAACAGCAAATGGTTATATTACACAGATTGGTTTGTTTCATGATAATATGTTTAATCAATTTAATTTAGCTTCAGACTTAATGGAGCCGTTTCGACCGCTTGTGGATCAGACTGTTTATGATATGGAGCTGAATACATTTGAAAAAAGTGAAAAAATGGAGTTGGTTAATATTTTGAATAAAGGTGTTAATATCAATAATAGGTCAGAATATGTAAACAATGCTGTGAAGATTTATTGCAGAAGCATTTTTGATGCTTTAAATGATAAAGATGTTTCCATGATAAAATTTTATTGGTTATAAGGTAAAAGAAATGAGTTATAGATTTATGAGAATACTGGTGATGTTTGATTTGCCGGTGCTTTCGGCAGCAGAGCGAAAAGAATATGTAAGATTTAGGAAGTATTTGATTAAATCTGGTTTCCTAATGATTCAGGAATCGATATACTGCAAGTTGTCTCCGAACTCTACTTTGGCTGATGCAGTAATTGAAAATGTACGTAAAAATAAGCCGGAAAAAGGGTTAGTTCAAGTGTTGCGAGTAACGGAAAAGCAGTATACAAAAATGGAAATTATTGTTGGTGAAGGAAAGTCAGATGTGTTGTCTTCTGATGAAAGGTTGGTAATACTATGAAACTGATAGAAAGAGAGTTAGGCCTTAAAGTAGAATTAAAAGAAAATATTATATCAGTTATAATATTAGAAGATATTACACTAAGACTTTCCTTGATTGATAAATTATATTTGCAATTAACAGGAAAAGATGGAAATTGGATTTTAGTAGAAAACGAAAAGAATTATGAACTATCTAAGTATATAGAATTGATTCTGGAACCATTTTCATTGCAGTTGAACAATAAAAAACTGAAAACGAAATTATATAACGAGATAGGTACGATTGCTAATGATTATTTTTACTCACAGGGATTGGAATTATATTCTTATATCTGTGTTTATTTGGAAAATTTATTAGAAAAAATACCATATCCAGTAAAATACAAGGATGAATGGAATATATTAGAACTTCTTAAACTATATAATATAGAAATTGATGAAGAGTGTAATGATATTTGTGAAAAATTATTTAATTATATAAAGTTAATGAATCAAGTGTGTGGAATAAGAATATTCATAACTGTTAATTTGAAACAATATTTAACAGAAAATCAGTTGCTGGAGTTGTATAAGTTTGTTAGATATAGTAAAATACAATTAGTGTTAATTGAGTTTAATATGTATAATAAAAAGATTGACGGTGAGGATATATATATTCTTGACGAAGATGACTGTATTATAACATATTAAATTATATACTTTTATAAACTACTTACACATATGTCAATATGTATAGGAACGGTGATAATCTCAAAATAATAAATTGAGGTTTGAGAACCTTGTAAGTAAATAAAGGTGTAAAAC
>CAZVSX010000031.1:6268-11759 GCA_964630355.1 uncultured Phascolarctobacterium sp.
GTTTGAGAACCTTGTAGGTAAATAAAAATAGTCATTAACAAAACAAAAAAGGATGTTCCCTACAAAATACAGGGAACATCCTTTTTATCATGTCAGACAGATATAATGGCAGAGCTATTCTTTTATAGACTCTTGCCAGCCTTTGCATAAGTCAATCCATTCTATGAAGTTGGCGGAAAAATTCTCCAGTTCATCAGGGGTAAGTTCTATGGCACTGTTGTGACTGCCGCAGGCAGGAAATAAGGTTTGAAACCGTTTTAGCGAAACATCTAAATAAACTTTTACATCTGCATTTACTGCAAATGGACAGACACCACCGATTGCATGACCTATTAAAGGTTCTACTTCATCTGCATTGAGCATTTTCGCTTTACAGCCAAAATAGTGCTTATATTTAGCGTTATCAACTTTGGCATCGCCAGCAGCAACGATAAGAATTACACTATTATCATTAAGCTTAAAAGAAAGGGTTTTGGCGATACGTGCCGGTTCACAGCCAGCAGCTTGGGCTGCAAGCTCAACGGTGGCACTGGATGTGTTAAATTCAATGATACGTTTATCAGCTGCAAACTGGCTGAGATAGCTGCGAACTTTTTCTATAGACATATATTATAGCCTCCTGAAAATAATTACAGCAGATTTAAAGTTAGAGAACTTCTTCAAGATAAGAACAGCAGTTTTCAATCTGCGGTTCTTTGTAATCACCAAGTTTTCCTGTGTCACAGGCAGCAGCAAGTTCCGTATTGATGGGCAGGCGTGCCAGTACTTTTAAACCATAAGCAGAGGCTGTTTCTTCCAAGTGGCTGGGGCCGAAGATTTCATAATCTTTTCCGTTATCTGGACAGTGAAAATAAGCATAATTTTCTATAAGACCTAAGATTGGTATATTCATCATTTGTGCCATTTTTACTGCTTTGGCAACGATCATAGATACTAATTCCTGAGGTGAGGTAACAATAATAATTCCATCTACTGGCAAAGATTGAAATACGGTAAGAGGAACATCGCCAGTTCCAGGTGGCATATCAACAAACATAAAATCAATATTTGTCCAAATGGCATCACTCCAAAACTGCTTAACCATACCGGCGATTAATGGCCCACGCCAAACTACGGGGTCGGTTTCGTTTGGCAGGAACATATTTGCTGAAAGCACTTCCAGACCGCAGGGAGCTGTCAGGGGCAGAATTCCGAGTTCATTAGCCTGTGCTTTTCCGGTAACTCCAAGATTTTTGCTCATGGAAGGACCAGTGATATCTGCATCCAATACAGCACAACGTTTGCCACGATGCTGCATTGTACCTGCCAAAAGACCGGTAACAAGAGATTTGCCTACGCCGCCTTTACCGCTTACTATTGCTATAACTTTTTTTACGCTGCTTAAATCATTAAGTTCTGCATGAAAATCTGCTTTTTGTTGTTGACTTTCAGAAGCAGAAGGACAGCCTTCGCAGCTGCTGCGTCCGCAGGATGCTGCACTGCTGCATTGTTGTTCATTAGTCATAAAAAACACCTTACTTTTTATAATATTTATGTTATGTACTTCAATTATTTGCGTATAGCTTTGCAAAGCAAACCCAAGGCTATACCGCCAAAGCAGGGAAGTACCCAGCCAAAGCCTATATTAAATAATGGCAGATATTGTGCAAGCATATTATCCAAAGTTTCCCAGCGGATATTTGCTGCCCTTAAACCGTCAAAAACAGCAAATAAAGTTGTCAGTGTCAGACACAGACGGAAAGTTAGTTGATCATCTTTGATTATTGCATGGAAGATATTAAGAATAACGATTGCAATAATAATTGGATAGAGCATACAAATTACCGGAATGGAAAAATGGATAATATTTTCTAAACCAAAGTTAGAAATAACTAAACTGAATAATGTAATAAAAGCTACTAGACGCTGGTACTGCATTTTACTGTGTGTAAGTTCTTCAAAATAACCAGCAATAGATGTTGTCAAGCCTATACTTGTTGTCAAGCAGGCACAGATGATAATTAAGGCTAAAACCAGCTGACCTCCGAACCCCATATAGTATGTAGCGATTTTACTAAGCAGTGTAGCACCGTTAGTTACGATACCAAAAACGTTTATACTTGTAGCTCCGGTGTAAGCTAGGGAAACATAAATTAGTGCCAGACAGGTTGCAGAGATAAGACCAGCAAAAGTACATAATTTAGTAAGAACTTTTTTATCTGTTATTCCCTGGGCTTCAATAGTTTTTATGGTTATTGATCCGAATAAAATGGCTGCCAACAGATCCATGGTATTGTAACCTTCTTGAAATCCTCGGAAAAAAGGTGAAACAACAAAGGCTGGATTTGGCATCTGCAGATCGCCCATTGGAGCTTTTATAACACAGATAACGAGAATACTCAAACATATGAGAAGCAGGGGAGATAGAAATTTTCCTATATGGCTGATGATTTTAGATGGATTAATGGAAAAAAAGTAAGTCAATGCGAAAAATAGAGTTGTATAAACCGCTAAACCCATAGATGCTGCTTCCGGTGGCAGCAGAGCAAGGATTCCAGTGTCGTAAGATACAGCTGCTGTACGCGGAATAGCAAACAGCGGGCCGATAGCTAAAGCACAGATAATGGTTACGGCTCTGGCATATAGTGGATGCATTGGCAGTGCAAGTGCATCTGGATTATCACTTTTTTTCATTGCCATTGCCAGCACACCCATAAGCGGAAAGCCTACACCGCTGAGACAGAAACCCAGCATACCCCAGGAAAAATTTTCTCCTGCCAGCTGACCTAATACAGGCGGGAAGATAAGATTGCCTGCACCAAAAAAGAATGAAAAGAGCATTAGACCGATTGGCAGGATTAACGAAAGCTTTATGCTGTTATTTTGCATTAGATTCTCCTTTAGCTTTGTTTATCTCAATAAAAGTAAATAAAACAGAGATTTTAGGCTGATAATTAAAGAAAAGCCATCTAGCCTGCTGCGAGAATAGATGGCTTTAGTCAATTAAATACTCATTTTACCAACAGACGGAAATATTTTTTCTTACCCTTACGGATTAGAAGGCTTTTATCAGCATCGAACATCTCCTCGTTTAAAAGAGCTTCAGGATCGCTGAGAACGTTGCTGCCTACTGTAAGACCGCCTTGAGCAATCATTTGACGTGCTTCGCGTTTGCTGCTGAATACTTTGGCAGCGGTAAGGACATCGATAACTTTAGCAGTCATTTGTTCAGCTGTAATTTCAATAGTAGGAACGTTTGCGAGGTTATCAGCACTGCCGCCGAACAGAGCTTCTGTTGCTTCCTGTGCTTTACGTGCTTCTTCTTCACCGTGAACAAGTTTGGTTACTTCATAAGCAAGTACTTTTTTTGCTTCATTAATAGCGGCATCCTGCAGTGAACTTAAACGGCGCACTTCATCCATAGGCAGATAAGTGAGCAGAGACAGACATTTTTCTACATCACCGTCAGCGATGTTACGCCAATACTGATAAAATTCATAGGGAGAAGTTTTTTCAGGATCCAGCCAAAGAGCACCTTTTTCGGTTTTTCCCATTTTTCTGCCATCACTGGTAGTAAGCAGTTTGCAGGTCATGCAGTATGCAGGCTGTTGATCTTTACGTCTGATAAGTTCTACTCCTGCAAGCATATTAGACCATTGGTCATCACCGCCAAGTTCCATGATACAGTTATAATCATGATGAAGTTTCCAGAAGTCATAGGACTGCATAATCATATAGTTGAATTCAAAGAAAGTTAAACCTTTTTCCCAACGTTTTTTAAAACATTCAGCTGCTAACATACGGTTAACAGTGAAATGAACGCCTACTTCACGCAGAAGCTGTACATAATTCAGTTCCAACAGCCAGTCGGCATTATTAGCAATAATAGCTTTGTCTTCGCTGAAATCAATAAAACGACTCATTTGCTTTTTAAAGCAGGCAATATTGTGAGCAATAAATTCAGGAGTGAGCATTTTTCGCATTTCATCTTTACCGCTCGGATCACCTACCATGCCTGTACCGCCACCAAGAAGTACAATAGGGCGGTGACCGGCGCGCTGCATATGACTCATCATCATCAGAGCAATAAAATGACCTACGTGCAGACTGTCAGCAGTGGGATCGAATCCAATATAAAAAGTTATTTTTTCTTTTTCCAATAATTCTTTAATTTCATTTTCATGGGACATTTGCTTGATAAAGCCACGTTCCAAAAGTACGTCATATACAGACATTTAGTAACCTCCTGTCAGTCTGCTGCGGAGCAGGCTGATGATTTTGTTCTGAACATAATGCAGTTCAGATGATATATGAATATCATTATACATTATAAGCTAATATTTAGCAAATTAAAAAAGCTTTTTATAATAAAGAAACCAGCATTAGCCAATAAGATTACACTGTTGGTTAATGCTGGTAAATATACTTATATTTTATACTTTATTCTAAATGAGAAGTACAGTGCGGACAGCGTGTAGCATCATCTGCAATTTCTGATTTGCAGTAGGGACAACGACGTGGATCAGGCTGTGGTTCTGGTTCCGGTTTGAGCTTATTAATTTCATGAACCATAATAAAAATGACGAATGCTAAAATGAGAAAGTCTAACATGGTATTAATGAAACTGCCGTAAGCAAGTATAGGAGCACCAGCTTTTTTTGCAGCTTCCAGTGTTTGGTACTCATTGCCGTTGAGACTGATAAACAGGTTACTGAAGTCCATTTTTCCCAAAAGCATACCGAGAGGCGGCATAACGATGTCATTTACTAACGAGCTGACAATTTTACCGAAAGCACCGCCGATGATAACGCCGACAGCCATATCCATAACATTACCGCGCAGGGCGAATTTTTTGAAATCTTCTTTTAGAGACATAAAAAACAACACTCCTCGTAAAATACTTTTCTATAATATTCTACTTCATTTATAAAAATCCTGCTGCTTGACGGAAAACTAATGGTGACATATAATAGAAAAGAATAAGTACTGCTTTAGCAGGTTGATTTTTTAGATAGAGATGGAGGAATAAAAATGCGTGATGATTTAATAGTGCCTGGTGAGGGCGAAGAAAATTTTGTCCTGGCTAGAGATGCTCGTGTAGTTACAGTACCATTTTCACCGTTAGAAGAACGTATGCAGAAAGAAAAACCGGAAGTTTTTGCACGTCTGCAAAAGCTTAAAGAGATTATTGGCGAAGAAAAATTTAAGCGTTTGGTCAGCAGACTGCATAATATTAATTATGCAGATACTCGTATTATGCTTGTTGCAGAAAGTGAGCTGCACCGTACAAACATTGAGCGTGAAATATTGCCTGCAATAGCAGAAGCTTTCCAGGTTACAAGTATTCGTGTAGTAACGCAGGGATAATAAAAATTTTGTTGACAAACAAAGAAAAGTATCGTATAATTACATACGTTGCAGATGAACAGCAATAAAAATGTCGGGGCGTGGCGCAGTTTGGTAGCGCGCTTGTTTCGGGTACAAGAGGCCGTGAGTTCGAATCTCGCCGCCC
>CAZVSX010000032.1:0-10629 GCA_964630355.1 uncultured Phascolarctobacterium sp.
TTTTAGGCAGTGAATAAATGTATGCATTGAAATTTATATGAAAACATTTTATGCATATGTATTAAGTCATAGTATTATATAGTTTTTGGGGAAACTGTATAGCAAGCAGTAGAAGAAAGTTTTGTAAATATTTTTCATGAATTGTAAATTTAATAAAATATAAAGTTTATATTAAAAGATTATTAGTTAGGGAATGCAGTATTGTTATCAGGCTGTAGTCTTTTTATTCTCTTGACGTTAGCTGATAAACGTTGTATAATGACAAGAAGTTAATTATTAGCAGAATGTATCAATAAGTTCTTTGGTTGATATACAGACTGCTAGATTGCAGCAGTTGCTGACACAATTTTTGTAGAAGAATTTTTGAAAGAAGGTACAAGTATGAGTATTTTTGCTGGAGCTGTTGACTATTTTATTAAAGGCGGACCATGTATGTGGCCTTTGTTGGTTTGTTCCTTTGCAGCTATTGCTATTGGTGTGGAACGTTATTTGTTTTATAAAAAGGCTATTTCTGGTCAGGATTTTGCAAGTGGATTTTGCCGCATGATGAATGACTTTAATGTAGTAGGGGCACATGAGCTATGCGAAAGCTCTAAAGGTGAGGCTGCAAAAATGGCTTGTGCTATTCTTTGTATGGATGAAACTTTTGGCAATCGTTTGGAAACCATAGTTTATACAAGGGCTGACCGTATTATTGACAGCTTAGAAAAAAATCTTAATTATTTGAGTGTTGTAATAGGTTTATCACCTATGTTAGGTCTGCTTGGTACTATTACTGGTATGATATCTTCCTTTAATGCACTTAATGAAAGAACTCAGAATCCTATGGCTGTAACGGCTGGTATAGGTGAAGCACTTATTACTACTGTTTTTGGTTTATGTATAGCAATTATGGGTATGTGTATCCATGCGTATTTGACCAGTAAAATAAAAACAGAAACTTTAAATATTAATGAAGTAGCTGATACTTTGGTTGATATTATTCAAGCAAAAGAAGAACCTTTTAAAGGTTTGCCTGTAAACGGTAAACAATTTGCTTATACAGATAATAGTGTAGCATCTAATCAGGAAGATTCTGTTCAAGAGCATAAATGAGGGGCGGTGTGACAGATGCGTAGACGTCGTAGAAGAGAGCTTAAAGCACCAGAAATTATGCTTAGTCCGATGATTGATATGATTTTTTTGCTGTTGGTATTTTTTGTAGTTAGTACTATGTATATGAGTGAGATAAAAACTATACCTATTCGCTTACCAGTAGCTAAACATTCTGAAAATGTAAGTAAAAGTAATTTTAATGTAACAGTTAAGCAGGATGGAACTTTATATCTAGATGAAAGCCAAATTGATTTGGAGATGTTAGTAAAAAATGCTGCAATAGAGAGTAAGCGTGATTCGTCTTTCTCTGTTATCATACGTGCAGAAGATGAGGCCCCTTATAAAATTATTATCAAACTTATGGATAAGCTTAAAGGAGCAGGTGTGACTCGTTTTGGTTTGGCTACAGATACAGGTGAAAGCAAATGATAGACGAAAAGAAACGTTTTGGTCAGGGCCTTGCTGTAGCTTTAGCAGTACATATAGCTGTTGCTGCTGTTCTTGGTATTTTTGGCTATCGTTTTGTACAAACTCCACCAGAAGTTTTAGAAGTTACTTTAGCTGGTGGAGGCGGTGGTGGTCAAGAGATTGAAGAACCAGAGCAGGAGGAGCAGCCAGAAGAAAATATTGTAAAAAGTATTGAAGATATTGTTGATCAGAAACTGAAACCTAAGCCAGAAAAAAAGAAACAGGTTATTAAACAAAAGAAAGAAACAGGAAAACCTAGTCCAAATCCTGCTCCTGGACCTAAAACCGGTGAAGGAGAAGGCAGCGGTGGTGGTACTGGAGGAGGTAATGGTACTGGCAGTGGAAACGGTGAGGGAGAGGGCAGCGGCGAAGGTCGCGGTGTACCTGTAGTTCCGCCGCGTGTACTGCGTGAAGTTTCTCCGCGTTATCCGGCTTCTGCACGCAACAGTGGTGCTACAGGTGTTGTAAGAGTAAGGATGTTAGTAGATGCTAATGGTAATGTGCAGAGTGCATCTGTAGTTTCTTCTTCTGGCAATGCAGATATGGATGCTAATGCAGTAGAAGTTGTTTATAAGTGGCGTTTTAGTCCTGCGCGTGATAAATATGGACAAAATGCGGCATGTTATGTAACGCGTGGCATAAAGTTCAGTTTACGTTAACGTTGCATAGAAGATTTTTTTGTAAATTGTTACTTTAATTTAGAAAAGAAAATATCTTATCTTAGGAACGGTGTGATTTTAGTCGTACACCGTTCCTAATTTTATAAATAAATTATTTTTTCTAATCTAAAATACGGTATGTAATTTAAAGCTTAGTAATTAGTAATAAAATAAACTGTATATGATAAGTAGATTAAAGAAACAAGGAGTGAAACTTATATTTTATAAGATTCACTCCTTGTTTCTTTCTTTAATTTATTCAAAGTTTAGCTGATTTTTAGAAGAAATAATAAACTTAAATATTATTTGTCTATTAATACATTGTCGATAAAAGCAGAACCAAATTGGGTATAATTAAGTTCTGCACCACGTATATCACTGTTATCAAGTATTGCTTTATCTAATTGAGCGTAGTTGAGAACCGTATTGTTTAATTTGCCTTTGCCGATTTTACAGCTGCGTAAATCAGCATTACTGAGATTACTTTTTTGCATATGAATACTGTACATATTAGCACCATAAAAAACAGCATTTTTCAGGTTTGCTTTACGCATCCAGCTATATGGAATATTAGCAAAGCTGAAATCAGCAAAATCTCCATCTATTTCATCAAAAACGGCTTCCTGTGCTTTAACCTGCTGTAAATTAGTGTTAAGCAGTTGAGCTTTATACATTTGTGTTCTGTAAAGATATGCTCCATATAAACTGGCGTTAGTAAAATCTGATTCAGAAGTAACAGCATAACTAAGATTAGCATGGTTAAGTTTGGCAGAGCGTAAGCTTGTATGGCTTAATAAAGCTTTTTGAAAACAGGCATCGGAAAGATTTGCTTTATCAAGTTTAGTATTATTAAGACGTGCCTCTGTGAAGTCAGTATTTGTGAAGTCACGATTACTAAGATCTAAATCAGATAAATCAGCTCCTGATAAATCTCCTCCTGGACAACTGGCACCATTGAGAACTGCATTTAAATCATCGTTATTATAGGCAAAAGCTTGAGGGGTAATGGTAATTATAGCAGTATATGTTAATATAGCCGTTAATGATAAAAAATTTTTCAGCATTAAAATTCACCTCGCAACTACTTGGATGCTGAATCTAAGAGTTTTTCTAAATCAGCAGGATTATCAGGCAGCGAATCAATAATCATCCATGGTTTAATTTGCGTGAAATCTTCTCGCTTGTAGGAGGAACCTTCAAGGACAATCAAGCATAAAGAGCCAATAGCATTAGCACAAAGTACATCATTTGGCGTATCACCTATAAAAATTAGCTGTTTAGCGGAAATATTTTCATTTTGCAAATACAGTCTTTGCAATGCAACTTTAGCAAGCATCTCTCTGCTTTCACTTATTTCACCAAAAACACTGTTTTGGAAATTGAAGTATTTATCGAGAGCAAAGTAAGCAAGCTTTAGATGTGCACCAGTACTGGTATTACCAGTTAAAAGACAGTTGCAATATCTTGCATTAGGTTGATTAAAATAAGCTAAAGTATTTTCTACATTTTTTAATACTCTGCCTTTATGTAAAGGTAACTGTTTAGGAAGTTCCATATGATAGCGTATAAGTATTCCTGCTGCTTCTGCACTGTTGCAGCGTCCTCGTAAGCGTGTAACTACATTTTTTACAATTTCTGAATCTGTGCGTCCTGCCAGTGATTCGCTAAAATCAAAAGCATCCAGAAAGTAATAGTCCTTGATAACTTTTATTAAAGCATCTTTTCCTGCTCCACCGGAAAGCAGCAATGTACCGTCTATATCCCACATTAGATATCTCATAAAAAACTCCTTTACTTTAAGAAAAAACAGGGGTTGATTAAAGCAACCCCTGAGATTTGTTTAGCAAATAGTCCCGTTTAGATGCCACGGGGCTTGAGCATCATTTTTTTTAGTTTGTCGCCTACATTTTGCGTAACATTTTGTGTGCGGCGAATGAATTTCATATGAGAACGATGATTTGGTTTCATATCATATTTGTTTCCGAAATCTCCGCGGTCTAGTAATGTTATTTTTGCTTTGTCACAATTAAAAGCACTGCGTAAATACCGTGCCATACCTGCTGGGTCAGCTTCACTGAAACATGAAAAAATATCAGCTGCAATAAATCCAAGTGCAGGATAAATATGTAATGTTACGTGACCTTGTTTGCATACAGCAGAGATAGAGTATTCTTGTTGACCATCTTCTTGGCAGAATATAAGCTGCTGATTATTCATAGAAAATTCCTCACAGCCTACTGTAAGAAGATTTTGTGCTTTTTCAGGATTAGAAATTTGTTCAATACCACAGTTATACATATCTATAGCAATTAATTTGCCTGTAAATGTCTTTGGTTGCATAAATTCAACACCTCATAAAAATAAATTAGTGAAAAATAATTAGTAAATATATTATATTTTATTATAGCGAAAAATATAATGCTTGTAAAGATACATTACTGTTCGAATGTCAAATTCTATGTTATAATAATAACTAAGATTAAGAAACGTTTGTTTTGTATGGCGGTGAAGAAAATGGAAAAACTTGAATGTATTATAGATGATATAGTATTTCAGAGCGATGATAATATGTTTTGTGTTTTGCGGGTTGAAAGTAAATCACACGGACGTTTTTCTGTTGTCTATCACGGCAGTGCTCCGTATCTTGGAGAAAATGTAGTTCTTGAAGGAAATTGGATTGAGCATGCACGCTTTGGCAGACAGTTTGAAGCAGCATTACTTCAAGTTTTACAGCCTACATCTGTTGTTGGTATTGAACGCTTTCTTGCTTCTGGTGCTATACGTGGTGTTGGCGCTGCAATAGCTTCCAGAATTGTGGAGCATTTTGGAACAGATACACTGGAGATTTTAGGTACATATCCAGAGCGTTTGGCAGAAGTGCGTGGAATTAGTGCAAAAAAAGCCGCACAAATCGCGGAAAGCTACCAAGAACTTTCTGGATTGCGTGAGCTTATGCTTTTCTTAGAATCTCATGGTGTAAGCAGTGGTTATGCAGCACGATTGCAGGCTGTTTACGGCAGCAGTGCCATAACAAGGATTAAAGAAGCTCCTTATAGTTTAGCTAGTGATATTAATGGTATTGGTTTTAGAACAGCAGATCGTATAGCTATGGCTATGGGAATGAAACCTGATTGCCAGCAGCGATTGGCTGCCGGTATAGCATATGCTTTAACACAGGCAGCTGGTGCAGGGCATACTTGTATACCAGAAGAACTGCTGGTACGTGAAACAGCACGTGCTCTTAATATAGATACAACATCTATACAGGAAGTTTTTAGCAATCTTTTAGCTAATGATATGCTTCGTACCGAAGAAGTAGGCGGAGTACGCTTGGTTTATCCAGAGTATTTGTATAGAGCAGAGGTACAGACAGCCAAACGGTTATTATCCTTACGCGATCAGGCGAAACCTGTGACACGTGTAAATGCAGATGAAGTTATAAATAAATGGGAGAGTGAAGCTGGTATTAAACTAGCTGCTGCACAGCGTGAAGCCATTTATGCTTCATTGAAACATGGAGTTTTTATTCTTACTGGTGGACCGGGAACTGGTAAAACTACTGTCGTAAAAGGAATTTTGAACGTATTGGAGAAATCAGGTTGTCGTATTTTATTAGCTGCTCCTACTGGGAGAGCTGCAAGACGTTTAGCAGAATCTGCTGGTCATCCAGCTGTTACTGTACATCGTCTTTTGGAATATCAGCCTACGGGAGAAGGTCTGCATTTTGGCAAGGATGATAGCGAACCATTGGATGCTGAAGCAATTATTATAGATGAAGCGTCTATGATGGATATTAGCTTGACATATCATCTTTTAAAAGCTGTACCTGGTGGATGTCGTTTGATTTTTGTAGGTGATGTTGATCAACTTCCTTCAGTTGGTGCAGGTTCTGTATTAAAGGATATGATACGCTCTGGTAAAATGCCTGTTGTTCGGTTGGAAAATGTTTTTCGTCAGGCTGAAATTAGTCCTATAGTACGTAATGCTCATAAAATAAATAGAGGGCAGATGCCGGATTTTATTGAAGGGTTAAACAGTGAATTTTCTTTGAATGAATTTAAAAATGAACAGCAGGCAGCAGATTTTGTAGCGCGTGTTTATGCTGAGATTATTTCGGATGGTGATTGGCGTAAAGTGCAAGTTATTTCTCCCATGCATAAGAACCCGTGTGGTGTACAAAATCTTAATAAGTTACTACAACAGTACATTAATCCTGCTGCTGCAGGAAAAGCTGAGGTAAATATACCTGGCAACGTACTGCGTGTAGGGGATAAGGTTATGCAGATACGTAATAACTATGAAAAGGATGTTTTTAATGGTGATATTGGCAGGGTAGTAAAAATAGAAGGAAAAAATATTACTGTTATGTTTCCGGAAAGACCAGAAGGAGATTATGTAACCTATGCACAAGGTGATTTAGAAGAATTACAGTTAGCTTATGCAATGAGCGTACATAAATCTCAGGGAAGTGAATATCCTTGCGTTATTTTACTTATGGTGCCAAGTCATTATATTATGCTGCAGCGTAATCTTTTATATACAGCAGTTACACGAGCCAAAAACAGAGTAATTATTGCAGGAAGTAAAAATGCTGTGTTAACAGCTGTAGGAAATGACAGAACAAAAAAACGATACAGTTTATTGGCAGAGCGTTTGCAGGAAAACAGCGAGGTGTTTTAATGCGTAGATTTTGGCTGGAAACAGTTTATTCTTTGAGAGTTTTAAAAGAAATTATTTTTCCTCGACATTGTAAAATTTGTGAAATGCCTATTGAAACAGGATATGTTTGTGAATGCTGCCGAAAAAATTATCTTTTGCAGCGGTATATAAAAGGCATTCCTAGAGAAGAATATTTGGCAGGGCAAGCAGAGCCTTTGGCAACTGATATACTTGATAATATCTGGCTTCTATATAAATATGAGGGTGTTTACAAAGAGGCAATTCATAAAATAAAATTTGCCAATGAATCTGCTTTATTAGCCGTATTATCAGAAGAAACGGATATGGCACTTCCCACAGCTAAGTTACGTTGGTTACAGCAGTTTGATATTATAACGAGTATACCTACTTCATCAGAAAGGCTTAAACAAAGAGGTTTTGATGTACCACAGGAAATTTTTTCTTCGTTGTGTGAACAGCGAAGCAGTTGTGTTTATATTGGTAATGTACTTGAACGTGTACGCCAGACAGCACCTTTATATGAACTGAATCCAGAAGAACGGCGTAGAGAACTTGCCGGTTGTTTTATGCTGAATAAAAATTTAGACGTAAAAGGTAAACATATTCTGCTTTGTGATGATATTTTTACTACAGGCAGTACATTGACGGAAGCAGCAGAAGTTTTGCGGTGTTCTGGAGCATCAAAAGTATCTGCTTTAGCTTTGTGTGCTGCACAGGCAAATTGGTAAAAATAATAATATAAATCAAATTGAAAAATTGAGGAGAAAGATTGTTGACGAAAATAAAGAATTTTATTCGCCAAGAAATGATACTGTTTTTGGCGGGTTTATTGGCAGTTTGCAGTTGTATTTTTCACAGACCGCAGCTTGACTATATAGATTTTGATGTTATTTATGTTTTGCTTTCGTTAATGCTTGTAGTAGCAGGATTGCAAAGCATTAATTTTTTGGATTGGATAGCTGTAGAGCTGCTTAATATTTGCAACAGTATGAGAAGAATGGTGCTGGCATTACTGATTCTTACATATATCAGCTCAATGTTCGTTACTAATGATGTAGCATTGCTTACTTTTGTTCCTTTGGCTTTAGTTATAGGAAAAGCCTTAAAAATTGATATGGAAAGGATTGTAGTTTTACAGACATTGGCTGCTAATCTGGGCAGTATGTTTACTCCATTTGGAAATCCTCAAAATCTTTTTTTATATGCACATTATGGTTATAGTGCCGGAAAATTTTTAGGCTTAATGCTTTTACCTTGTGTTTTATCGTTATTATATCTTGTCTTTTTAGTTTTTCGTCGTCAGGATGTTTCACTGGTACTTCAATTGAAAAAAATCTCTTATCCAAAGCCTTGGGTATTAGGGATTTATTTGAGTTTGTTATTTCTAAATATAGCTGCTGTATTACATCTATTAGATAAAGTTTTTGCTTTGATGATTACGATATTGGCAGTATTTTTGATTAACAAAAGATTGTTTTTTAAAGTTGATTATAGTTTATTGCTGACATTTTGTGCTTTCTTCGTATTTATAGGTAATGTAAGTGATACAAGTGCAGTGGAGTATTTAAAGCAGTCTATGCTTGGCTCGCCAGAAGGAACATATCTTGCAGGTTTATTTGTCAGCCAATTCATTAGTAATGTACCAGCAGCAATGTTGTTAGCAGCATTGACGAAAGAAGCAGATGCATTGCTTTTAGGAGTAAATATTGGTGGTTTGGGGACTATGATTGCTTCTATGGCAAGTGTTATTTCTTATAAATTATTTGTAGCAGAACATCCTTATCAAGCAGGAAAGTATGTAAGAACATTTTTATATTATAATTTTGCTGGATTACTATTTTTAGGAATCTTGGTATATTTTATTATGATAAAGGAGTAAACATGAAATCTAAACGTTGGATAATGCATGTAGACATGGATGCCTTTTTTGCTTCTGTGGAAGTTCTTGACAATCCTGATTTTATTGGCAAACCTGTAATTGTAGGCGGTCAGAGTATGAGAGGTGTAGTATCAACTTGTTCTTATGAAGCACGCAGTTATGGGGTTCACTCTGCTATGCCAATGGTACAGGCTAAAAGGCTGTGTCCTAATGGAATTTATGTTACTTGCAGAATGCAACGTTATCTTGAAATTTCAAATCAGATTATGCATATTTTTCATGAATTTTCGCCTCTTGTAGAGCAGTTATCAATAGATGAGGCATTTTTAGATATTTCCGGCATGGAACGTTTATATGGAAGTCATAAGCAAATTGGTTTTTTAGTTAAGCAGCGGATAAAGCAGGAGATAGGACTTACTGCTTCGGTGGGAATGGCTCCTAATAAGTTTTTAGCAAAATTAGCATCTGACATGGAAAAACCTAATGGGTTCACCATAATTGAACACGAAAACGCACGTAGATTTATTGCACCTTTAGCAGTAGATAAAATTTTTGGTATAGGTAAGAAGGCAAAACAGATATTGTTGCAATTTGGAATAGAACGGATAGGACAGCTTGTAGATGCACAGGAGAACGTTTTGAAGCAGGTATTTGGCAAAAATGCTGAAACAGTACGACTTCTTGCTATAGGAATAGATGAGCGTGAGGTTGTAAGCAACTATGAACCGCAGTCTATTGGACGAGAGATTACTTTTGAGCAGGATCTGCATGGATTTTCGCAATGCCAACAAGCTTTACTGCATCTTAGTGAACTTGTTGGATATAGATTGCGCAGCAGGGGATATTATGGTCATACATTAACTTTAAAAATCAAATATGCAGGTTTTAAGACGCATACCCACAGTATTACTTCAGAAATTGATATTTTTAATGATGAAGAAATTTATCATCTTGCTGTTGATTTATTAAAGCAGGCAACGCTGGCTGAGGGTGTGCGGTTACTTGGTATTACGATTAGTGGACTTAGTAAAGGTGAAAGTGTGTCTTTGTGCTTTGAAAATGATGAGCGTAAAAAGCAGCGCAGTAGGTTGACAGATGATTTAAAAAGACGTTTTGGAGAAAATGTTATTCATAGAGGATTTTGATATATGCAATTAGTTAACCGAAGAATAAAATTGGTTGACTAAATTGCTTGCTTAGTCTATAATATTTAGAGATGAAAAGCATATAAATTTTAAAAGTTTTATAGAATGAAAATGATGTTTATAGAGAAACACTATTTTTGATTCATTCAATATTTTAAGGTTGGTATATATTTATGACAACAAAGACGAATACTAAAAATAATATTGTTAGAGAAGATAGCATTCAAGTAAAAGAGCATAATCATAGAGCAAACATAAATAAAACTTCGGAAATGACAAAGATAGCCCTGATGGTAGCTATGAACTGTATATCTGCTTATATTATTATTCCGTTACCGTTTTCTATGTCACCGATAGCTTTACAAACTTTAATTGTAAATCTTACTGGCTATGTATTAAATACAAAGCAGGCATTTATGACAATGCTGGTATACCTTTTGGTAGGTCTTGCCGGTGTACCTGTATTTACGGGTGGTTCAGCAGGTTTTGGCAAGTTATTTGGTCCTACTGGTGGATATTTGTTTGGCTTTTTATTTGCTGCTGTGTTTATTGCATATTTTAAAGGTCAGAAGTATAGCTTTAAGCGTTATGTGCTGCTTGGGTGTATGTTGGGAATACCAGTTATTTATGCATTAGGTGTAGCACAATTAAAATTGATTACTGGAATGCCTTGGGATAAAGCTTTTCTCACTGGTGCGTTACC
>CAZVSX010000033.1:0-9680 GCA_964630355.1 uncultured Phascolarctobacterium sp.
GTCGTCTGCCTTTGTTCTTAGTAGACGGCAACCTGTATGATACCCGTGCAGACGGTGTTGTTGTTTCCTATGGCAAAGACGTTAAACTGACTGGTTTCTATGCTAAACCGACTGACATGGATACAACATATCATTCTGAGTTTGATCTTATTGGTGGAACATTTAATACATATGACCTGGAATATGACACTGTATATGGTGCGAAGGTTGATGCAAAAAAAGGAGCTATCAATTTAACTGCTGGTTACACTGTGTTTAAAGATGGTAAAAATACTATAACAAAGGTTGGCGGAGTACCGATTATTGATGTAGATACAAAATCTATTAGTGATAATGAGATTTGGAACTTTGGTGCAGAACTTGAATTGGCTAAAAATTTGAGCGTATCTGCTAACTACATGGAATCTAGTCTGTCTTTCAATGGAGATAGTGATGCTACCATCGTTGGCTTGAATTATGGCGGTGCTAAGGCTGCCAAAGAAGGCAGCTGGGGCTTGTATGGTAAATACTATGATCAAGCTAGAACTACTGTAATGGCACATACTATGAATGGTGCTTATGGTATCCGTGGTTTTGAAGGCTACATGGTAGGTGCCAACTATACCTTTGCTAAGAACATTGTTGGTGCAGTTGAATACTATGACCTGGAAGAAAAAGGTACAAAATTTGATATGAAGACCCTGTGGAGCCAATTGGTATTCACATTCTAATTTAACTTCATAAGGCTTTAGCTAAAAGTTAATTATATATGTGTCAGAAAAAGAGGATGGCGTAAAAGCTATCCTCTTTTTTTGCATATATATACCGACTTTCAGCACATGACTTATTGGAATTTAACACTATTTTTGTTATAATGATAAAAAGAGTTCAAAGGAGGAAGTGCCATGAAAATAGAGTTTACCAAAATGCACGGTGCAGGCAATGATTATGTTTATGTAGACTGCACTAAAGAAATGCTGCCTAACCCGGGGGCAGTTTCTGAATATGTAAGTCACAGACGCTTTGGCATTGGCAGTGACGGCTTAATCTGTATCTGCAAATCCGATGTGGCAGATTTTAAAATGCGGATGTTTAATGCTGACCGCAGCGAGGGAAAGATGTGCGGTAATGGTGTGCGCTGCGTAGCAAAATTTGTTTATGATAAAGGCTTGACCGATAAAACAACTATTACCCTGGAAACACTTTCCGGTATCAAAACTATTGAAATGGTTTTAGAAGACGGCAAGGTTGTGGGTGCTAAGGTAGATATGGGAAAACCTGTTTTTAAGGCTTCAGAAATTCCCATGAGCTGCGACCATTATATTTTTGTTGACCAGGGACTGGTGCTTAACGATAACCATGATGATGTAACCAAGGAAAAGGTTGTGTATAACGGTACAGCAATTTCTATGGGCAATCCGCATTTTGTAACTTTTGTGGAAGATGTGGACAGCCTGAATCTGGAAGAATTAGGGCCGCATTTTGAACATCACAAGCTTTTTCCAGAGGGAGTAAACACAGAATTTGTCCAAGTGCTGGATGAAAATACAGTTAAATTCCGTGTATGGGAACGCGGCAGTGGCGAAACCTGGGCTTGCGGAACTGGTGCAAGTGCTGTCTGTGCAGCCTGCAATATGCTCAGTCGTGCAGGCAAACGCGGTGAACCGCTGAACGTTTACTGCAAAGGCGGTCTTTTAAAAGTTACCCATGAAAAAAATGACCATATAACTTTAGAAGGCAACGCTGTGGCTGTTTTTGACGGAGTAATAGATATTCCCGAAGATATTATTAATAACTGAACAAACTGGTATTTCGCTGGTCTGTAATAAATTTCAATTTTTTAGTGGGGGTTTTTTAATGGCGTTTGTAAACGAAAACTATTGTAATTTAAAAGAAAGCTATCTTTTTGCAGATATTGCACATAAGGTTAATGCTTATGCTGCTGCTCATCCAGATAAAAAAATTATTCGTTTGGGCATTGGTGATGTTACTCTGCCTTTGGCAAAATGTGTTGTTGATGCAATGGCTAAGGCTGTTGCTGAAATGGGCGTAAAGGAAACATTTCGCGGTTACGGCCCTGAGCAGGGTTATGATTTTTTGCATGAAGCCTTGGTAAGATATTACAATTCCTTTGGTGTTAATCTGGCAAGTGATGAAATTTTCATCAGCGATGGTGCTAAAAGCGACTGCGGCAATATTACCGATATTTTCAGCAATGCCAACACTATTCTGATTCCTGATCCTGTATATCCTGTGTATTTGGATACCAACGTTATGTGTGGACGCAAGATTATTTATATGGAAGGCAAACCGGAAAACGACTTTCTGCCTATGCCTGATGACAGTGTAAAAGCAGATGTAATTTATCTTTGCTCTCCCAACAATCCTACTGGTGCTGCTTATACCAAGGAACAACTGGAAGTATGGGTTGCTTATGCTTTGAAAAACGATGCGGTAATTCTTTATGACGCAGCTTATGAAGCTTTTGTAACCAATCCGGAAATTCCCCGCAGTATTTTTGTAATTGAGGATGCTAAGAAATGTGCTATTGAGCTTTGCTCTCTGTCCAAAACTGCTGGTTTTACTGGTACACGCTGCGGCTATACTGTTGTTCCTCATGCTTTAGTACGCAAAACAGCAGACGGCAAAGAGATGGAGCTGAACAAAATGTGGCTGCGCCGTCAGACAACCAAGTTTAATGGTGTGCCTTATATCATTCAGCGCGGTGCAGAGGCTGTGTTCAGCGAAGAAGGCGTTAAACAGTGTCGTGAAAACATTGCTTATTATCAGGAAAATGCCCGCATTATGATGGCTGGTTTTGATAAAGTAGGCATTAAATATTACGGCGGTGTTCATTCACCTTACATTTGGCTGCAATGTCCTAAAGGTATGACTTCCTGGGAATTCTTTGATTTCCTGCTGGAAAAATTACAGGTGGTAGGCACTCCAGGTGCAGGTTTTGGTACTATGGGCGAGGGATATTTCCGTCTTACTGCGTTTGGCAGCCGTGAAAATACCATTGAGGCTATGGAACGCATCGTAAACGGTTTAGAAAAATAAGTCTTAGAAAAATTTAATTATATTGTGGCAGAAATGTATAAGGCAATACCTGTTTTTGCTTATGTATACATTATATCTGCCTGCACTGACTTGCTTTTTCATCTTCAATATAGTAAAGTATTATGTAGATGAAAAGTTTATTTATTATGAAAGGTGTGTATTTGATGAATTTGAAGAAATTTTTAAAAGCTGCATTGTGCGGTGTAATGGTTGTAGCAATGGCTGCTGTCGCAGGTTGCGGCGGTGATGATAAAAGTGCTGATTCCGGCAAAAAAGTTTTAAAAGTTGGCATGGAATGTGCTTATGCTCCGTATAACTGGTCTCAGCCGAACGCTGACGGCGGTGCAGTGAAGATTGCCGGCTCTAATGAATATGCTTATGGCTATGACGTTATGATTGCTAAAAAACTGGCAGATTCTATGGGTGCAAATCTCGAAATCCATAAAATTGAATGGGATGGTTTGGCTCCTGCTGTTGTAAGCGGCAAGATTGATGCTTCTATTGCTGGTATGTCCATTACCGCTAAACGCAAAGAAACTGTTGACTTTACCAAACCGTATTATTATGCAACAGTTGTAGCACTGGTGAAAAAGGATTCTCCGCAGGCTCAAGCTAAGAGCGTTGCAGATTTAAAGGGTTCTGTTGCTACTTCCCAGCTCAACACCATTTGGTATGACCAAATTGACCAGGTTCCGGAAGTTACAAAACTGCCTGCTATTGACAATGTTCCCGGCATGATTGTAGCTTTGAAATCCGGCAAATGCAATTTGATTGTTACCGATATTCCGACTGCTAAGGCTGCTGCTTTTGCAAATCCTGATTTGGTAATGGTAACTTTCCCAGAGGGTAGTGGTTTCAAAACTTCCAGAGAAGATGTTGAAATTGGTATTGCTATTAAAAAAGGCAACAAAGAGCTTGCTGAATCTATGAACAAAGTTCTGGGTGCTATGACAGAAGCTGACTTCAACAAAATTATGGATGAAGCTATTCAAAAACAGCCTCTGGCAAAATAAATGTTCAGAAATTATGGGTGTGGAAAAATGTACTGGCATTTGTTAAAATAATAGTGCGTTAGCCCATTTTTTGGGGCGGCAGTTGTCGCCCCTTTTATTTATGGAGAAACAGTTTAAGGTGGTGTAATTAATGCCGGAAACATTTTTTGGCTGGGTATTATTTCTGCTGCAGCAATATGGCGAGGTTCTGTTAAAGGGTGCTGTTGTTACTTTGCTGTTAGCAGTTGTAGGTACATTCATCGGCTGTATTATTGGTCTTGTAGTAGGCGTGATTCAGACCATTCCGCTGGAAGATAATGATAGTGCAGTGAAAAGGTTCTGTGTGCGCTGCGTACAGCGTCTGCTGGATGCGTATGTGGAGCTGTTCCGCGGAACACCAATGATTGTACAGGCGATGGTTGTCTATTATGGTACAATGAGTATCTTTAATATTGATATGTCGCCGATGTTTGCAGGTTTTTTTGTAGTATCTATTAATACTGGTGCGTATATGGCAGAAACAGTGCGTGGCGGTATTGAATCAGTTGATGCAGGACAGAAAGAAGCTGCTATTGCTATTGGCATGGATCATATTCAGACCATGCGCTGTGTTATTCTGCCGCAGGCACTGCGCAACGTTATGCCGCAGTTGGGCAATAACCTGATTATCAACATCAAAGATACCTCTGTATTGAACGTTATTTCTGTAACAGAGCTGTATTTTGCTTCTAAATCTGCCGCAGGTGTTTATTATAAGTATTTTGAAATTTTCTTCATCACCTGTGTAGTATATTTTATTATGACTTTTACTGCTTCCCGTCTGCTGCGCTGGGTAGAAAGCAAAATGGACGGCCCAAAAGATTATCAGCTGGTTACTTATGACCCGATGATGGATCCCTGCGGTGATATACCTTTGCCGACGAAAAAGCAGAAAGGACGGTACTAAGCCATGGAAAAGGAATTGTTGTTATCAATCCGTGACTTGCAGAAAAGCTTTGGTGAACGTCAGATTTTGAAAGGTATCAGCTTTGATGTACACCGTGGAGATGTTGTCTGCATTATCGGCCCTTCCGGCAGCGGCAAATCAACACTTATCCGCTGTGTAAATTATCTGGAACATCCCAGCGGCGGTCATATTGACTATCGCGGAACAGATGTTAATGAAGCTTTCAAAAAGCTGACTATGTTCCGTACTAAAGTAGGCATGGTGTTCCAATCCTTTAACCTTTTTAACAATATGACAGTTTTGGAAAACTGCATGGTGGGACAGATAAAGGTTTTAGGAAAAAATAAGGATGAAGCTAAGGCAACAGCCTTAAAATATCTGAAACACGTAGGTATGGACAGTTATGTTAATGCTAAACCGCATCAGCTGAGCGGCGGTCAAAAACAGCGTGTAGCGATAGCCAGAGCTTTGGCGTTAGAGCCGGAGGTTCTGTTGATGGACGAGCCTACAAGTGCTTTAGACCCGGAAATGGTAGGCGAAGTACTGCGTGTTATCCGTGATTTGGCACAGCAGGGTTTAACCATGGTAATTGTTACGCATGAGATGGCTTTTGCCCGTGATGTATCTAACCGTGTTATTTTTATTGATCAGGGTGTCATTGCCGAGGAGGGTGAGCCGCAGCAGCTGTTCGCACATCCTAAGAACAAACGTACTCAGGACTTTTTGAGCAGATTTGCCAATGCTTAAAAATTTATATTGTTTATAAGTTGAACGAACAGTTTTTGCTAAAGCTGTTCGTTTTATTTTTCTGTTGTGACTGTTATCTGACACTAAGAATTTACAAAATTGCGCAGGATTTTATATCTTACTGGCGAACTATACAATAAGATATGTTTTGGGGCAGCAAGACAGAAGATGTTTTGCTGAATTGATGTATAAGGGGATGGGAACAATGAAAGCTATATGCAGCCTGTGCCTGGGCGTACTGCTGCTTTTGTGCCAGACGGTGTGGGCAGCTAAGGGGACAATACTTTATGTGCCGCTGGACAATAGACCTGTCTGCCTTGATTATACGGTACAAACGATGAAATATGCAGGCTGGGATATACAGGTGCCGCCGCAGGAGTATATTGCCGGTGCTGATAATTACGGTAATCCGGAGCAGCTGTTTTCTTGGCTGGAGCAGAATGCACAGGAATCTGTTGCTGTTGTGGCGTCTTCTGATGCTTTACTGTATGGTGGTTTGGTGGCATCACGCAAGCATGAAATACCACTGCCTGTCTTGCAGCAGCGTGCAGAACGTCTTTTAAAATTAAAAAGTACTTGCGGCGGACAAAAGGTTTATATCTTTACAACTATTATGCGTTCGCCTAAAGCTGGCAGTGCAGCGACAGAACCAGCTTATTATCAGCAGTGGGGGCAGAAACTTTTCCGCCTGGGAGAGCTGGAAGATAAGCTGGAGCTGAAACAGATAAAACGCAGGGAACGTAAAGAACTTGCTGCTTTACGCAAAGAACTGCCGCAGGAAATAGTGGAGGATTTATCTGTACGTCGTGCCAATAATATTCAGGCGACAGAGCTTTTGCTGCATGGCGTGGAAAGCGGTGATTTTGATTATCTGCTTGTTGGCAGAGATGATACGGCGGAATTTTCTCAGGCGCATCGTGAAGCACGCAATATGGAAATTCTTGTTAATGAACTGCCTAAGGAGAGAATACGTTTTTTTGCTGGTGCAGACCAGCTGGGATTGGTGCTTTTGAGCAGAGCCTCCAACCGTTTGCAGTATAAACTGCCGCTGGTAAATGTGGTTTATGCTGATGGCAAAGGTGGACAGACTGTTCCCTCATATGAAGATGATACGGTGGCAACAAGTGCTAAACAGCATATTTATGCGGCAGGTGCTTTTCCTGTATGGAATAGCAAAAATGCAGATTTAGTTTTGGCTGTAAATACGCCTTTTGACGGCATTACTTTGGAAGCAGCAAACCCTGCTAATGATTATACGGTTACAGCGGAAACAGCAGCATTTACAGATGAGATAGCAGCAATGCTGGCACAAACCCACGCTGTTGCGGCAGCAGATATTAAATATGGCAATGGTGCAGATAATGCTTTTGTCAGCAGTTTGTTTGAGCGTAAGCTGGCTGGCAAATTGGCAGCCTATTCCGGCTGGAATACAGCGGGCAACAGTTTGGGCTTTGCCTTAGCACAGGGACTTTTACAGGATATGTATGCAGCAGGGATGAAAGAAAGACTTTTGCATATACGCTATCTGGACGACTGGGCATATCAGGCGAATGTACGGATGCAGGTTTATCAGCAGCTTATCTGGCCTAATTATTGGCCTAACAGCGGCTTGGATGAGGAGCAAAAGCAAGCGGCAGAAAGATTTATTTCCCAGGAAATAAAAAAAGTAAGTACACCATATTTAGGGCAGGAAAGTGAAGCTTATAAATTTACTCTGCCCTGGAAGAGAATGTTTGAAGTAAAGGTAGAATATAGTGATGAAAAATAATTATACGTTCCGCTTGGCAAAGCAGGAGGATGCAAAGGAGTTAGTGGAAATTTACACTCCCTTTGTCATCAGTGAAGACAATACTGTAAGCGATGTTTCTTTTGAATATGAAGTGCCCACCGTAGAAGAATTTGCAGGCAGAATAAAAAAGGTGGCAGCAGCATATCCTTATATAGTCTGCGAGCAGGATGGCAAAGCTGTGGGGTACGTCTACGCTCATCCTTACATTGAGCGTGCTGCCTATCAATGGGGAGCAGAAGTGACGGTTTATCTTTCGCCAGCTGCACAGGGCAAGGGGATTGGCAGGGTAATGTACACTGCTTTGGAAAAAATACTGCGGATGCAGGGAATAGTAACCTTATATTCCTGCATAACTGCCAGCAATGATCACAGCGTAAAAATGCACGAGGCAGCAGGTTATAAAATTATCGGTGACTTTAAAAATGCAGGGTTTAAACATGGTCATTGGCTGGATATGGTGTGGATGGAAAAGAATATTGCTCCACATTCTGCAAAGCCTGAACCTGTAAAAAAAATAAGTGAAATATCGCAAAGTGAGATAGAGGGGATATTAATGGAGGCAGCGTTAATGCTGCAATAGATATGGATATTCAAACTTATCATAAAAAACATTCTACGAGTGCCAAGGCACGTGAATTTCTGCGTTATATAGGCCCTGGACTTTTGATAACAGTAGGCTTTATCGACCCGGGAAATTGGGCGTCTAATTTGGCAGCTGGTGCTGATTACGGTTACTTGTTGCTGTGGATGGTCACTTTATCGACAATTATGCTGATTTTGTTGCAGCATAACGCTGCACATTTGGGTATAGCGACAGGTTTGTGCTTAGCGGAGGCAACGACGAAGTATCTTCCTAAATATTTAGCAAGACCTCTGCTTGCCAGTGCTGTAATGGCAGCGGTGGCTACAGCCCTTGCAGAAATTTTAGGAGGTGCAATAGCCTTGCAGCTTTTGTTCGGCTTGCCGCTGTGGTTGGGAAGTATCCTGATGGCAGCCTTGTGTTCCTGGCTTTTGCGTTCAAATTCCTATAATAAGCTGGAAAAAATCATCATTGGCTTTGTTTCGCTTATAGGATTATCGTTTTTGGCAGAGCTGTTATTAGTACCATTGGACTGGAGTGCAGCTGCTAAAGGCTGGGTTGTGCCATCTTTGCCGCATGGTTCGCTTTTAGTTGTAATGAGCGTGCTTGGGGCAGTAGTTATGCCGCATAATTTATTCTTACATTCAGAGGTTATCCAAAGCCGCCAATGGAATTTGCAGGACGAAGCGGTTATCAAAAAGCAGCTGAATTTTGAATTTCTCGATACCTTGTTCTCCATGACCATTGGCTGGGCAATCAACAGTGCTATGATTATTGTGGCAGCAGCCGTATTTTTTTCGAATAATGTTAAGGTTGAAGATTTGGGACAGGCAACAGATATGCTGCGGCCGCTTTTAGGCAATAACGCAGCTGTGCTTTTTGCGGCAGCCTTGCTTTTTGCAGGCATATCTTCCACCGCAACCGCAGGAATGGCAGGAGGCAGCATTTTTGCCGGTATCTTTGGCGAAGCCTATGATGTACAGGATTATCATTCCTGGCATGGTGTGCTTTTAACTTATTGGCTGGCTGTCCTGATAATACTTTTTATTGATAATCCTTTTGTCGGACTGATTTATTCGCAGATGGCATTGAGCGTACAGCTGCCTTGGACTATAGGAATTTTGATTTATCTTACCTCGTCAAAACGGGTGATGGGCAAATTTGCTAACTCTCTGCGCCTGAAAATCATTTTAGGAATAATTGGCTTAGTGGTTGTTGTTTTAAACATCATGCTGCTTTTGGAAGCCTTGGGCGTGATGAGTTTTTAGAAAGAACTGCCATCGAATATTTCTGCAAAAAGTCTGCAATGAAAAAATGCAGAAATCTTTAGCAGATGAAAAGTTAAAATTAAGTTAATATGAGCAGCAGCTTTACCGGTTTTAGGTGAGGCTGCTGTTTTTAGTTTATATAATTATATTGCAAATGTATTTTAATACAAGTAGGATTTATTTCTAAAAAATATAAATAATGAAAGATTGTGCTTAAAAATGTGATTAACTTTAAATTTTATTGCAGATTTTACTTTAATTATATCAAAAGGTCTTGTAGGGGGGGACGATTGTGGTATAATGAACCCAACGGCAAGAG
>CAZVSX010000034.1:0-9671 GCA_964630355.1 uncultured Phascolarctobacterium sp.
CTACCAAATCTTTTTGTTCAGCAAAAGTTAATTCAGTAGATGTATATTCACTGCCTGTCGGCTCTAATGTACCGCCAGTAGTACCACTCCAATTTACTTTAACATCTACACCATTGCCAATGTCCGCAGCGTAAGCATTATTGGAAACGAAGCTTACCCCCCCCCAATAAGATGCTAAGTGCGACAGCTTTAGCTAACATTTTCTTCATAATAAGAATACCCCTTTCATAAGCTCTTTAGCTATTAATTTTCATTGCAATTACAAGGCATTATTTTTTTGCAATGTTCTACCTTAATTCTATCACTATCTTTCTTCTTTTTCAAGTCTGATTTTTATTATACATTAAACATTTTTTGCTTTTGTACATAACATATGTTTTTTAATCTAACAGAACAACATTATATTATTACTTAATTCCAGTAAAATTTTTATAGGTAAAAAGGAAAATAAAAAACCTGGGAATTTCTTCCCAGGCGGTTTAACAATGGAGCTGGCAATAGGAATCGAACCCACAACCTGCTGATTACAAATCAGCTGCTCTGCCAATTGAGCTATGCCAGCACAAGTTACTTGTTTATTATAAACGATACTTTAGAATTTGTCAACAGTTATTATAAATAAAAATACCAATAAGTGAAACCTGCCAGCACAATGCGGTAAACAGCAAAGCTTGTCAGATTATACTTATGCAAAAACTTTAAAAACCACAGTATTGACCAGTAAGCAACCAAAAAGGAAACTACAAAACCAATAGCCAGAACCTGTAAATCACCAGCAGAAAGATTGCCAAAGTTTTTCAGCAAATCATAAAGGCAGGCAACAAACATCAACGGAACAGCAATCAAAAAGGTATAGCTTGCTGAAGCACTGCGGCTTAAACCTACTAGCAGACCGCCGGCAATAGTGCTGCCGCTGCGGGAAAATCCCGGCCACAAAGAAAGAAACTGATAAATTCCCACCCAAACAGCCTGGCGTATTGTAATTTTATCAACATCATCCACTAATTCTGCTTCATGTCCCTTGGTCTTATATTCAGCGTACATCAGCAGCAAACCACCAAGGAAAAGACCTATCGCTACGGTAAAAGGGGAAAATAAATATTGCTTAATATATGAATACAGAAAAAATGCTGTCAGCATTACAGGCACTATTCCTGCCGCTATATGCCAGCCACTAAGACCTTTGTTAATATCCCAGCCATCCTTAGTAAAAAATCGCAGAAAACGTTCTTTATAAATAAATACCACTGATAAAATTGCACCCAGCTGTACAAAAACATCAAATACATCAGCCAAATGTCCGTCAAAGCCTAAAACATGACCGACTATAATCATATGACCAGTAGATGAAACAGGCAAAAATTCTGTCAAACCCTCTACAATACCAACTATGACAGCTATCAGATTCAGATCCATAAATTACATCCTTTCGTTTGGCATCAAGCCATTTTATTATACTCTGAATGAAGAAATACTGCAATTAAAAGTAAGGCTTTCGTTAAAAATTTAACAAAAAGAACACAATCTCTAAAAAATAAAAAAGATAGAGAGAAAAGCAGCACCTTTCTCTCTATCATAATTATATCATCTTAAATTGGGGTTAAATCTATCAATCAAGTTCAGTTTTAATCGCCAAAACAAATCCCTAACTGCCGCCCCGTACGAATAATTTCGTTGTCCACAGATACCTGCCGCGGTTTAGAAGCAGCTTTTTGAATATATACCGTAACAATCTGGTCATGGCACAGCGATACCATAACATTATATTCACCACGCAGACAAGCTTCTGCTGCTGCCGCACCGTAACGCGTAGACAGAACACGGTCAAAAGCTGTAGGAGAACCTCCGCGCTGCAAATATCCCAAAACTGTACAGCGTGACTCTATACCAGTTGCTTCTTCAATAGCCTCAGCAACCTTAGAGCCTGCACCGCCAAGACGAATAGGCTCAAAACTTTCTTTTACAATACGTGCAACAGAAAGTTCACCGCCCTCTGGACGTGCCCCTTCAGCAACCACAACAATACTGAAACTTTTGCCTGCTTCTTTTCTGGCTTTAATTTTTGCAAGAACCGAATCAAGTTTATAAGGAATTTCCGGAAGCAGAATTACATCCGCACCACCGGCAATACCGCTGTGCAAAGCAATCCAGCCTGCGTAACGTCCCATTACTTCCAGCACCATCACGCGATGATGTGACTCTGCTGTTGTATGCAGTCTGTCTAAAGCATCAGTTGCTACTGCCATTGCCGTATCAAAACCAAAGGTACGCTCTGTACAGGGCAAGTCATTATCAATAGTTTTTGGTACACCAACAACCTTTACACCACACTCACGTGCTAACTGTGCCCCTATATTCAAACTGCCGTCACCGCCGATGACAACCAATGCTTCTATCTGATATTTATGCAGATTATCCAGCACCTGCTGACGCATATCCTTATAAACCAGCTCACCACTTTCTTCCATAGCAAAGTGAAAAGGATTATCACGGTTAGTAGTGCCCAAAATTGTACCGCCACGCGGCAGAATACCAGAAACAGCAGCATAATCCAACTTTTGCAGATTATCATTTACTAAGCCATTGAAACCATTCAGAACACCATAAACCTCGCAGTCATTCTGTAAAAACGTTTTTACAACAGCTCTGATAACAGCATTTAAACCAGGGCAGTCACCGCCGCCTGTCAGGACAGCAAAACGGCGTTTTATTTGTTCCATATTATGCCTCCGCTGCCAAATATGTAATTAAGCTTCCACGTTCCAAATCTGGAAACCATCAGGACTAATACGAATTGC
The DNA here is from genome assembly GCA_964630355.1 of uncultured Phascolarctobacterium sp. Classification (GTDB taxonomy): domain Bacteria; phylum Bacillota; class Negativicutes; order Acidaminococcales; family Acidaminococcaceae; genus Phascolarctobacterium_A. The sequence goes on from CAZVSX010000034.1 coordinate 2,799, forward strand.
TTCTGTACCATCAAACTTATCGTAGCACAGGTTACCGTTATCAATATATCCGGGCCATGCAGTTACAATAGTAAACTTTTTGCTCAGTTTACGCATCAGGCTGTCAGTATTAATATGGAATACAGGCACAAACAATGTTTGCAGTCTGTCTAAAATAATAACCTCGGCATTGTAGCTTGCCAGAATTTCTGCAAACATATCGGGAGCATACAGACCTCTGTCAGCCGCAGGAATTGCCAAAAATTCCTCACTGATAAGCATACGGCAGTCAACATAAGTCCATTTTTTAGCCTCAGCAGCTTCACGCAGCACTTTACTTTTGCCGCTGCCCGGTTTTCCGGTAACGATAACCACATTACCTTTGTCAGCCTGAGCTGTTTCTACTACCTTCACTAATTCTTCAACTTGATTCATTTGAAAAACCTCCTCTAACACCGAAGTGTAAAATTTTCTTTACTAACCTCTTGCATTACTTATTCGCTATACTTTCGTAAAATCCTTTTAATAAAAAAACACCATTCTGAAAATTTCAAAATGATGTCAATTTTTGTTACAGTTTTATCAGTAATCAGCTTTTTAAACCTCTTTATTTTTAAAACGCTCATAAGGATCTATAGAAAGCAGTCCACTGTAAACAGTTCTCAGGTCGGTAATGTCATCTTTACTGATAACAGATTTTTCCAGTTTCCGCTTCACTCGCTGCAAAGCATTATCAATCGATTTTATATGACGACCCAAATCATCTGCAATTTCCTGATAAGATTTTCCGTCAAGATAACTCATCAGCACTTTCCATTCCAAGTCGCTGAGAATATCATTCATCTTATTTTCTATATCAATAAATTCCTCACGGCTGATAATCATATCCTCAGGATTGGCAACCTTTACACCGCTGATGATATCTAAAAGCGTGCGGTCACTGTCCTCCTCATAAATCGGCTTATTAAGCGAGATATAAGAATTAAGAGGTATATGCTTTTGTCTTGTAGCAGTTTTTATTGCCGTAATAATCTGCCTGGTAACACACAGCTCGGCAAAAGCTCTGAACGATGCCTGCTTATCATCACGAAAATCACGAATGGCTTTATACAGACCAATCATGCCCTCCTGAATAATATCCTCACGCTCTGCTCCTATCAAAAAGTAACTGCGTGCCTTGCCCCTAACAAAGTTTCTGTATTTATGCAGCAAATACTCCTGCGCCAATACGTTATTATGCTGCTGTGCCTCTAAAACGATTTCCTCATCAGTCATTTTTGCAAAAACATCATCAGATTCGTTTTGCTTCACCGTTTCTGTAGTCATTAATAACATATCCTCCGTATGAGTTTTTTCTAAAAAAACGCTAGTGTTTTTATTATATCCTGCTCATGCTTACACGTCAACTTTTACAACGGCGAAGTTTTTCCAAATGCTCCAGTACCTGTCCCTGAACCCGTCCGCCAAGCTCATTGCGGTTCAAAGCACGGTCAGGTACACGCAGACGTGCAGCTATTTCCTTTTTAGCTTTATAATACTGCTCACGAAACTCACGTGAGGAAATTCGGTAAGCACCTGCACCTAAAATATTCATCTGCTCTGCATAATCGCTGGTTACAACAAAAACTTTAGCCTTCGTCCGCCTCAGCTCATAAGTACGCCTTTCTATCCAGGAATCTGCAGTTTCACCCTCGTTAGTAAAAACTACTTCTATACCATGGATTTTTTCTATAGAAGTAAGACCTGCAGTTTCCTGTGCATCGAAAACAACGGCTGCACGATAACCTTTAAAGGCTGCATACTCTGCAACACCGCCAATCAGAAGTTCTCGTGCATGTTCCAAATTTTCCTGACGCAGCTGGGCAAACTCTTTCCAGGCATTGATAACATTATAGCCATCGATAATCAGATATTCACCCATTTTTCCACCTCAGGCAAACTGATTTCTTTGGCGAACAACTTCATACATCAATACAGCTCCTGCCGCCGAAGCATTTAAGGAGTTTACACCGCCGTTCATAGGAATACTTACAATGTCATCACATTTTTGCTTAACCAAACGGCCAATGCCTTTGCCCTCTGCCCCAATGACCAGCACAATAGCTCCAGTCATATTGGCAGCATAATAATCTACACCGTCCATATCAGCGCCCACTACCCAACAGCCACGCTGTTTGAGTTCTTCCATAGTTTGGGCAATATTACCAATCTGGACAATAGGAACATATTCTACTGCACCGGCAGAAATTTTAGCTACCACAGCATTCAGAGGACAGCTGCGTCTGCGTGGCAGCAGTACACCATGTACACCAGCAGCATCGGCACTGCGGATAAGTGCCCCTACATTCTGCGGATCCTGCAATTCGTCAAGCAGCAGAATAAACGGTTCTTCTCCCTTGGAAGCAGCACGTGCAAATACATCATCTAAAGTTTGAAAAGCTATCGGAGCTGCCAAAGCTGCCACCCCTTGATGACGTACACCGCCTGCAAGCTTATCAAGTTTTTCAGCCTTAACTGTTTCCACAGTTACGTTCTTACTTCTTGCTAAACTGAGAATTTCTCCCAAACTGCCGCCGTGTGCACCCTCCTGCACCATTATTTTATTTACAGAACGCTGACCGCGCAGAGCCTCGCTCACCGCATTGCGGCCAACAATAAGATCACTGTTTTGTTGGGTCATAAGGCCTCCTATTTTTTCTGCCCGCCAGCTTTGGCTGCCAAAATCACCTGTAATCTGCCGCACGACATAGCACCCTCATGGCACACGCCTTCTGAAATGCAGGTTGGCCCTGCATTTTCAAAGATTACCGGTGCTGCTTCTTTACATTGACGCAGCATTTCGTTTGCCAAAGCACGAATCTCCCACTGAGCACGTGTACAGCAGCGCAGACTAAAGAAGTTCAGCAGCGAACGAGCATTAAAGGTGCAGACAATCTTTGTTTCTGCCGCATTAGGCAGTATATAACGTGCATCCTCAGCTGGAATATCCATTGCCAGAAACTCATTATACAGATTTTGTATTTCTTCCATGAGCTCAGTAAATTTTTGCTTAGCCTCTGGTTTAGCTGCAATAGAAGCAGGAATTATTGTTTCAAACTCCTGCTCTTTTACATAACGCTGTGACTGCTGTGAATATGAAGCAATACGATGACGCACCAGCTGATGGGTCAGCACACGAGATACGCCCTCAATAGCAAAAGTAAAGGTAACGTGTTCCAAGGTTGACAAGTGCCCCATACTTACCAGTTTCCGCACCAGATTGGCAGCCTGTTCATCGCTTATCCGCTCCTCCAGCTGCGCTGCTCCAATCGGCGAATAACACAGACGTGCGCTCATAGCTACTGTGCGTTCCGGTTCCGGTGTATGCCTTACTAATTTAACCATCATCATAGTATTATTTCCCTTTTTTCTCCTGCATATACTTACTTATTATATCAAAAGAAACATCCATAATTTCCTGCAAACGTTCCTCTCGTTCCTGCAAAAACAACCAGCCTAAAAGTGCCTCAAAAGCCGTTGCCATACGGTATTCATGCACAGAAGCACTTTTGGGAACAGTTGATTTGGCATTGCGTCCCCGACGAAACACTGCTGTTTCTTCTTCACTCAGACTGCTTTCCAGCTGCTGCATTGCCTGACACTGGCAGACAGCAGAAACCATACGTGCCCCAATATCGTTTATAACACGCACGTGCTTGGAGGCAGAAAGCAGACGCAGCCGTACATACATAGAGAACACTACATCTCCAATATACGCCAGCAAAATCGGATTCAGTTCATTTGCTGCTGGAAAAGTCGTACCGGCAGCCGTACATGCTGCCAGTGCGTGCTCCTTCAACATTTTATATTGTTCAAATTTCATTCTTTAGACCATTTCACGCCCTGAGGAGTATCCTGCAATACAATGCCCAAAGCAGCCAATTTATTACGCAGTTCGTCAGCCAGTGCATAGTTTTTCGCTTTGCGTGCCTCCTGACGCAGAGAAATAAGCAGTTCCATCAACTCTGCTTCTTTACTGTCACCTGTCTCTAAAGCAACAGGAGCAGCATTCTTCTCCAAAATACCAATAACAGAACACATTTCAGCAAATACAGCATTAAAAGCAGCTACCAGTTTGCCGTCAGGTTTCAAGCCTGCATCCATAATCTGTTTATGATAAATATTGATTTCCTTAGCTAAAGCAAACATATGGCTTATCGCTAATGCCGTATTAAAATCATCACGCATGGCTTCCATAAACGCTTCACGCAGTTCCTGAACCTTAGTACGCAGCTCTAAGCTTGCAGCAGTAGCTCCTGCACTCATAGCCTCGCTCAGCTCGCCCAAAGTCTGCTGTGCCTGACGCAGACGTGCAAGACTTTTTTCTGCTTCAGTTAAACGTGCATCACTGAAATCCAGCGGACTGCGGTAATGTGTAGAAACAATGAAGAAACGTAGTGTTTCTGGATTATAATGTTCCAGAATATCTATAACCATAAAGAAGTTACCCAGTGATTTGGACATTTTTTCTTCATTAACAGTAATAAAGCCATTATGCAGCCAATAATGTACAAAAGGATGGCAGCCTGTAGAACCTTCTGACTGAGCAATCTCATTTTCATGGTGTGGGAAAATCAAATCACTGCCGCCGCCATGGAAATCAAAAGATTCGCCAAGATATTTCATGCTCATAGCAGAACATTCAATATGCCAGCCAGGACGACCTTTACCCCAAGGACTTTCCCAAAACGGTTCACCTGGCTTAGCAGATTTCCACAGAGCAAAATCCATCGGATTACGTTTGCGGTCATTAACATCCACACGTGCACCAGCCAGCATATCTTCCAGATTACGACCAGAAAGCTCGCCATAATACTTAAATTTTTCTACACTGTAAAAAACATCACCATCAACCTCATAGGCATAACCATTATCAACCAGCGACTGTACCAAAGCAATAATATCGGCAATATGCTCAGATACACGCGGATAAACATGGGCACGGCGTACATTCAGCTTATCCATAACTTCAAAGTAGGAATCAATGTAGCGGTTGCAGATATCAAACCACTGCACGCCCTCTTTATTAGCTGTATTAATAATTTTATCATCAACATCAGTAAAATTCTGTACGTGCGTTACATCGTAGCCTTCATGTTCCAAAAAACGACGGATAACATCCCAGGTAACAAAAGGACGGGCATTACCTATATGCGGATGGTTATAGGGAGTAACACCACAAACATAAATGTTAGCCTTTCCGGGAATAATAGGCACAAACTCTTCTTTTTGTTTGGTTAAGGTATTATAAACTCTGATAGTCATAAAATTTCTCCTAAATTCAACAGCTGCAGCCGTTATTTTTACAGTTCAACGCCAGCCTTGCTCAAACTTTCCTTAATACGTTTAGCAGTACGCTCTACACCCAGCAGCGGAACCATTGCTGCCAGTTCGGGCCCATGCTGGTTGCCTGTAAGAGCAACACGGATAGGCATGAATACATCTTTGCCTTTAAGTTTAGTAGCTTTTTGAATCTGTTTAAACAATGCTTTTACCGCAGCATTATCGAGATTTTCTATTTTCGGCAGTTCTTCAAGCAGCATACCGATAACCGCAGGTACAGTTTCGGCAGCAAGCACTGCTTTAGCCTCATCATCTTCAAAATCGAATTCATCATTAAAGTACATTTCCACGCAAGCAGGAATCTGCGCAGCATAGGAAATATGCTCCTGTGCAGCAGCAACAACACTGTGCAGCCATGCCAGTTTTTCGCCAGTTTCCTCACCTGTCATATAACCAGCAGCAACCATATGCGGTTTTGCTGCTTCAAAGAAAGCTCCTTCATCCAGCTGGCGCATATAATGCTGGTTAATCCAATTAAGCTTGTCAATATCAAAAACAGCAGGGTTTTTAGCTACACGATCCATGCTGAATTCTTTTATCAGTTCTTCCATACTGAAAATTTCCTGCTCGCTGTTCGGTGCCCAGCCAAGTAACGCCAAAAAGTTATTAATGGCTTCCGGCAAATAACCAAGCTGACGATACTGGTCAACACTGGTAGCACCATGGCGTTTGCTCATTTTGGTATGGTCTTTGCCCAAAATCAGAGAAATATGACCAAAAACAGGCTGTTTAAAACCAAGAGCATCATAAACAAGGCATTGACGCGGAGTATTGGACAAATGCTCCTCAGCACGGATAACATGGGTAATATGCATAAGTGCATCATCAATTACAACAGCATAATTATATGTAGGAATACCATCGGATTTCACAATAACGAAATCACCAATATTATTGGAATCAAAAACAACATCACCGCGTACCATATCGCGTACCAAAATCTGTTGGTCAGCAGGTACACGGAAACGAACAGTCGGTTTACGACCCTCAGCCTTAAACTGTGCAATCTGATCCTCTGTAAGATGACGGCATTTGCCCATATAACGAGGCATTTTTCCTTCTTTAATCAACGCCTGACGTTCTGCTTCCAGCTCCTCATCAGTGCAGTAGCAATAATAAGCCTTACCTTCAGCTAACAGCTGCTCAGTATATTTTCTATAAATATCAAGACGTTCCATTTGATGGTACGGGCCAAAATCTCCGCCAACATCGACGCCTTCATCCCAGTCCATACCCAGCCACTTTAACGCAGCCTTAATATTTTCTTCAGACTCCGGTGTAGAACGCTCACGGTCTGTATCTTCAATACGCAGAACCATCTTGCCGCCGGTTTTGCGTGCCAACAGCCAGTTAAACAAAGCACTGCGGGCACCACCGATATGGAACGGTCCTGTCGGACTTGGTGCAAACCTTACTCTAATTTCATCACTACACATTACTATATCCCTCCAAATTTATACTTACCTTTTCAAAAAGCAGCTTTAAATTATATCGTTTAACCAAAATATTATA
>CAZVSX010000035.1:0-9259 GCA_964630355.1 uncultured Phascolarctobacterium sp.
ACGTCTGTCACGACGAGCTTTGGACATTTTTCTCTTAGGTACTGCCATTTCTCAATACACCTCCTCAGTACTATGAAGTGAATTTAATGTTTGATGAATTGCTTCAATGCCGCCAGCCTTGGATCTACAGTGAACCTGTCACATCCGCAGTCACCATCACTAAGATCAGCGCCACAAACGGGACAAAGTCCCCGGCAGTCTGGCTTACACAGAGCCTGCATGGGCTCTGCAAGCAGCAGCCCTTCACGAAGCGGTTCCGTTATATCAATAACGTCCGAATCGTAGACAAAAGCATCATTTTCGATATGTTCAGCACTTGCCGGATAAAACTTCTCGACAACTTCTGCCCTCGTAACACCTGTGAATTCTTTCAGACAACGACCGCAAGTACGCTGTACCTGTGCTGTCATGACAGCCTGTAATAATAATATATCACCGGTATTACTAATATTTCCTTTCAAATTAACTGTTCCTTCGATAAGCAATTCATTAGGCTTAATTTCCAGTTCAGCAGGTGAAAGTTCATAAGCAAGGGTCTTTTCACCGACTAGTCTTTTCTTGATTTCTGCGACATTTATTTTAATCATATTTCACCAATCGTTACAATTATAGCGGTATTAAAGCTCTTTGTCAAGTAAAAATGCTTTTAGTATTCCATTTTGAAATTCTGAAAAATCTGCTTTTACACCTTAATATGCAACGCTTTCTCTGCTCAAATCTTACAGTTTTATAATACGACGGCAAATATTGTACGTATCACGAGCTATAACCAATTCCTCGTTAGTTGGTACCACAAAAATTTTCACTCTCGCACGCCGCACACTTATTTCCCTTTCTTTGCCACGTACCTGATTCAAATCTGGGTCTATACGAGTCCCCAAATACTCTAACCCATTACAGATTTTATCACGCATAAAAGGAGAATTTTCTCCTAAGCCGGCAGTAAAGACAATAGCATCCACACCGCCCATCGCTGCTACATATCCGCCTATATATTTTTTTACTTTATATGCAAAAACATCTATTGCCAGCTGACTGCGCTCATCACCACGATTAGCAGCACTTTCCAAATCACGGAAATCACTTGACAAGCCGCTTATGCCCAAAATCCCGCTTCGGCGATTTAGATAATCATCAATCTGCTGAGCATTCATATTTTCCTTCTCCATAAGAAAAGGAATTATAGCTGGATCTATCTCTCCGCTGCGAGTACCCATAATAAGACCTTCCAGAGGAGTATAACCCATACTCGTATCTATAGATTTACCGTATTTTATAGCTGCAATACTTGCACCATTACCAAGGTGGCAGGTAATAATACGCAAATCATTCATATGCTCATGCATTAGCTCCGCAGCCCTCAAAGCAACATATTTATGTGATGTACCATGAAAACCATATCTGCGTACACCATATTTCACATACATCTCATAGGGCAGTCCATATAAATAAGCAACTTTAGGCATTGTCTGATGAAATGCAGTATCAAATACAGCCACCTGCGGTGTTCCGCGCATAACTTCCATACAAGCATTTATGCCATACAGATTAGGAGGATTATGTAAAGGTGCTATTTCACAACAAGCCTCAATTCCACGCAGCACATCACTGGTAATTAATACACTGTCTGTAAAACGCTCGCCTCCATGTACAACACGATGTCCCACAGCATCAATTTCTGACATATCAGCAATGACACCATATTCCTTACTTGTCAGAGCATCAACTGCCATTTTTATTCCAACTTTATGGTCAGGAATATATTCTTTTATATCAATAGTATATTTGCCTGCCGGCGTATGTTTAAGAGTGGAGCCCTCCATACCAATACGCTCAATAAGACCTTTTGCCATAACATGCTCATTTTCCATATTAATCAGCTGATATTTTATGGAAGAACTGCCGCAATTAACTACAAAAACAATCACTATGCTGCCTCCTGATTCTGAAAATGAATTGAAAGTATCAAAGTATTATATTATCAGTATACACTATTCCATGCTTCTTGAACAGTCAATATTTTATCTCTGCACTGCTTATGCTATAATATTTAATATTAATATTCAAAAATACCAAGGACGTGATTTCCATGCAAGCCACCGGCATCATCGCTGAATATAATCCTTTTCATAACGGTCACTTATACCACCTTCAAAAAACAAAGGAACTGAAACAGCAGCCAGTAATAGTCGTAATGAGCGGCAGTTTCATGCAGCGCGGCGAACCTGCAATTATCAATAAATGGCAGCGGGCAAAGCTTGCTGTAGAAAACGGTGCAGCACTCGTTTTAGAACTGCCCTGTGTATTTTCACTACGAAGTGCAGAATTTTTTGCTCGCAGTGCTGTAAAAATGCTTATAGCTACAGGCTGTGTAAATAGTTTATGCTGCGGTACGGAAAATCCTCAAACTGATTTTCAAACTCTTGCACGCCATGCTTTAAGTAAACCGGTACAAATTGAACTGCAAAACTTTCTCAAACAAGGTTTAAGTTACGCAGCATCCTGGCAGAAAATTTTAGCAGATAAAGCTATACTTAATGCACCTAATGATATTTTAGCATTAGAATACACCAAAGCACTGCAAAATAGTAAAATACAGCCTTACTACATACAAAGGCAAGATACTGGTTACAACTCAAATATAATTAACGGTAACAAAGCCAGTGCCAGTGCTATTAGACAAGCTTTGGCTGCTGGAAACAGCTCTTGGCAGCAGGCAGTCCCAAAAAACACCATCGATACTTTAATAAACGCCAAAACAGACAATTATATTCTTTGGCAACTTATTAGTTACCGTTTAAGGCTACTAACACCTGCACAAATTGCAGAATGCTGTGAAGCAAGCGAAGGTATTGAATATTTGCTGAAACATTCCGCAAACTGCCAAACGCTGACAGAAGCAATCGCAAGCTGTACTCGTAAACGTTACACAAACAGCCGCATACGCCGGTTGTTACTGCAATTGTTATTCGACAAAAATAAAACTTTCTGGAAACAAACAGAACCAGCATATCTGCGTGTCCTTGCATTCAACAATACAGGCAGAATGTTACTGAAAAAAATGAAACAAACTGCTTCCCTTCCAGTAGTTACAAAAATAGGAAAAAATATAAACTTCTCAGAAACATCTTGTTTTACTTCACAGCTTGATTTAGATATTGCCGCAACTGATATTTGGTCTATGCTGCAACCGTTAAGCCATTTCAATCGTACAGGTAACGATTTTTATATTTCTCCTATTTATTTAAATAACTAAAAGACCGAGTTAAAATAATATATACCCCCTTAGTGAATAAACCACTAAAGAGGGTATATATCAAAAACTCGGTCTTTTTATTTATCTTCATCCTCAGCATCTGTTAAATCAACATCAGCAGAAACTTCATGATTCCGCAAAGGATTAAGCACCTCCTGCAATGCAGTATTAATATTTTCTCGGTTTTCAGCTAGACCCTGCAAGGCACTCTGCAAATTATTTTCCAAAAAAACAAGCATATCATCTGCATACTGCAAAGAATCACGCTTTACGCACATATTATAATTATCGGCTTCTTCCTTAACTTCATTTTGATAACGCAATGCATTAGACTTTACTTCTTCAGCTACAACATAAGCCTGTTTCACAATCTCTTCCTGCTGAACCTTAGCATCTGCCTCAGCCTGTGCTACACTAAGAATTCTTTCTGCCTCATCTTTAGCCTTCTGTACAATACGTTCAGCATCAGCCTTGGCTGTATCAATGATAACCTTCTGTTCTTCTAATACTTGCTGAGCACTCTTAATCTCTCTTGGTATTGCCTCTTTAAGGTCATCAATAATGTTAAGAAGCTCGTCCTCATCAATAACAATTTTATCCATAAGCGGTACTCTTCTGGCCTCTGACAATAATCTAAGCACCTCGTCAAAAATGCCGTCTAAAGCAACGTTAGTCTTATTACGTTCAATCATAACATCACTTCTCCTTCCTACTCAAACTTTTGATAAACATGTTCGCGTACACGTTCCTCAATACATTCTGGTATAAGATCTTTTAAACTTCCGCCAAATGTAGCCAACTCCCGTACACCAGAAGAACTAACAAAAGAATATTTAGCATTAGTCATAATAAAAACTGTTTCCAGCTGATTATCTATCTTCTTCAGCAAAAGTGCCCTCTGAAATTCATATTCAAAATCTGTAAAAGCCCTTAAACCTCTGACTATGAAAGGAGCTTCTTCTTTCTTGCAAAACTCATTCAACAACCCAGAAAAACAGGTAACACGTACATTAGGTATATGTTTAGTAGCTTCCTGTAACATCTCTACACGTTCCTGCATAGAAAACATAGCCTTATCTTTGCCAGGATTATGAAACACACTTATAATGAGCTCATCAAACATAGCACTTGCTCTTTCAAAAATATCTATATGTCCTTTGGTAACAGGATCAAAACTTCCTGGACAAACTGCTCTGCGCATAAGCCAGCCTCCTAAATTATCTCTAGTCAAATAATTCGCCTAAAGTGATTTCTATAATATATCTTGTATTTTATTCGACATAAACAAAAATATTCCTTTTTATTTTTCAAAAATATTCCAGCAAATAAAATCTACTATAGTTTCTCCATAATGACTGCTGCGTACAAGCTCACATCCTTTAGGCAAAGAAGGCAATTCATCATGCCCACTGCGTTCAATAATCAAATAGCCTCCCTGCTTCAAAAAAGACTTTTTCTCAAATACTGCTATTATCTGCTGAACCCATCCCTTATTATACGGAGGATCACAAAAAGCAAAGTCAAATAAATTATTTTTCACTGCCAACTGCTCTGCAACAGCTGGTGCACTTCCTTTTATAACAGTACATACATCTTGAGCACGACATTTAGCAATATTACTGCGAACTAACTTCAAAGACTCTGAACTTGAGTCTATAAATGTAACAGTATCAGCTCCGCGACTCCAGCTTTCCAATCCCAAATTGCCTGTTCCGGCAAATAAATCCAGCACTTTAGCCCCAATAATCTTGCTTCCAATGATATTAAAAACAGATTCCTTGACCCGGTCAGCTGTAGGACGAACATCATAATTTTTAGGTACCATAAGTTGTAGTCCCCTAGCTTTACCTGTAATAATCCTCATAATAATTACTCCTATATTAATTGCTGATATAAAATCATTAAGTTTATTTCTGTATCTTTTCGCATTAAAACTTACAGTGTTAAATGTAATTTTACCGCCAAAAGCCTATATTGACAACTGTTAAAATATATAATTACAATAAAATCCTAAAATAAAACGGTCGCTTATTGCGACCGTTTTATTGTTTTCAAGATTTATATCTAAAATATTAATGATGGAATAATCTCAAACCAGTAAACGCCATTGCAATGCCGTATTTATCACAAGTTTCAATGACATTATCATCACGGATGGAACCGCCAGCCTGTGCAATATATTGCACGCCACTGCGATGAGCACGTTCAATGTTATCGCCAAAGGGGAAGAAAGCATCACTGCCAAGAGCAACATTCTGTAATTTTTCTACCCATGCTTTTTTCTCTTCACGGGTCAGCGGTTCAGGCTTTTCGGTGAAGAAATTCTCCCATACACCATCTGCCAAAACATCTTCATAGTCATCAGAAATATATACATCTATAGTATTATCTCTGTCTGGACGGCGAATAGATTCTTTAAACGGCAGTGCCAAAACCTTAGGATTCTGACGAAGCCACCAAATATCCGCCTTATTTCCTGCAAGACGTGTACAATGTACTCGTGACTGCTGTCCAGCACCTATACCAATAGCCTGCCCGTCTTTAACATAACATACTGAATTAGATTGAGTATATTTCAAAACAATTAAAGAAATCAGCAAATCACGTACAGCATTTTCTGGAATTTCCTTGTTTGCAGTAGGGCGTTTAGTCAACAAATCTGCTGTAATTTTAGCCTCATTACGCTCCTGTTCAAAGGTTATTCCAAATACCTGCTTATGTTCCAAAAGCTCCGGCTTATAATCCGGATTAATTTGAATAACGTTATAAGTTCCTTTGCGTTTGGTTTTTAGAATTTCCAACGCTTCATCAGTATATCCAGGAGCAATAACCCCATCAGATACCTCTCGTGCCAACATTTTTGCTGTCTGCACATCACATATATCAGATAAAGCAACAAAATCACCATAAGAGCTCATTCGATCTGCTCCACGTGCACGTGCATAAGCATTAGCCAATGGAGAAAGTTCAAGATCATCTACATAGTAAATCTTTTTCAATGTATCACTTAACGGTAAACCTACAGCTGCACCAGCAGGACTTACATGTTTAAAGGAAGCTGCTGCTGGCAGACCAGTTGCCTCTTTCAGTTCCTTTACCAGCTGCCAGCTGTTAAAAGCATCTAAAAAGTTAATATATCCCGGACGACCATTAAGTACATTAATAGGCAGCTCGCTGCCGTCAGCCATACAGATACGTGCATTTCCCTGATTAGGGTTGCAGCCATATTTCAAAGTTAATTCCTGCATATTATACCCTCCTAAAATAAAATTCCGTAGTGCGATGTTCATAATTTTTCTATAAAAATAAGCAAAATAAAACAACCGACACACCAGTACACAGAACTATGTGCCCAGACGGTCGGCTTCACCAGTCATACTCCCCTGTGGTAATCCACTTCCGTCAGTTATATGACCTACTACATAGTAGTATAAAATCCAGTTACATTTTTGTCAACAATGTATTTATGTGCTAAAATTAAAACAAATACAAAAAACAATTTGGAGGGAGTTTTATGACATTATGTTATGTTTGTCCACATCGCTGTGGTGTAGACCGTCCTCAAAATATGGCAGATACTAATGGTTGTTTTGGCAGCTGTGGAGTCGGCATAACTCCCATCGTTGCCCGTGCAGGTCTGCATATGTGGGAAGAACCAGTAATCAGCGGAATAAAAGGCAGTGGAACTGTATTTTTTTCCGGTTGTAATCTTCATTGCGTATTCTGCCAAAACTATAAAATAAGCTGCAAAGGCTTTGGTAAAGAAATTACAGTAACCCGCCTTAAAGAAATTTATCAAGAACTTATAAAACAAGGTGCTCATAATATAAATCTAGTTACACCAACTCATTTTACAGAAGCTATACTACAAAGTTTAGATGAAAAACTGTCTGTACCAATCGTATATAATACAAGCGGATTTGAAACACAAGATACGCTTCGCCGTTTAAATGGTAAAATTCAAATTTATTTACCTGATTTAAAATACAGCGATGATATAGCTGCTGTAAAATACAGTAATGCACCTTACTACTTCCGCATTGCTACAGAAGCTATTAAAGAAATGTATCGTCAGGTTGGCAACTATCAAATAGATGATAATGGTATTATGACAAAAGGCGTAATCATTCGTCACTTAATCATGCCCGGAATGCTTGACAACAGCAAAAAAATTATTGATTGGATAGCAGATACATTTAAGCCCGGACAAGTTATGTTCAGCCTTATGCATCAATATATTCCCAGCGGCTGTGCCAAAGATTATCCTGAAATTAACCGCAAAGTAACAGCAGAAGAATACAAAGAATTGGAAAATTATCTGCTGCACAGCAGTATCGAAGATGGCTTTGTTCAGGAAGAAACATCAGCCTGTGAAGATTTTGTACCCAGTTTCGATGGAACAGGTGTCTAAACTTATATAATACCAATACCTCTCAAAAATCGAACTTTAAAACCTGTTGATTGAGAGATATTTTTAGTTATTCTATTTACAAGATTCTTTTAAAACCAATAATTTCTCTGCACAAAAACTCTGCAATAACCTCAATATTACAGTACGTATCTTCAAAAGCTAAGAATTATTTTGTATTTCTGTATTTTCTGCTTGCATTTATCAAAAAATGCACTTAAAATTATCATAGTAATTCTTAAGAAAAGAGGTTATTATTTTGGAACGTAAAGTAATTCAAGTTGAAGAACGACCACCACTACTGTTAAATATTCCTTTAAGTATCCAGCATTTGTTTGCCATGTTCGGCTCAACTGTGCTGGTTCCTTTTTTGTTCAAAGTAAGTCCTACTACCTGTTTATTCATGAATGGTTTAGGTACACTATTGTACATCTTCATTACGAAAGGAAAAATACCTTCATATTTAGGTTCCAGCTTTGCTTTTATATCTCCTGTTCTTTTAATTATGTCAACTTCTGCTTATAATCACGCACAGTCCGGATTTATTGTTTTCGGTCTTTTGTTTATGCTCTTTTCGGTTATTATCCATTATATAGGTACACGCTGGATTGATGTCATTTTTCCACCAGCAGCAATGGGTGCCATCATTGCCGTTATCGGATTGGAACTAGCGCCTGTTGCCGCAAATATGGCAGGTCTGACTGGTGATAATATCAACCTAAGCAATATCGCCGTATCTATGTTTACTTTAGCAATTGGTGTTATTGGCTCAGTTGCTTTCCGCGGCTTTATGAGTATCATCCCTATTCTTTTCGGTGTTATCTGCGGTTATATTTTTGCAGCATTTATGGGTATGGTAAACTTCCAACCAGTTATCGATGCTCCATGGTTTCAAATACCGCATTTTTACGCACCGGTATTCGATTTTAACGCCATAATTATTATCGCTCCAGCGGCACTTGTCGTTTTAGCTGAACATATCGGACACCTTGTCGTTACCGGAAATATTGTAGACCGTAATCTGATTAAAGATCCTGGTCTTTCACGTTCATTATTCGCAGATGGTCTTTCCAACGTTATCAGCGGCTTTGCAGGTGCTACCCCTAACACTACCTATGGCGAAAACATCGGTGTAATGGCTATTACTAAAGTGTACAGCACCTGGGTTATCGGTGGTGCCGCTGTACTGGCTATCATCCTTTCTTTCTGCGGTAAATTAAGTGAGCTTATTCACAGTATTCCTGTCCCTGTAATGGGTGGAATTTGCGTTCTTTTATTCGGTGTAATTGCTGCTTCCGGCATTCGTGTACTAGTTGAAAGCAAAGTTGATTACAGCAAATCATCAAATCTTGTCATGACTTCTGTTATCATGATTATAGGTCTTTCCGGAGCAAAGCTCTCTTTCGGGGCTTTTGCTGTTCAAGGTATGGTTTTAGCAACTCTTGTAGCTATTATCATGAGTTTACTTTTTAAACTTTTTGAATATCTGCATCTAATGAACGAATAGTAAGTAGTTTTCATTAATTTTTTAATCAAATATTCGTAGTTCTTCTCAGACTCAAGCAGAAATGCTTGAGTCTTTTTTATACAAAAAA
>CAZVSX010000036.1:0-7337 GCA_964630355.1 uncultured Phascolarctobacterium sp.
GGAGTTATGCCTAACTGCTCAAGCAGCTGCTGTCTGCGCGGTGAAGCAGAAGCTAAAACAACCTTCATTATCTGTTTAACCTTCACTCTTATGACTCATATCAATAACCATTTTCGGCTGCTGGATTTCAAAAATAACCGGCTGTTTGCCCTCACGCACTGCATCACGCTTAAAGATACGTGCATAACTTACTGTTACAATCAGCCACAGAACAATACCACCAATAATAAAAGGCATTTCATCCTCATGGAAAAATATTGCCAGACTGTGACCAAACGCCACACCTGCCAAAATACCTGTCAGCGGCAAACCATACATAATAAACTTCGCTTTTGTTTTATCAAAATCACGATATTCTGCGCCTACAACATCGCCTGCCTTTGCTCCTACCGGATTCCAGCAATCGAGATATTTAGGCAGTCCCGTCAGCTCACTTTCAGTCTTATCTACCTTAACCTCAGCACGTTCGCCTTGCTTTTTTACAACAATACCTCTAATCTCTGCCATTGAAGAAAATTCCTTCCTAAGTATAATTAATAAAATAAAAACAACTCAATAAGTATGTACGAAAATATACCAGTAACCGAAACCGAAAACAACGCCGTAAATAGCAAAGAACACAGCTACCCCCTGCCAGCAGACAGGATAGCCGAAATTAATATCCTCACCGAAAATACCACGGCGGTTAAAGAACGTATATTTTTTACGTTTTCTGAACCACGCCATTTTATTTTCCGGGCCTACCAGTTTGGCAATAAGATAAATATAGATAAAAGAACCAAAAAATATCTGCATTACACGAGTGCAGACAGCCACAGGCTCTACAGCAGCCAAAGCTTCCATTAAAACATCCTCCTTATTATCAGCTTTTACAGTTGAATATATTTATCAGGCATTTGCTTACGTAATTGTTTAATAAACTCATCACTGGACTTAAAAATCAGACCAGCAAGCTTATTCTTTTTGCCCTCAGTAAATACAAGCAGACGCTGCTGATTATTGTCCAAAGAATTATAACGATGGATATAATGCTTAATCTTCGTTTTGCGGAAAAAGCTTTTTACATACTTATCAGTAAAGCTTTCTGTACGCGTCAAATCAACAACATAACTACGTTTAATAAAGCCTAAACCATGACTGATTACTTCCAGCTTATAATTTTTATAAAGAATTAAGGTATAGCCAAAGGAAACACGCCAAACCCACAGGCAAAAAAGCACTGTATCCATACCCCAGCCGAGTAGATTAAAACGCTTTGTTTCCTGCAGTCCCTGCCATTCATAAACATATAGACAACCAATCATTATCAGAGCAACGGCTGCCAAAATTTTTCTCTGTGTACTTGTTCCAGATTCTTCACGATATAATTCTTCCAAAAATACTACCTCCAGCCTCTAAAATGCAGCAAAACAACATTCTAGTCTTATCCAATTAATTATATCAAATTTTAAACATAAAGCATATACCTAAGCTAATAAAAACTAGTATGAAAATGTGAATTTTAAACAGTTATTTCTAAGCTAAAGCAAATCTTCTAATAATTAGCCTTATTTTTCACAAGCGTTACTGCAAGCTAAAGAGAGTTACACAGTAAATGTAACTCTCCTGCTTATTCTTTAATACTTGATATTCAACTGCGTACCTGACCATTGCCGTTTATCAGATATTTTGTACTTGTAAGCTCCGGCAGTGCCATTGGGCCGCGGGCGTGCAGCTTTTGTGTGCTGATACCAATTTCTGCTCCAAAGCCGAATTCATTACCATCTGTAAAGCGTGTAGAAGCATTAACATAAACTGCTGCTGCATCTACTGTTTGCTGAAACAGCTGTGTCGCCTGATAATTACTGGTAACGATACATTCACTATGTCCTGTTCCATATCTAGCAATATGTTCCATCGCTTCTTCAATGCTCTCGACAACCTTTACAGATAAACACAAATCACCATATTCAGTTGCCCAATCCTCCTCCGAAGCAGTACGCACCTGACTGCTGTATTCCTGTACAACAGCATCTCCGCGTATTTCTACTCCCGAAGAATTATACATCAACAGCATCATCGGCAGAAACTTACCAGCAATATCCTTATGCACCAGCAAAGTTTCCATAGCATTGCAGACAGACGGTCTCTGAACTTTAGCATTAAAAGCTATCTTCATTGCCATTTCAACATCAGCATCTTTATCTACATAAGTATGACATACACCTGCACCTGTTTCAATTACCGGAACCGCAGAGTTCATCACTACCGCCTTAATCAGACCTGCACCACCGCGGGGAATGACTACATCTACCAAGCCATTAAGATGTGTAAGTACATTTACTGCTTCTCTGTCGCTGGTATCAATAAACTGAACTGCACCAGCAGGAATCCCATTTGCCTCAGCAGCAGCTGCTAAAACTGCTGCTATCTTCTTGTTAGAAAGCATGGCTTCACTGCCGCCCTTCAAAATAACAGCATTGCCTGATTTTAAACACAAACCGGCAGCATCAGCAGTTACATTAGGACGAGCTTCATAAATTATTCCGATAACGCCAAGAGGAACACGTACCTTGGTAATCTGCAAACCATTAGGCAGAGTTTTACCATCAAGCACATTTCCTATGGGATCAGGCAGTGCAGCAACCTGCCGCAGACCATCTGCCATACCATTGATTCGCTCATCAGTAAGTTTCAGCCTGTCCAGCATAGATTTTTTCATACCCTTGGCAGCAGCAGCCTGCATATCCTGTTCGTTGGCAGCCAGAATCTCTGCTTTGCTGTTTTCCAGTGCAGCAGCCATCGCCAACAAAGCATTATTTTTTACTGCTGTTCCTGTTACAGCCAGCTTTGCTGCTGCTTTTTTTGCTGCCTGTGCTTTAGTCAGTACCAGTTCGTAGGTTTCCATCATTTTCACCAGCCTTACAAAATAACCAAATCGTCACGATGAATAACTTCATCATAATTCTTATGTCCCAAAATTTCCTCTATATCGGCAGATTTACAGCCCTTAATCTGCTCCAATTCTTCAGAAGAATAATGCACCATTCCACGTGCCAGTTCATGTTTATCTTTATCCACAACGCTTACCGTACTGCCTGTTTGAAAACTTCCCTCCACAGCACAGATTCCTGCCGGCAAAATACTGCATCCGCCAGCCTTACGTATAGCTTTAGCACAGCCATCATCAACAACAAGACAGCCTTGCAGCTGCGAACCAAACGCCAACCAACGCTTACGGAACTGCAAACGGTTTTCTCTGCTAACAAAGAGAGTACCTATGACCTCCCCCTGCAAAATACGGCTTATGGCATTTTTCTCTGTTCCGCTGGCAATTACCAGCTGAATACCACTGCTGGTAGCCGCCTTCGCTGCCTGCAATTTAGTTGCCATACCGCCTGTACCACGGCTTGAGCCTACACCACCCGCACTTGCCTCTATTTCCGATGTAATTTCAAGCACTGTCGATACTAACTCTGCATCCGGATGTGTCTGCGGATTAGCCGTATAAAGTCCTTCTACATCAGAAAGAATAATAACCAAATCCGCATCAATAATACCGCCTACAAGAGCAGACATATTATCATTATCGCCTATTTTCAGTTCATCAAGAGCAACTACGTCATTCTCATTGACTATGGGGATTACTCCCTGCTGCATAAGCTCCATAAAAGTATTGCGGGTATTAGTATAACGATGACGGTCAATAGCCTCCGTCTTAGTAATCAAAACTTGTGCTACAATCTGACCATAATCAGCAAATATTTTCTCATAGGTGTGCATTAAAACACCCTGACCCACAGCAGCTGCCGCCTGCTTTCCAGGGATAGTCTGCGGTTTGCATGGCAGCCCCATGCGGTCTACTCCCACAGCCACAGCACCGCTGGTAACCAGCACCATTTGTTTGCCTTGATTTTGTAAATCGCTGATTTCACGTGCCAATCTATCTATCTGACTGAAATTACGCTTACCATTGGCATAAGTGATTGTACTAGAACCTACTTTGACAACAATCCGCCTTGCTTTTTGCAAAACGCTGCGGTATTCTTTATCTTTCAACATTTCCCCTCACCTGCATTCCATAATAAATATAAGCAAATCAGTTAATTATTTTCTTTATATTCAAAAACCATATCGCGGATACGTACAGATTCCCCCTCCTGCACGCCCTTTTCTTTCAATGCCTCGTCAATGCCAAGACGTTTCCAAATCAACTGGAAACGATAAAGTGCTTCATCATTATCAAAATTAGTCATAGCTACAAGACGTTCAATATTCTTACCGCGTACTTCCCATTCTGTATCATTGCCTGCAACAATTTCATAGCTGTCAGGATCAATTTCATCAAAGCGTGCCAAGTCTCCTTCATCTTCCTCCGGTACATACTGCTGCAAAAGCTCATAAGCCTTAAACATCAGCTCACGCAGACCCTCACCGGTAGCAGCACTAGCCTTGCAGATAGCATATCCCTTAGCTTCTACATATTCTTTCAAGCGTTCATAATTTTCCTGAGCCTCAGGCAAATCCATCTTATTAGCTACAACCAACTGCTGACGGCGAGCCAAGCGTTCGCTGTATTCAGCAAGTTCATTGTTTATCTTATCAAAATCCTCCAAAGGATCACGACCGTCTACGCCTGCCACGTCAACTATATGCAGCAGCACCTTAGTCCGCTCTACATGACGCAGAAAATCATGACCAAGACCAATACCCTCATGTGCACCCTCAATTAAACCAGGAATATCAGCCAGCACAAAGCTGCGTTCATCATCTAAACGCACCACGCCAAGTACTGGAGATAAGGTAGTAAAATGATAAGCAGCAATCTCCGGTCGTGCCGCACTCACCTGAGCAATAATGCTGGATTTTCCTACACTTGGATAACCAACAAGACCAACATCAGCCAAAAGTTTCAGCTCCAGTTTCAGCCAGCGGTTTTCACCCGGCTCACCTTTTTCTGCAAAAGTAGGAGCACGGTTTGTGCTGGTAACATAGCAGGCATTGCCTTTGCCGCCACGTCCGCCTTTTGCTGCAACATACTGCTGTCCATCCTCTACAAGGTCTGCCATTACTGCGCCTGTCGCATCATCACGCACCAAAGTTCCCATAGGAACTTTTACAAGCACCGTATCAGCACGCATACCGGTACAGTTTTTAGTACCGCCCTGACCGCCACGTTTAGCAACATATTTTCTTTTATAACGAAAATCAATCAGTGTATTAAGATTTTTATCAGCAACCAAAACAACGTCACCGCCACGTCCGCCGTTACCACCGTTAGGGCCGCCCTTTTCTACAAATTTTTCTCTGCGGAAACTGCTCATACCATCGCCGCCATCGCCTGCTTCCACATAAATCCTCGCTCTGTCAATAAACATTTTTCTTCTCCTATATCTAAAAATTTTTAAGTTCAGCCAATTATAATACAGCTAGATATACTTGTTTATATTATAGCTTATTTCTGCATTAAAGTGCAACGTCTGACACCAGTATTTACTGCAAAGAAAAAGCAGACACTGATATGTATTTCAAAAGCTCTCGCTCCCAAAGTTCATATCAATGTCTGCCTTTATTTTATCCTATGACATCCTATCTTTTAAACGTTCTTCAATATTTGAGGCACTATACAGCACACTTATAACAACCACACTGTCACCTTTTATAGTATAAAATACAGAAAAATTATCTACCAATAAACGTCTTAAAGATTTCAATAATTTAATATTAGATTGAAGCAGTGCAAATCTTTCTGGGAAAACGTCTAAAGTTAAAATAGCATCAGCAATTCTGTTGTACTGTTTCATTGCTGTTTGAGGCGAACATAACTGCACAGCTATATATTCGTAAATTTTCTCCATATCTTTTAAAGCTGTCTGCGTAATACATACCTCATAATGTTTCATTTTTTAGACTTTCTGAATTCGGCAAATGCCTCAGCAGCTTTATAAACCCTGTTTTCTTCAACATCAGTATAACTATCACTGATTTTTTTATACAACTGCTTATCACTCATGGTATCAGCATTAATACTTTCAGGAAAATCCGGTAAGGCAACACGAAAAGGAATACCTCCGGTAAGTACAATTTGCTTTAAATATATATTAATAGCAGTTGACATGGGGATTCCCAATTTGCACAGTACCTGCTCTGCATTTTCTTTTACTTCAGGATTTATTCGTAAATTAAGTGTAGCTGTCTTTTCCACATTACTCCCTCCTTTGTTTTATTGTAACGCTATTTTATTTACAACGCAAGTACAAATATTTACTGCAAAGAAAAAGCAGGCTCTGATATGCACTCCAAAAGTTAAACTCTCCAAAGTTCATATCAATGCCTGCCTTTATTTTTTTTGCAGCCATTTAGACTGTCTGCTCTTAGCATTAAGTCCGTCCAATGCTTTAGTATAAGCGTTAAACATCGTTTCATTGCCAGCAACCTGCTGCAATTGTACATCTGCCCCCAAGTCAGCACACACACGTCCGCTGGTGTCAAGAATATAACGTGCTGCCACAGTATATTCCGTACCCTTTTGATTGAACAAATAAAGATACATAGCACTTGCAGCCTGTGCCAGCGACTCCTCCTCACGCAGCGACTTCAAATAATCTGCATCCGTATACTTCTCCTCAGCAAAAACTGCCAAATACAACTGTCCGCCTCTGCTCACGCTCTGCACAGAATCAATATCAACATACAGTATACCTACATCTGTCGCTCCTGCCTTTTGCAGATTTTGACAAAACGCAGCAGACGGCAAACAAAGCAAAAGCAGAAAAATCATCAGCTTTAGATAACGCATAAGCCTCACCTCCGTTAAACATATCATAACATAAAATTAACAAATATAACAGAAAAAGGGGCAAAGTTTCCCTTGCCCCTCAATGGTTCTAACTAACTTCTATATTATTTGCCTTGTCTAGCTGCCAGCATTTCTGCATGTCTCTTTTGTTGAGCTGCAACACGTGCATCTTTAGCAGCTTTTTTGTCAGCTTCTGCTTTAGCCAATCTAGCTTTTACAGCTTTTTCCGCAGCATCCTGACGCATTTTTTCAGGGGATTTGCGACCTATTCTCCAGGTTGCACCAATACCGCCCATGTACTCATCACCAGCGCTGGATACGCTGAAGCTCAGCATAAAGTCGCGGTTAGGATAATGGAAAGCACCCAGTGCTACACCAGTTTTATCACGATATTGACCAACACCTACTGCAAACTCAGTCGGAGCAGCCGGATCATAACCCATAGTATGCAGGTTAGCGATAGCAGCAGCCATAGCACCAACTTTTTCTACACGGTCATCCAGTTTGTCAATCTTATTGTCTAAACGAGAAACTTCACCAGTAAACTTCTCATCTAATT
>CAZVSX010000037.1:0-5861 GCA_964630355.1 uncultured Phascolarctobacterium sp.
AAAATTTAACATAATATATATTATCGGACGCAATGTGAATTACGTCCTTCTTTTTTTCTAATAGTATAAACTGTTCTTGACAATTTAGACACTAGTAAATATAATATTTAAAGCTAATAATTTTTCATGCAATAGTTTTAGCTTTTGCATAGCGAGTTTCACCACCTCGTTTTACAAAAAAAGCTACACTATAAATAACTATAGTAGCAAAAGAAGTCTAAGTTTAACTTAGGCTTCTTTTGCGTTATTAAAGTAAATTATCTCATAAAATACTAGTTATTTTCGCTTAAATAATACTAATTTCGCACTATTGTTTGACGAAACTTTTTTTATCTGTTATAATTACTGTAAACTATATATAAACACATGATTGGAGGTTCTATCATGGGAAGAAGAAAAGCACTACCACCAGATTTTGATGGTAACTATACAGAAGATATGCTTTCTGAAAGACAGCGTAATATACTTAAATTTGTACGTACTTTTATTAATCATAAAGGTTATCCACCAGCAGTACGTGAAATTGGTCTTGCAGTTGGCTTGTCCTCAAGTGCGAGTGTACATAATCATTTAAAAAAGCTTCAGGAATATGGTTTTATTCAGCGTGATGCAGCTAAACCGCGTGCTTTAGAACTTATGAGCGAAGGAGATGCTTGGAGAAATAAACTTTTGGTTCCTGTACCTTTTGTTGGCAAAGTAACTGCTGGAGTACCAATTTTAGCAGTAGAAAATATTGAAGAAACCTATCCTATTCCTAGAGATCTTATTGGTTGTGACGATGATGTGTTTATGTTGTCTGTTTCTGGAGACAGCATGATTAATGCTGGTATTCTGGATCATGATTATATTATTGCACGTAAGCAGAATTTCGCAAACAATGGTGATATTGTCGTTGCTTTAATTGATGGTGAAGAAACTACAGTAAAGCGTTATTTCAGAGAATTGCGTAGTGTTCGTCTGCAACCTGAAAATGATAAATATAAACCAATTGTTGGTTCTGATAATATTCAAGTTTTAGGCAAAGTAATTTCTGTATTCAGAATGCTTTAAGTGAAAATGATTGTAAATTGAATGTAAAATGATGTCATTATTACGTCTATTATATCAAATATATCAAAGCAACTCTTTACAGAGTTGCTTTTTTTACTATATACTATATATAGTTATAATATAAAAAAGGAGAGCTGTACTTATGTGCTTACATCCAACAACAGACATTATTGCTAATGCTCAGTATTTTTTTGCTAAAAACCAAAATGAAGCAAACTTAATAAAATTACTTCATGCTGTTAGCTTAATTTTACAAGAAGGCTCAAATGTTATAATACCTATAGCTGAACAACAAGAAAATCAATTGTTGTTACAAACACAAACTACCGAAAACGGATTAGAATACGTAACTGCTTTTAGCAGCTTGGAAACCTATGTTCAAGGAGACTCCTGCCCTACAATCAGCAGACCTCTTATTAATTATTTTGAAGCGATATTACTGATGCGTGATATAGCAGGTATTATCTTTAATCCAGCTTCCCCCTATCCATTTAACATTCAGAACAAAATGATTACTGAATTATTAGATGATGCAAAGAAAAATAAACAGCAAAATGCTATTTCTGTATGGTATGGTGATATTACTACATTAGATTGTGATGCTGTAGTAAATGCCGCTAACAAAAGTTTACTTGGTGGCGGAGGAGTTGATGGTGCTATTCATAAAGCAGCAGGTTCTGCCTTATTAGAAGAATGTCGTGATTTAGGCGGCTGCAATACAGGAGAAGCAAAAATAACTTTTGGATATAATCTACCTGCAAGTTATGTAATTCATACTGTTGGGCCTATTTACAATAATGATATAAAGCAACGTTCTGACCTTGCCAATTGTTATAAAAATTGCTTAGATATTGCAAAAAAGCACCATCTGCATAGTATTGCTTTTCCTGCAATATCTACTGGTGTTTATAAATATCCTGTTGATGAAGCTGCACGTATAGCTTTACTTACTTGCAGTGAATGGTTGAATAGCAATCATGATTATGGTATGAATATTATTTTAACATGTTACAATAATATAGTATATAAAACATATAAAGGACTTATTGCAAAAGCCCAAAATAATGAATTAGATTAACGCAAAGTTTTATGACATAATAAAAGACGGAAACATTTCCGCCGACATGTTAAAAAACATATCGCCTGCTCATATACTGAAAAGTATACAGGTGCAGGTAATACAGAATGTTCCGTCTGCAATTAGTATAGCAGAACTTCTTACTGGTGTCAATGATAAGTAAGTATACAAAGATAAAAGTAAGTGGTGATATATATATATTAATAAACAAAGAAAAAAGAGCGATATTACTTTTATAAAATTTTGGTAATACCGCTCTTTTTTACTTTATTAGTTTATATTTACGCACTAATAATTTTATTGAACAATTCTTTATTTGCTTCAATAGACTGATTACCGCCGACTACGCAAATCAAGCCATCGCTAAGCATATCCTCCACTACTCTTCCTAATTTTTGTAAATCTTCGTTAGTTACATTGAGGACTTCATTACGTATGCGTTGTCGTAATGAATCAGGTATCTGCTTTAAATAATTTATACTAGCTTTATCCATACGCATACTGTTAGTTAAAGGAATATCCATAGAACTAATTGTACCAATAACATATTTGTCCAATTCTCGTGTTGAGAAATTTATATTTTTTAACCAGGCAGCAAGCTCGTTATAAGCATTTAAAGATTTAGACAATTGAGGATCTCTATAAGATGCAAACATTCCTAAACCGTTAATCTCAAATCTCGCATTTGCTCCATAAGCACCGCCTTGTATACGAATTTTAGTCCATAAATACTCATAGCGTAAAATAGTTTCCAAAACAGCCATTGCCCCTACATATTTATGTCCGTATTTAGCAAAATTGCCGCCAGCTACAACATATTGTACTTTTCCGGATGTAGTAATTGCTTCATTAATTTCAGGCATTGGCAATATATCCGGATTTTCACCAATCACAGTTTCTGAAAATTTTTCTAGTAAATTTAAAGTTTGCTGACGTACAATCATTTTATCTTCTGCATCACAAGAATAAGTTAATAGATACTTTGTTTTTTGGAAGAATCTTTTAAGCAGTTGCTGTAATTGCAGCAAAACATTAGAAAATTTTTCGTCAAAATTATCTAATAAGTTTTTTAGAAATTGATAATAAGTAAATTCGTCCTGCTCATTGACACGTGGTGCTGCAGCACAGTAGGAATAAAGTCGCATAATGGCTATCGTCTGCCCTTGATTAAAGAAATTATTATCCCAATCAGTTTTTATTTCACTGATAAGTTCTTTAAATCGCTCTTTGTTTTCAAATTTACTTTCAAGTGATAAAGCCTGTAAAATATCTAAAGTTTGAGGTAAATTTTCTGTAAGACATTTAGCTTTAATAGAAAAGTAAATCTTATATTTTTCAGCAGATTCTGCTTCGCTATAAGCACGTACATTAGATGAAATACCTCCAGTATACATAATACTATTGGTAGCAAGTTCTTCATAAGTATAGCGTTCTGTATCAAACTTACCGAGAATATCTGTCAATAAAAAACATAACGGTAGCTGCTCTGCTTTAATATCAGTAATATCAGAATAATAATTTAAATATGTAATTTTATTAGTATTAGCAGGAATGTATATAATTGTATTTTTGTCTATATGTTCTTCTTCTGTGGATATATTTTCAATTTGCTGACGTATATCATTACGTTTAAGAACAGGAATAGATGCACGTGCTTCTTCACTATCTGGTTCTGCTTGTAAACGATGCAGTTCTTCACATTCATCGATATATTTTTGTAACTGCTTTTCAGTCATTTTTGCTTTTATTTTTGCCAAATCAGCAGCAGCTTTTTTTTGCTCTGCTTCTTCTTTTCCTGGTTGTGGTAATAAGCTTACAATTACTTTATGAGTATTATCTAATAGATAAGTTTCAATAAGATTTTCAAAATAATTTGTGTGTAACGCTTGACGTAAATTAGCTAATATTTTGTTATAGTTTACGGCAACAATTGGATTAACATTATAAATCCAGCTGTCTATAATACTTAAACCTATAATAAGCCCTTTGGGATAAGCGCCAAAATCAGCTTCTCGAAGCTTAAATTCTGTCGAATTTAAGCTTGCTTCCAATAATTTCTTATCAATACCGTTAATTGTAAGTTCTTGTAAAGTTTTATAAATTACACTTATAAACTGATCGCGTTTATCTTTTTCACTGCCGCTTGCACGAATTGAAAAAACTGGTTGTAAGGCACTGCTTAAATAACTACCGCTAATATTCTGCCCTACTCCTGCTTTTAATAATGCACGACGTAAAGGAGAAGATTCATTGTCTAAAAGAATATTCTTTAAAATTGACAGTGCCATGGATGTTTGTAAGTCAGTAGCTTTACCTGTTACAATAGAAAGCTCATGGTATGTTTTTGTATTGCAGTCTTCACCAAGTGCCACAGGATAATAAGCTTCTACCTCTGCTGTGCGTACTAGAGGTTCTTGCTCTGCGATTTCTGTATTAACATTACCAGTTTTAGTAAAATAGCTTAAATAATCATTATCAATATATTTCAGTGTTTCTTCAATATTCATATCACCATAAAGGTAGATATAGGAATTCTCTGGGCTGTAATAGGTTTTATGAAATTGTTCAAATTTTTCTTGTGTCAGCTGCGGTATAGCATCAGGGTAACCACCAGATTCAAAACGATAACAGGTATCTGGAAAAAGTGCTTTCATAGCTTCGTTCTCTAAATATGCATCTGGTGAAGAATAGACACCTTTCATCTCATTATAAACAACACCATTATAACTAAGCTCTCCATCTAAGCTGTCAATGTTATAATGCCAACCCTCTTGACGCAATGTATACTTATTTTCGTAAATAAGCGGATAAAAGACAGCATCAAGATAAACATCCATTAAATTATGAAAGTCTTTATCATTTCGACTGGCAAGCGGATAAACCGTTTTATCGGGATAAGTCATTGCATTTAAAAATGTATTAAGAGAGCCTTTAACTAAATCAACAAAAGGCTCTTTAAGACGATATTTACGTGAGCCGCATAAAGATGAATGCTCCAAAATGTGAGCTACACCGCTGTCATCTGCGGGAGGAGTTCTAAAAGCAATAGAAAATACCTTATTATCATCATTATTAGCAAGATAAAACAAATGCGCACCGCTTTGAATATGTTCCATGATATAGGCTTGGGAACTCACCTCAGCAACGTAGCTAGTTTCTATAACCTTGAATCCATGATATATTTTATTTATTACTAAATTCATTATTGCCTCCTAAAAAGTTATTTATTGATTATTATAGCATATTTCAGAAAGTATTTCTTGAAATATATGAAAAGACTTTTCTTTATAATTTTTATCTATATATTTTAGTATATTCTTTCTTAAAATCTCTTTTGCTTGTCAAATCGACTTTTAATCCATATAATAGTAGTTAAGAGAATTATTGGAGGGAATTAAAAATGGAAGAAGCACGCTTTACATTGCGTATTCATCCTATTATTATGAATAAGATGAAACGCCTTGCCAAAAATAATGGTCGTTCGGTTAATAAGGAAATAGAACAAATTTTGAAATGGGTTATTGATGACTATGAACGCAAATATGGACGTATAGAATTAACAAAAGAAGAAATGCCTGGATTTAGCACATCTAATATAGAAGCACGTAAAGAAAAACCAATGGATATGCTTTTTACAGTAGATAAAAAATTATAAAATAAAAAACCGACTTTCTAAATTGATATGTACCCTCTTTACTGGACAATCCAGTAAGGAGGGTATTTTTATGCGCTA
>CAZVSX010000038.1:0-5698 GCA_964630355.1 uncultured Phascolarctobacterium sp.
GGGTTTTCATTTTCGGCATTGTAAATTCCTCCTCTATTATTTAGCAGGTTTAGGCACAACAATCATAATCATGTTTTTGCCTTCTAATTTGGGCACTCTTTCTACGACGGCTATTTCTTTAAGCTGCTGTGCCATACGATTCAGCAGCACTTCGCCAAGCTCAGGATGAGACAGTTCGCGGCCACGGAACATGATGGTTACTTTTACCTTATCGCCATCTTCCAGGAAACGTACTGCATTCTTATACTTAACGTTGAAGTCATGATCCTCAATACCAGGACGCAGCTTAACTTCCTTAATGTCGAAGGTTTTTTGTTTCTTACGAGCTTCTTTTTCACGTTTCTGTTGCTCATAACGATACTTGCCGTAATCCATAATCCGGCACACGGGCGGTTTTGCTGTTGGAGCAATTTCAACCAGATCCAGATGATTTTCGACCGCAAGTTTCAGAGCGTCACGGCTGGACATAATGCCAAGCTGTTCGCCCCCATTGGCAATAACACGCACTTCACGCGCACGAATTTCTTCGTTGATACGCAAGCTTTCTTTACTTATAACAATTCACCTCCAGGAACACTGTGTAAGCACTCAGCTTACTAAAAAAATAAAAGCGGGCAGAACAAATCCACCCGCAGTAATATCATATCCAACCCTGTCGAGTCATAACCGCAAGGTGAGAAGCGAGTGGCTTCTGCTTTGTTACCTTAGTATGATACCACAAAGTTAAATTCATGTCAACACTATTTTATTTTCTTGCGGCCAATTGACTATCAACAATAAAAATTCCGCCCATATTTTCGCCTATAAGCTCTAATTTGGCTGCAATCTCTGCTGCACTTGCTTCTTCTTCAACCTGTTCGTCAATAAACCACTGCAAATGATTCTGTGCCGCATAATCTTTATGTTCCAGTGCCAATTCGTACAAAGCACGAATACGTTCAGTAACATATTTTTCATGTGCCAAAACCTTAGTAAACAGCTCTAAAGGGCAACCATATTCAGCAGGCGGCATTTCAATGGTTAAAAGTTCCGGAGTTTCTCCTCGTTCCTGTACAAATTTCATCAGCCGCAGTGCATGTCCGCGTTCTTCTTCATACTGCTTATACAGCCAATGCGCCATACCTTTAAGATTTTTGGTTTCCATGCTAATACTCATAGCCAAATACATATAAGCAGAATAAAATTCAGCCTGAATCTGCTCATTAAAGGCTCGCAAAATTTTTTCGTCCATAATCTAAACCTCCTTTTCAGCTCAGTCCTATTTTCTAAGCTTATTACTTGATATTTTTATTATATCATACAACAAGTGTCATTTATGTTTACAAACAGTGACAACTTCACAAACTATTAAAAGGCAGAGCTGTATCGTAATTAAACACAGACTCTGCCTTTAGAAGGTTCAAAAAAACTATTTATTTTTTATTCTTAATTTCGTCTAACAGCATGGAAAGGAAATTATCCTGTGACATAGCACCAATATCGCCTTCTCCGCGACGGCGTACATTTACAGTACCCTCTGCCATTTCCTTGTCACCTACTACCAAAGTATAAGGTACTTTTTGTACTTGAGCTTCACGAATCTTGTAACCAAGTTTTTCATTGCGGTCGTCTAAATGTACACGCAGTCCAAGCTCGAACATCTTATCTGCCAAAGCTTTTGCATAATCAACATGCTTATCAGTAATAGGCAGAATACGTACCTGGCACGGTGCCAACCAAGCAGGGAAAGCACCTGCATAATGTTCAATCAAAATACCAATAAAACGTTCGATAGAACCATAAACAACCCTATGAATCATAACCGGACGATGTTTAAGACCATCCTCACCAGTATAAGTCAATTCAAAACGTTCCGGTAGCTGCATATCCAATTGGATAGTACCGCACTGCCAAGTACGACCAATAGAGTCTGTCAGATGGAAGTCAATTTTGGGTCCATAGAAAGCACCATCGCCTTCATTAATCACATAATCCAGGCCACAGTCCTCCAAAGCATCTCTTAAACCTTGAGTTGCTAATTCCCAAGTTGCATCATCACCCATGGAATTTTCCGGACGTGTAGAAAGTTCAGCATGATACTTCAAGCCAAAGGTTGCATAAACTTCGTCAAATAAAGTAATAACATTTTTAATTTCACTGCGTATTTGGCTGGGCATCATGAAAATATGTGCATCATCCTGAGTAAAGCAGCGTACACGGAACAATCCATGCAAAGCTCCGCTCAACTCATGGCGATGAACAAGACCAAGTTCACCGGCACGTATAGGCAGTTCTTTATAAGAATGCGGATGCAGTTTATAAACAAGCATACCACCTGGGCAGTTCATCGGTTTAATAGCATAGTCCAACTCATCAATCTGCGTAAAATACATATTTTCGCGATAATGATCCCAGTGACCGGATGTTTCCCACAGTTTGCGGGAAAGAATCATAGGTGTTTTTATCTCTTGGTAGTTATAACGGCGATGAACTTCACGCCAATAATTAATCAATTCATTGCGAATAACCATACCATTAGGTAAGAAGAATGGGAAACCAGGACCTTCATCCATCAAGGCAAAAATATCAAGCTCTTTGCCCAGCTTGCGATGATCACGTTTTGCAGCTTCCTCGAGCATATGCAGATAGGCATCCAATTCTTCTTTGCTTGGGAAAGCAGTACCGTAAATACGCTGCAGCATTTTATTTTTTTCATTGCCGCGCCAATAAGCACCAGCAATGCTCTGTAACTTAAATGCCTTCACACGACCGGTAGTAGGACAATGTGGACCAGCGCACAAATCAGTAAAGTCACCTTGAGTATAAGTGCTGATAACAGCATCTTCAGGCAAATCATTAATCAGTTCAACCTTATATTTTTCATCTTTAGCAGCAAACATTGCCAGAGCCTCGCTGCGTGGAAGCTCTGCACGAACAAGCGGCAAATTCTGCTTAACTATCTTTGCCATTTCTTTTTCAATAGCCTGCAAATCTTCCGGAGTAAATGTATGCTCACTGTCTAAATCATAATAAAATCCATTAGCAATAGCAGGGCCAATAGCAAACTTAACATCTGGGAATAAATGCTGTATAGCCTGCGCCATAACATGAGCACAGGTATGACGAATTGCGTGCAGACCTTCCGGAGTATCCGGAGTAACAAACTCCACAGCAGCATCATGCTCTAATTTATCACTCAAATCTCTATTAACACCATCAACAACAGCCAGCAAAGCCTGTTTCCCAAGTTTTTGAGATAAGCTTTTGGCAATTTCCAACAAAGTTGTACCAGCAGTGAACTCTTTTACGCTGCCGTCTTTTAAAGTTACTTTAATATCAGCCATAATAATCCTCCTTGACTATTTCACAGTAAACACATAGATAAATAAAAAACCCCGCTCCCTTCAGTTCAGAAAGGGACGGAGATTTCCGCGGTTCCACCCTAATTGATTCAAAATTTATTAAATCCACTCGGTACCGTTAACGCCGGTTTACGGACTGGCATACTTGCTTTTGCGTTCCGCTGTCAGTTTAAAGGCGGTAAAACTATTCGCTTTTTCCCTGTTGCTCTCAGCCATGGCAAACATTTTCTGTAGGGCAGACACGATAGTCAATCCTTTGCATTACTGTTAAGATATTTTCTTACTTAATCATTATAGCACATCAACCTTTCTTGTCAAGGTAATACTGGAAAAAACTTATTTTTCATAGTATAATTATAAGTATTAACAATAAACTATACTTATAATACTAAAACAACAGACAACGTATTTACGAAAGGAGCAATAGCTGTGATAAAAATAAAATGCAGACAGTTTAAACTTATCGCAGCATTATGCCTGCTTAACTTCCTTTCACCAGCAACCGCTCAAACTAAGCGGATGAATATCATATATATACCTTTAGACAATAGACCCGTCTGCTCCTCTTATGTCAAGCAGACTATGGAAGCAGCAGGCTGTAATATAATAATGCCTCCTAAAAAATATATTGCTGATAACGAAAGTGACGGAAATCCTGATGCAATTTGGGAATGGTTACAGCACAAAGCCCCTAAAGCTGATGCTGCAGTAATAAGTACCGATTCTCTTATTTATGGCGGTTTAGTTGCCTCACGTACACATAATATAAGTCAGCAAATATTACAGGAAAGATTAAAACATATCTATGCACTAAAAACTACCCTTCCAATAAAACTATATGCCTTTTCCACAATTATGCGGACACCTCGTGCCAGCAAAGGACGTGTAGAACCGCCATATTATGAAGCTGTAGGTTCAGCTATTTTTACTTACAGTCAGCTGCTGGACAAAAAGGATCAAGGAAAACTTTTGCCAACAGAAGCACTGCTTATGCAAGCATTGGAACGTAATCTAAAAAAATCAGATCTTGGTGATTGGCTGAAACGCCGTGAAAAAAATCTGTTAGTAAACTATGAGCTTACACACTTAGCACGCAACGGTAAATTTCATTACTTTGCTATTGGTAAAGATGATAATGCCCCACTTTCTGCTACACATATGGAAAGCCGCAAAATCAACCTCAATACATTCGATATGAGTAAAGATACCTTTCAAATTATTGACGGCGTAGATCAATTAGGTCTTTTACTCATAGTAAGAGCCTATAATGAAGCAAATGCTAATAGACCTGCAATATATCCTTTGTACAGTGCTGGAGCAGGTGCCAATACTCTCCCCCAGTACAGTGATGCCCGTCTGCAGGATTCTGTACCACAGCAAATTGAAGCAGCTGGAGCAGAATTAACACTCTCCCCTGACAATGCAGATTTGATTCTTGCACTGAATACTCCTCAAGATGGTATTGTAAAAGACTCTATCGCCAAAGATAATCTGCCTTTTGCCTCCGCAGCCAACAAAGATTTTGTCAAAGATATTAATCAACAGCTAATTGCAGGCCGCAAAGTTTCTATTGCAGATATAAGTTATTCCAATGGAGCAGATAATGGCTTTATGTCATATCTTGCAAATCACAGCAGCCTTGCACAGCTTACTGCCTACAACGGCTGGAATACAGCAGACAATGCTGTTGGCTATGCTATTGCTCAGGGAATTATTTCCCGCGCAATATCAAAAAAAGAAAAAAATAAACTTCTTCTGCAAAGATTGATTGATGATTGGTTTTATCAAAGCAATGCACGCCGTACAATCTCTGCCAATCTGGAAAAACAAGGACTGGAAGCCTTAAAATATGATCTTAAAACTGTTGAAAATATAGTATTAGAGCAGGCAGCCAATGAATGTCAACAAATGGCTGATAAATACGAATTTACGAAAAATGTAAAATTTAAATTGACCTTTCCGTGGAAACGATTATT
Source organism: uncultured Phascolarctobacterium sp. (assembly GCA_964630355.1). Classification (GTDB taxonomy): domain Bacteria; phylum Bacillota; class Negativicutes; order Acidaminococcales; family Acidaminococcaceae; genus Phascolarctobacterium_A. Next base: position 5,318 of record CAZVSX010000038.1, read on the forward strand.
CGAAACAGAGGTAGAAATAAAAGATTACAAAGGCACTTAATGCAGTAAGCATATCTTTACAAAAGAGTATCTACATAAAAATGACTGAATCAATAATATATGGTTTTCCTCACCTTATTTTCTTTAGTGAACAAGAATTGAAAGCTAAAAACATAAAACAATTATAAAAACAAAACCCCGACTCACGAATGAGTCGGGGTAATTTGCTTACCAAACCAAATTCACTGCCAAATTATTTGCCAGGGAAGAACGGCCATACCATCGGAATAACAACCAAGGATACGATGAAAGCTACGATTACCAAACCAGTACCAGCTTTTACATAATCCATGAATTTGTATCCGCCAGGGCCAAGTACGAGGGTGTTCGGAGGAGTACCTA
>CAZVSX010000039.1:0-5639 GCA_964630355.1 uncultured Phascolarctobacterium sp.
CCCTGACCGTGGCGCTGGCAGCCGGGTCATCAGAGGATACTTCGTCTTACGCTGACTCTGACACCCTTACCGATGTTCTCTATTATGATGCCAATGGTACGCTCCAGACCTGCCCATCGGCAACCAAAGTGGTCGAGAACATGGTTAAAGACGGCCCGGATACTATATGGACTACGGGCTGGTATGTGGTAGAAGGGACCGTGAAAATAGGCGGAACTATCTTTCCTGAACCAGGTAACTGGGAATTAACCGAGGAGCTATATAAGTCCGTATCCGTTCAGGGTAATGTCAATCTGATTCTGAAAGAAGGCAGCGAGCTCCAGATGCTCCATGGTCATATCGATGTGCCTGAAGGCAGCAGCCTGACTGTCTATTGCGATAATACTTCCAATAGTGGTACATTGAAGGTATGGGGCGCTATAGACCACGCTGCCATTGGCGGCAGTCCGGCTTCTCCAAACAGCGGCAAGATTACCATCAACGGTGGTACTGTGACAGCACATACGGGGAATGGAGGCGCCGGCATTGGCAGCGGTGAAGGTGGTTCCGCCGGAGACATTACAATCAATGGCGGAGATATCGAAGCCACCGCTAATAATGGTGGGGCGGCAATCGGCACCGGAAAGAACGGAAAATCAGCCACCATTACCATCAATAATTGTAAAAAGATATATGCTCGTTCATCCGGTGGTGCCGGTATTGGATCCGGAGAAAATAGCAGTGGCGACGGTAAGGTTACAGTCAACATCCATGGCGGCAAAATAGACGCGCACGGAAGGGATGGCGCTGGCATCGGCAGCGGTAAGAACGCCCCATTGAGTGTGGACGTCTATATCAACGGCGGCGATATTTATGCTCAAACCGATGGCTTGTCTAACCCCGCATCGCACGGCGCTGCCATTGGCGGCGGCTACGGAGCCACAAATACCACCGTCAACATTGGCGGCTCCGCGGAGGTAGACGCCCATGGCGGAGAAAATGCCCCCGGTATTGGCTCCATCAATCCCGGCGGCTGTTCTGTGACGATTTCCGGCGGCACGGTCAGAGCCTGGGGCGGTACATTCGGTGCCGGTATCGGCGGCGCCCATGAACAGGCCTCCTGCCCCGTCACAATCACAGGCGGTACCGTGACCGCCACTGGCGGCGCCACAGGCGCCGGCATTGGCAGCGGCTGCGGCGGCAACAGCACTACTAATAGATATACAACAGGCAATATTGCAATCAGCGGTGGTACGGTTACCGCCAAAGGCGGCTATTTTGCTGCCGGTATCGGCGGCGGCGAATATAACACTGCGGGCGATATTCTGATTAGCGGCGGAACGGTCATTGCCACACGTGATACTTCAAAGGATAATGATTCTAGTATATATGGTGGCCGGTTTGATATCGGAGACGGATTCATTTTTATAAACAATACACCTGTCTACGCCAGATACACACTGAACGGCAGCGCGAAGCTCTATCTCCAGAACGGCTATAAAGAACCGAACGTTCAAGATGCGATTAAACCATTAATAAACAGCGGCTATATTTTCAATGGAACCCCGGATACCTATAATGAGATTCGGGTGTACGGCGCCCAGACGCTGAGTGAAAACTTCTGCATCGAGACGGGCAAAACGATGACCGTTATGAGCGGCGCGTCGCTGAACACCGGCAGCAATAAGCTCTATGTGAAGGGTACGCTGACGAAAACCGGCACGGCTTCCGGCAACATTTACTACCCCCTGACCCTTACAGGCTGCACCGCGGGCAGCAGCAACACCTCCACCTATGGTGACAGTAACGAGCTGTTCGGCAAGGCAGGCGCGATCATCTCTCTGACCCCCGCACTGCAAAGCGGCTATAAGCTGGACAGCTGGGCGGTCACCCCCGACACTGTAACCATCTCCGACAACAGCTTCACCATGCCGGAGCAGGCGACCACGGTGGAGGCGAAGGGTACGCTCGCGGTGAATATCACCCAGCAGCCCCAAAATCAGGAAATTACCTATGGCGCAGACGTCACCCTCAGCGTTGGCGCGAAGAATCCCAGCGGCACTACGGATGGAATTTCCTACCAGTGGTATAAGGGCACCGAGAAGCTGCCGAACGAAACCTCTAAAACGCTGTCCCTGAGGTATCTCGATGCGAGTACGCAGCCGTACTCCTTCTACTGTGAGGTTTCCTGCAATGGTGTTTCCATAAACAGCAAAACTGCCACCGTCACGGTGAATAAGGCTCAAGCCAGCGTGACCATCACGGGTGACCCCGGTAAGACCTATGACGGAACGCCTGTCGCTACTCCCTATACCGTCAGCGGCAGTGGGTTCCCTAAAATCGAGTATAAGCTCCAGAGCAAGCCTGACACCGATTACAAGGAAACCGCACCCACGGATGCGGGCGAGTATACCGTCCGGGTCACCATGTCCGAAAACCAAAACTATGAGGGAGCCAGCGCCACCAAGGATTTCACCATCAGTAAGGCTACGGACAACGAATGGCTGATAGCGCCAACCGTTACCAACTTCACCTACGGAAATACCGTAAACCCTGTCACTTATCAGGCTAAGTACGGCGACGACAACGTAGTGGTCACCTACAAAAAGCAGGGAACGCAGGACACTCCCTCCACCACTGTCCCCATGGAAGCGGGTACCTATGACGTGACGGTATCTCTGGAAGAAACCACAAGCTACCCCGGTCTGCCTGACGTGAGCCTGACGCTGACCATCGCGAAGGCGGGATCCTCCGTGACCGCAGCTCCTGCGGACGCCCAGAGCCTGTACACCGCCGGGAATGTTCCGCTGGTCACCGCGGGAACCGCCGACGGCGGCACCATGCAGTACAGTCTGAACGGGCAAAATTGGAGCAACGATATCCCCAAGGCCACCGATTGGAAAACCTACACCGTCTACTACAAGGTCGCGGGCGATAACAACCACAACGACACCGAAGCGAAGTCCCTGACGGCGGAAATCGTTCCCTTCAAGATTGATGGACAGTCGGCTACAGTGACTACCAGCTACGGTGACAATCCCTCGATGTATGTCGATCTGAAGACCCAGCTGAGTGAGCAGATTTCCTATCAGTGGTATCAGGTCACCGGCAGCGAAGGCGACGTGGAGCTGTCGGGCGAGACGGCAAACAAACTGACCATCGACAAGCCCAACGCGGGTACGTATTCCTACATTTGCAAAATCACCTGCGGCGACTACTTCAAGTACAGCGACCCCATCACGGTTAAGGTGAATCCCGCTCAGGTTGAGAATGTCGACCTGTCCGACTACTGGGCAGAGGGCGGCGAGAGGAAAATTGCACAGGGCGAATCCGTACAACTCACCAATCCCAGCTCCCGGCTACTGACCAAGTACACCAACGACCAGGTCGGCAAGTATCCCACCGGCATGCAGGTCTTCAAGCTGGACGAGAAGAACCAGCCCGTGGAAATTCCCGAACTGAGCAATCTGCTGCAATACTCCGGCTGCTCCATCCGCATCACCGGCAAGCCCGGTATCCGCATGATTACCAGCCTGACCAAGGAGGCTAAGGCCGCACTGACCAAGGCAGGTCTCGCAGGTTATACGCTGGAAGAATACGGCACCGTGGTGGCGTGGAGCAAAGAACTGGGCAATAATCCCCTGACTCTGAGCACAGGATCCTCCAACTACGCTTACCGCAAGGGCGTTTCCGACCCGGTCTTCGCCAACGTGGGCGACCGGACCCAGTACACCAACGTGCTGGTGTGGGATTCCCTGCCCGATGAGAAGTACGCCATGGATATTGCCATGCGGCCCTACATCATCCTGAGCAAGGACGGCGAGACGGTTACCCTGTACGGCGGCACCGTGATCCGCAGCATCGGCTATGTGGCCCAGCAGAATGCCGACACCTTCCCCAAGGGCAGCGCGGGCTACAAGTATGTGCATGATATCATCGACAGGGTCAATAAACTGACCAACAATTCCCAGCAATCCTAAGGAGGTAACGCGCAAATGAAAAAGATACTCGCGCTGCTTCTGGCGCTGACGCTCGTATTCGCGGCAGGCTGCTCCAATAAAACGGAGCAGCCCGCCCCCACCGCCGCTCCCACGGTTCCCGAGACCGCTGCCCCTGAAACCACCGCTCCCGAAACGGAGCCGCCCCTGCCCAGGCTGGAAGCGGGCACCATTCAGGGCGACAATATCCCCGCCATTCTGTGTCTGCTGAAAAAAGGCGATCTGGTGGAGGTCACGGGCTATGCCGAGGATGGGAGCGCCATCGTGAAGATCGGCGACGCTGTAGGCACCGTGGAGAAGGCGCTGCTCCGCTTCGCCGGAGACGGGCCTTACGAAAGCTGGACGGCCTATGCCCGGTGGGGCACTGCCCTCTACGGCAGCTATAAGCTTACCGGCGAGCCCTCCGAAACCCTGAAAACCAACACGGAGCTGACCATTCTGGACGAGCTGGAAAACTGCTATCTGGTACAGGTCGGGGAGAATACCGGCTATATCGCCCAGAAGCAGGCCAGCAAGTGGCGTATCACCAGCAGCCCCAAGACGGAGGATGACGGCTCCTCCGGCGGCAGTTCCCGCGGCGGTTCCTCCGGCGGACGGGACGGCGGCAATATCTCCCTGACCGCTGCCGAAGAAGCTATGGGCCAGGTCGTTCTGCTGACAGAAGTCGCCAGAACCGGCAGCGCCGAAATCCGGGCCGACGGCGGAGTGGTAATTTTGAAATACTTCGATTTGGGCGACACCGTGCAGATCGTGGCGGAGGAGGGCTTCGCCCCGGAAATCCCCGGCTACACCACCATTCTGGAAGATGGCGTGTACGCTTACGTCCCCACCGCGTGGGTGCGCAAATCCGGTGACGAGGAATTCAAGCAGTGGGACGGCTTTGCCGGTTACAGCTGCTACTTCTACGACAACTATGAGCTGCGGGGTGAGCCTGTGAAGCAGATTTACGCCAACAAGGCCATCACCGTGCTGTGGCAGGCGGGAGACGTATCCCTGATCCGCGTGGGCGATGATGTGGGCTACATTTCCACGGAAACCGCCCGCACCACCCGGATTCCCACACAGAAGACGCAGGAAGATGGCGGCGGTTCCTCCGGCGGCAGCTCCGGCGGCGGAGGCGGCGGGCAGTGGACACCCCCTGCCATGTAAGGTGCTGCCTTTTCGGAAACGCCCCTAAAGCCAACGGTTTTGGGCAGAAAACGGCACTCTGCTGCTATCGGCAATGCCTCTGTAATACAGATGCAAACCCCCTCATTTCCATGACAGTGGAAATGAGGGGGGATCTGCTTGTTAAGGCACTTCTGACACCGCCTGCCTGATACAGGTAGGTTGCGGCGGCGTTTTTTGCTTTTTTACGGCGTTTGCGTTTCCGCATGATTGTACGAAAGAGACCCTCTTCACCCATCCTGGGGGTACAGAAGATCTCCGGTCAGCTCTGCCGGAAATGAATTCCTGAATCGTGGGGCGCAGCTGCGCCAGCGTCTCCCACGCCTGCTTCGTGTATCCAAAGAAGCTGCATACATTTTCGCTGGTGTACAGGGGCCTTACCCGGTCATCCTCCACCTCGAAGGCAACGACGCCCTCGGTAAACTGCATGGTCAGCGCCTGCATATTTTTCAGGGAATCATTCTCCCGGCGCAGCGCATCGGTTTCCTGCGTATC
>CAZVSX010000040.1:0-5521 GCA_964630355.1 uncultured Phascolarctobacterium sp.
TTGCGTATTCTGTTTTTTCATCAATAATCATCCATCCAACTTAACACTTTTATGTGTACTTATGATAATTTTATAATAAATTTACTTAATAAATTAGCCTCAGTTGACAAATGTTGCCTGTACAATTGACAGAAAATAATAATTAACAATAAAATATTAACAACAAATGTACTTTCATATCAGATTTTCTGTTACTTTAATGGAGGTGAAGCTATGTTGCGAAAATTAATCTGTATATTTTTTCTTGTACTTATCTCTCTTAATATTTGTGCCTGCATCAGTGAAGATAAAGCAGAACAAAACAGACAAATCATAGTCTTTGCAGATGCTGGCTGGGACAGCGTAAAATTTCATAATGCTGTTGCTGCTTTTATTGCTGATAAAGCCTATAATATTGAACCCAAAATCATCAGTGGTTCTACGCCAATTCTGCAAACTGCTATTGTTAGAGGTGATATTGATGTAAATATGGAACTTTGGACAGATAATGTACCATCGTTTGCAGCAGATATGAAAAGCGGCAGACTGCTTAACCTTGGGATTAACTTTGATGATGATAAACAAGGATTTTATGTTCCTCGTTACCTTATCGAAGGTGATGAAAAACGCAATATAAAACCTTTAGCGCCTGACCTAAAAACGGTTAAGGATTTAGCACGCTATTCCCACCTGTTTAAAGACCCGGAAGATTCCAGCAAAGGTCGTCTTTACGGCTCTATTCCTGGTTGGAGTATTGATGAAATCATGTACCGTAAATATGAAGCCTATGGTTTGAATAAAAACTATAATTACTTCCGTTCAGGCAGCGAACCTGCCCTTAACAGTGCTTTTTTAGCAGCTTATGCCAAAGGAGAACCCATAGTGGGTTATAATTATGAACCTACATGGCTCACAGGTAAATTAGATTTAGTTCTGCTTACAGATGAACCTTACAACGAAGACGGTTTCCAACGAGGTTTAACTGAAGCACGTTCTGTTCCTGTTTGTATAATTGCTAATAAACAAATTGAAATAAAAGCTCCAGAATTTATGACTTTCTTAAAAAATTACCACACAAGCAGTATTCTTACCGCAGAAGCTTTAGCATATATTGCCGATACAAAATGTACTTACGACGAAGCAGCAATCTGGTTTATGAAACGTCATCCAGAACTTTTAATGCAGTGGCTGCCATCCGATAAATTTAATCAAGTAAATAATGCTCTTCACGGTGAACAAAACATTGCTGGCAGCTGGCTTTTGACCTTTCCGGAAGATATACGCATTGACTTGACAAAACCTATTGATGACTTCGTTAATTATCTGAATAATACTTATGCAGATTTTTTCAATGCTGTTAAAAATGTTCTTACTTGGTGTATAGTTGCTATAGAACGTTTACTTAACTTCATTCCCTGGTGGCTGACTATTATCTCCATTGCAGCTTTAGGTAAACTGCTCAGCGGTAAATTAACAAGCGGAATTATTTACGGTATTGGACTGTTTGCCATTGGTGCCTTTGGTTATTGGCGTATGATGAACGAAACTTTGGCAATAGTCATTTCCTCTGTAATTATTTCACTGCTGTTGGGTTTACCAATTGGTATACTCGTATCGACAAGCAAACTGGCAAATCGTCTGCTGCGTCCTCTGCTCGATGCTATGCAGACCATGCCCACATTTGTTTATATGATTCCAGCCGTCATGCTTCTCGGACCAGGAAAAGTTCCTGCTGTTTTAGCAACTGTTGTTTATGCTGTTGTTCCTGTAATCCGCCTTACCAGCCACGGTATTCAGCAGGTAGATCCAAATGTAGTAGAAGCATCCGCAGCTTTTGGTGCTTCACGCTGGCAAACACTGTTTAAGGTACAGATTCCGCAGGCAATGCCAACTATTATGACAGGTATTAATCAAACAATGATGATGGCTGTAGCTATGGTTGTTACCTGTGCCATGATTGGTGCTAATGGTTTAGGTATGGAAGTACTAATAGCCATAAATCGTACTGAATCTGGGCGTGGGCTTATAGCTGGTATTTCCATTGTAATTATTGCTATTATTATAGATAGACTAACTCAAAATTTGGCAAAAAAGAATAAGGAGGGAAAATAATGACTGTACCTGTATTGGAAGTAAAAAATCTGTATAAACTCTTTATTCCTATTGAACATTCACAAAACGAAAAAGAAGCAATGACGATGCTGAGTCAAGGTCATTCCCGTCACGATGTACAGGAATCTACAGGTATCACAGCAGGTCTTATAGATATTAACTTTAAAGTAATGCCTGGAGAAATTTTTGTCTTGATTGGCTTGTCCGGCAGCGGCAAATCCACACTCATACGCTGCTTAAATATGCTTAATCCGCCAACATCAGGAGCTTTATATCTCGAAGGCAGCGATATTACAAAGTTCAGCAATAAACAATTACAAGATTTACGGCGTACAAAAGTAGCTATGGTATTTCAAAACTTCGGTTTAATTGACAACCGTAACGTTTTAGAAAATACCTATTATGGTTTAGAAATCCGCGGTGTTCCTCTAAAAGAACGTACTCAAAAAGCTATGCAAATGCTAGAAATGGTGGGACTAAAAGGCTGGGAATATAAACATATTAACGCTCTTTCCGGCGGTATGAAACAACGTGTAGGCATTGCACGTGCTTTAGCCAATGATCCTGATATCCTATTAATGGACGAAGCATTTTCTGCCCTTGATCCTTTAGTACGCAGTGATTTACAGTTTGAACTTTTACGAATTCAGCAAAGAATGGGTAAAACTATTATATTTATCACCCATGATATAAATGAAGCCTTTCGCTTAGGAACACATGTAGGTATTCTGCGCGACGGCAGGATGATACAAATTGGTACTCCAGAAGAAATGATTACTCATCCTACTGATGACTATGTACGAAGTTTTATAAACAATGCTAATTCCAGTAAAATTTTTACCGTTCGCAATGTTATGAGTACGCAAACCTGTATTGTCCGTAACATTGACGGTGCCAGTCTTGCTTTGCGCAACATGAAAAGCAGTGGTGTTTCCAGTGCTTATGTAGTAGATGAACATCTTCATTTCATAGGCATTATCACACTCGATGCTGCTGTACAGGTTCTTTCTGGTTATACCAGCTTTGACAAGGCGATTCTGCGTAATGTACCTGTTATCGATAATATTGACACACCTGTCGCAGATATTATGCCGCTCTCAGCTAGCACTCCCTTTCCTCTGCCAGTAGTAGACGAAAATGGATTGTTCTGTGGTATCGTTACTAAGGCATCTGTTATTTCTTCCTTTGTTATGAACTGAAAAAAATCAAAAAAAGAGGACGGCTCAAGTTAGAAAACAATAATTCGTTAAATTTTTTCTAACGTAAAATGTTTAATTAAAGCCATCCTCTTTTATTATATATTTACATTCTTATTTAAGCTTTACGCCGTACGTATGAACGAATAACTAACAAGGTCAATAAAAGCAACACTAAAGTTATTGGCATTGCTATTAGTGCAATAGAACTTTCTGTAAAATAAGCAATTCCTCCTGCTATAAGATAACCAACAACTGACACAGAAGCAGCAGTTAATGCATACGGCAGCTGCGTTGATACATGATTAACATGATCAGAATGAGCACCAGCAGATGCCATAATCGTTGTATCGCTGATTGGTGAACAATGATCACCGCATACTGCACCAGATAAACAAGCAGCTATAGAAATAACCAGCATCTCATAAGTATCTCCACTTCCAAAAACATTGCAAACCACTGGAATCAAAATAGCAAAGGTGCCCCAGCTTGTACCAGTAGAAAAAGCTAAAAACATTGCTACCATAAAAATAATTGCTGGTAAAAACATCTTTAAAATTCCGGCAGAACCTGCAACTAAATCATGTACATAATATTTTGCTCCTAAAAGACCAGTCATACCAGACAATGTCCATGCAAGAGTTAAAATCATAATAGGTGCTACCATAGCTCTAAAACCAACTGGAATACACTCAGTGAAATCATTGAAAGACATGACATTTCGCACCATATAAAAGCAAAATGTAAAAAAGAACGTTGCTACACTGCCTAACACAAGTCCTTTAGAAGCATCGGCTCCAGCAAAAGCATCTACAAAACTAGTTCCAGAAAAAAAGCCTCCACTATAAATCATCCCTGTAATGCAGCAGCAAATAAGAACAATAACAGGCATAACAAGGTCTATAACAGAACCAGTCGGTTTATCTGTATTATCTTCGTCCTCTCCGTAAGGACGTGCTGCTGTAGTAAATAAATCGCCTTTGATAGCATTATCTTCATGTACTCTCATACTGCCAAAATCAAATTTCAGCACAGTAAGCAATATCATCATTGTTAAAGTTGTAAGTGCATAAAAATTATATGGTATAGTTTGTAAGAACATACTAAATCCATTTATATCAGAACCTTTAGGAACAGATGATGTAACAGCAGCTGCCCAACTGGAAACTGGTGCAATAATGCAAATAGGCGCGGCAGTAGCATCTATCAAATATGCAAGCTTAGCACGGCTTACCTGATGACGATCCGTAACTGGACGCATAACAGAACCAACCGTTAAACAATTAAAATAATCATCTACAAAAATAAGTATTCCTAACGCTATAGTTGCCAATTGTGCACCAACACGAGTTTTTATATTTGCTAATGCCCATTGACCAAAAGCTGCACTACCGCCAACTTTGTTCATTAAAGCAACCATAATACCTAAAATTACAAGAAATACTATAATACCTACATTCCACGCATCTGCAAGCCTTGTAATCATCCCGCCATCAGCATTAAATAAAAACGTATTTAACGCAAGTTCCAAGTTTCCGTTAGCATATAATAACGCACCTATAGCAATTCCTACAAACAATGAAGAATATACTTCTTTAGTCAATAAAGCCAAAGCAATAGCAATCACTGGTGGAAGCAAAGCTCCTATAGTTGAATAAACAATTGGCTGATACGTTTTTTCATCTACTATACTAGGCGTATTTAAAGTAAAATAACCCAAAATCAGAAATAGTAATATCGTAACAGATAAAAATAAATAATTCGTTTTCCGCATTAAAATAATCACTCCAAATATTTCTAAAAATCTAAAAGAGATTATATCATATCTACACTAAGCAAAGCCAGAAATATTTAAAGTTAGTTTTATCTTCGTACATAAAATTCCATCACACTTGCAACCCAAAAGACTTTGTATAAAAAAGAGCAGAAACTAGGAAACTTTTACTGTAGTTTCTTAACTTCTGCTCTTTTTTGCGATTATAAATTTTTGCCGAATCCTTTATCTTAGTAATAGGTTTTATCATTCCCCAATTACCTCGTTTTGCAGAATTAATAGCTTTCTGCTGCTTTTTTGAAAGTTTTTCATAAGCTATAAATTTTCCCATACTTTTTCTCCTTATTCATATTTCATAATTTAATTAAATTATAGCACAATGCAAAGTATAAGCAAAGGAAAAAAGGTACGCAATAAAATTCGAATCCAATTTATTTACAAATCCCAGCATTACAGAGTT
>CAZVSX010000041.1:0-5075 GCA_964630355.1 uncultured Phascolarctobacterium sp.
TGCTGTTAGTGCTTTCTACATTAATTTTCAACTTATCAGCTGTAACAGTAGTTGTACCTTCTACTTCCTGGGCAATACCTGCATTCTGCTTGGTAGCTTCTGTTACATTTAAGGTAAGCTCTTTGCCTGCTGCATCTATTTTTGCTGCTTTTGCCAAATTTATAGCTTTAGCACCTTCACCGCTGACATTGATAGAAGTATCTGCTGTAAATTTATAACTTCCGTCAGTCTGAATAACATCAGCTTCACTGTATTCAGTATCAGAAGCTGCATTACCAGTCAAAGAAGTTGCAAAATTACTAACAACTTTACTGTAAGTACCTTTACCATCTTCTGTAAATTGAATAGCTCCGGATTTTAAGGTAACACTGTCAGCAGTAAGACCGCCGGCAATTTTTACATCTGCTGCAAGATTATCCGGATTATTGCTGTAATCGCTATAAGTCAGCTTGCCTGCTAAGGTATTCAAAACACTGTTAACCACAGTACTGTTTTCAGTATCAATGCCATTATTGGCAGTTACCAAAGAAATTGAAGAATCTTTAGCTGCTGTTCCGATAACAATATCTCCAGCTTTGTAGTTTTCAGCATCTGTCCCAGCTGATTCATGCTCATAAAAAACAGTAGTATAGCCGCTGTAATTCTTTATATTAATATCAGCAGTATCATTTTGGAAAATATAACCTTGGTTTGCAGCACTGCTGCCGCCGACAAATTTATTAATATGACTGATACCATCATAATCACCATAATGATCTACAGAGGGAGTAGGCATAGTTTTATGAGATAAGCCATCGGTCATGGATAATGCTTTATGGTTCCAGCTTGCATTATTTTGTACCCAAAGATTTACTTCTCCAGCCTGAGATTTACCACTGTTGTCTACAACACCAGTCCAGCTGGAATCACTGGTAGTAAGAGCAATATTAGTTCTGCCGTTACGATAATAGTAATCACCGCCATTACCATCATCAGCCATAGTAATAATATTGCCTTTTATAACAACTTTCTTATCTCCTACGTTTGTACCATCAGTATTAACGTTTATAGTACCGCCATAATTGGCAATGCTGTAAAAAGCCTCTGTATAATCTTCTGGAGTCTCAATATTTACATTTCCTGTAGTTGTAATAGTTGACAAAGCATAATCATCAATATTCAATGCAGTATAATAAGGATCTGTAACCAAGGCACTGCCGCGAACAGCTAAATCAATATCTCCATTTAATACAATATCTCCATTTAAGCCAGCTTTTACACCAACAGGCTGCCAGCGTGCACCTTTATAATCCGAATAATCGCCATGTATATTTTCTGCCGTTACACCCCAACCGCCTTCAACAGAAGCATCACGTATAGTTAAATCACCATTAATCGTTATTTTGCCACGTTGATTGCCGTCCATATTAAAATTACCTTCTGGCCAGCCTGCTTTAATAGCTATAGAGCTATATGATGACCCATGAGAGATAACTGTTAAATCACTGTTAATTATAATACTGCTGGGAATTTCACTGGTCGTAACAGCACCTCTGGGCATACTGCCACTCATTTTAAAAATAGCTGCTTCACCAAAATCATAAACATAGTTACCAGCTGCATCCTTTGTTACCGCTGAGCCAAAAGTTGTTTTATCTCTATCTGTACCCCAAATTGTTTGATTAGTGTACGTAGCAGCAAAAGTCTGCGGCACATAACCAATTGCAAGAACGCTGGCTGTGACAGCCAAAGCCAGTTTATTACGCCATAGTTTTCTGAATGATGATTTCACCATAATCTACCTCCTTTTTATTCAGCACTCTAAAGTGCATAAAAAAACAGCATTACTCAAATGCATAGCTAGCAATGAGTAACGCCGTTGTTTTAACATAGCAAAGCCCTGCATGAAAGACAGTAAAATAGATGGTATAACAAAAGCTAAACCACCCAGCTGTTAACATATCCATTCTCGCAGACTTTAACCAGCTTCAATCAGTCAGTACCCTGGCTTGGGGTCATTGCAGATTTATCCCTTTGTAAGAGGATATCGATAAACCTACTCTTCTTCACAGTTGCGGAACAGCGTTGAAATTGCATCAAACTTCCCTGCAAAAACAAATATTCTGAAAATATCTGTTACCTGATTGAAATATATTCAATTACCAAAAATCAATAGTTAATTATAGGCAAACGATAAGTTTTAGTTATCATATCGATAACTAAAACTCTTTAGGGGGGGTATTATTTGCTCAACTTAGCTTATTGAGATTAATTATTGTAAAAAGTATAACATTTTTGCTATAAGCAGTCAAGCACCTATCAGCAATATACTTATTTTCTTTTATAATTATATTTTTAACAAAGTTAATTAAAAACGACCTATAAAAAATCAGGAGACTTTATTATCAACATAGTCTCCTGATTCTACTTCCCAACTATTTATTTTAATTATCAAAAACGTACTTTATCTTTTGGATAATGAGATAATAATATAGTACGCAAAAGCGAAAAATCACTTTCTTTAAAGTGCAGTAAAGAATATCTTCCTTTAATGTACTCAATAAAATCCTGTAAATTATCGCAGCTACTATAACGACCATCATGTTTATAATCTATGTATTCCCCTAAAATCTCATTAATTAATCTTATAGTCTCAGATGCCACGCCCATCTCAGGAAACTTATGCAGCTGCATATAAATATTATTAAACCCATAAGGCATAGGTGTATGTAAACGACTTTGCGGAAACATAAAAATTCTGGCAAAAGCAAGTAGATTACGCAGACTTTTATTAGCAGCATGAATTTTAGCCTCAGATACATTAGAATCTTCCATAAATACTGTCATTTTTGGTGGAAGTGCAATATGCCAACATCTTAGCAATCTTCTCCCGATATTCTCTGAGAAAACAGGGAAAAAGCAGATTCTTTTCTGAAGATCGCTAACTTTAAGCATAATTATAGAATCTTTTAATAGATAATCACTTCCGTCCGCATTATAAACACTATACCAAGGAGGTAGTTCTTCAAAAGCTTCTACTTCTACTTTAAAATTTTGAATAATACTCTGCCTTGCTGTTTCTGTTCTGCAAAACATTTGCTGAAACTTAAGATCATCACTTGTATCTGCAAGCTTACATTTATACATCAGAGGTCTTCCTTTGTATTAAATTTTAGCTTTCCTTATACCCTACAGCACAGCAATCATGATTTAAATTTAATGCCGCACTGTCAGCAGGCTAAAATTACAGTCCGCTTATACCCTTAATTGCTCTAGCCAAAGAATGCTATTTTACTGACAGTTGCTCCTTTCAATCAATCATCACTTCTACATCCTTTCCTATAAGAAATATTATAACATATGCAAACTATTCCTGTATAGTTCATTTATTGTTTTTTCTGAAATTTTTCTATTATTTTTATTTTCACTTTTTATTTTGATAAAATTGGATAAAAAATAGAGTCTCCTTATTAGACAACCAACAAGAAAACTCTATTTCATCTTTTTGTTACAAAATTAATTTACTCTGAAACAGTAATGTCTTACAACTAATACCAATTTGTCTTTACACGAACCCAACCGCTTGTTTTACTTTGCGAATTCTTAACATTAAGCCAAATCCCTTCATCTAAAGGAAGTACAGCTGATTTATCCACTTTTAATTTTGCTTTCTGTCCTTTTATCGTCTGTACTTCAATAATACAGGGATTGTTTCCTTTATCCCAAGCAGCATCAACCAATTTAAATATATCCCCTTGACACAATTTATATTTTACGCGTTCTGCATCTTCTGCCATTAAATCTTTTGCCATTTTTACAGCAGTCGGTGTTGACAACTCTATTCTTTCTACCACAACAAGTTCTGAACCTGTTTCGAAGTAATCTTTACAAATATCTGCTGTAACTGTAGGCTGCACATAAAATATATCATCAGCTTGAACTGTATAACTTCTGGTTTTTAACCCAAATAAATTAACGCTTAATATAAAACCAGCTGCTAAACAAATACAGGAAAGAATAATTGTAGAACTTTTTAAACGCATCTGCCACACCTCACATTAAACTGCTGTCAGATAAATCATTAAACTTCATAAAACCAGAACGCCCATTAAATTCTATTTTCTTCCATTGACCTACATAAGGCAGGCGCAAAAATTCCGTATCAAAATCAAGCTTATATTCTTTACCATCAACAATAACTCTGCCCACAGTTTCACCGTTGCCATCATCAAAACGCAAAATAAACACCTTGGTTTCTGCTGGAATAATATGCATCTTACTGAATAAACGACGAAATTTTAACTCTCTGTCAACAACAGCATATCGTTCATCCTTATCCTGACTGGAAACAGTTTCCAAATAATCTACTTTTAGTCCTTTAGACATTCTGTCAATTATTCTGCCTGTCAAAGCCGATGGTTCGCTATACAAAGAAGCATTATCAACTAACACAGTACATTGAAGTTTTCCAGATTCTACCTGTGCATAACGAATATTTTCTGTTAATTGTTTTTCATCATATGGCACAGCATTACTGCCCATTACTATGCTGTAACCAACGCCGCTAATTATCCCTAATAAAAAGCAAATTATATAAAGATGATATTTCTTTATCTTTAGTCCCTGTAAAAACATTTCTTAAAACACTCCCCAGTTAATATATAAGATTAAATAAATAATATAATTCACAACCATATTTTCGCATATTCAATGTCTTTATGCAACAGCAAATAAAACTATAAAAATAAAAAAAGACTCGAAAGATATACTTTCAAGTCAATAAATACAAATGGTGCGGTAGAGAGGATTTGAACCTCCACAGGGTTGCCCCCACTAGCTCCTGAGGCTAGCGCGTCTGCCGTTCCGCCACTACCGCGTCTTTATTTAGTTTAAAATTTGGTGCGGTCGGTGGGATTTGAACCCACACGAGGTCTCCCTCACTACCCCCTCAAAGTAGCGTGTCTGCCGTTCCACCACGACCGCTTTTTATTTTTAGTTAGTAAACAAAAATGGTGCGGTAGAGAGGATTTGAACCTCCACAGGGTTGCCCCCACTAGCTCCTGAGGCTAGCGCGTCTGCCGTTCCGCCACTACCGC
>CAZVSX010000042.1:0-5014 GCA_964630355.1 uncultured Phascolarctobacterium sp.
GGGTTGCCCCCACTAGCTCCTGAGGCTAGCGCGTCTGCCGTTCCGCCACTACCGCATTTTATTTACTTTGTCACCGTCATAAGCAACATAGATATAATAGCATAATATCGCCTTTTCGTCAAGCAACTACGAAAAAATTTTACTATTTTTAAAATTTTTCAGCTGTTTTATTTTTGCAGCCTATCCTTATAAAGCAAATAATATTTATCCCTATCCTGTAAAACCTTTGCAACATATTCACGCGTATCAGCATAGGGAATAACTTTCAAATCATTAAAATTATAATCCCAGTTATTTTCCTGCATCCATTCAGTTGTCTGCCCTCTGCCTGCATTATAGGCAATAAGCATTAAAACCATATTATGTTTAAATTCATGTTCCAATTCACTCAAATACCAACAACCCATACGTATATTAGTTTTAGTTGTATATAAATCATTATCTTTATAATTCTCAAGCCCCATCTGTTCAGCTATCCACCTGCCTGTTTCTGGCATAATCTGCATTAACCCAACTGCTCCAACACCAGATACAGCATGATGTTTAAAATTACTTTCATTTTTTATAATAGCTGCTACCAAAAAAGGATCTACCCGATTTTTCTCACTGTACGTAATGATGTCCTGTTGGTAATCCCACATATATACAAATCTCATCTGTACTGTATCGCTGTTCCATATTTTCCAACCTGCAAAACTCACAACCAGAATACAGAGCAACGCTAACAGCAGCAATCTAAAATTCCCTATACCTACTCTTTTTCTTTTGCTGCGACTAATTCGTCTGCTGCTCACTTACTGCCTCCTAAAATTTTGTTTATTTGCATATGTACAGCACCCAATGTGTTCTCCCACGTACCGCTATTATCAATAATTACATCAGCATATTTTTTCTTTTCATCCAAAGGCATTTGCACAGCAATACGAGCCTCTACTTCTGCTTCTGTCATTCCGTTTCGCAGCATTGCTCTTTCAATTTGCTGTCGGCGGCTCACTGCAACCAACCATACACTGTCAACCATTTCATGCCAACCGCACTCAATTAATAAAGGTACATCCAGCACCGCAATCTTTTGCTGTTCAGCTCTATGTTTATTTAAAAAATGTTCCGCTTTTTCCCAAACAATTTTATGTATGATATTCTCTATATTTTTTAAAGCTGATTTATCATGAAAAATTTTTTCAGCAACCTTTTCTCTGGCAAGTTCTCCCGTTTGAGTAAGATAATCATTGCCAAGTAAAGCTATCACCTGTTTGAGTCCTTCTGAGCCTTTAGCAACAGCAAGACGTGCTTCTGCATCTGCATCAAAAACAGGCAGACCCATTTTTTTCAATTCTGCTGATACTGTACTTTTACCAGAAGCAATACCACCAGTTAATCCAATCGTTATCATTCTGTTTCGCTCCTATTTTTGGCAATTACTGCAATAAACGCTGCCTCTACCGCCAATTTTCATCTGCTGAAGCTGTTCGCCGCATTTTTTGCAAGGTTCTCCGCCACGTCCGTAAACCAAAAGATAATTCTGGTTTTCACCCTTATTACCCTCACCGTCTTTGTAGTCGCGGAAAGTAGTACCATGATTTTTTATTCCCTGCGCAATAACACTGTTTACAGCTTCACACAGTCTTTCTATTTCTTCACCACTAAGACTATCAGCACTTCGCATAGGCAGAATACCCGCCATTGCTAAACATTCATCAGCATAAATATTGCCTAAGCCTGCAATAATTTTTTGATCTAAAATAAAACTCTTAATTGCTTTTCTGCTTTTTGCTGCTAATGGTCTAAGATAAACTGCGTTAAATTTTTCGCTTAATGGTTCAGGGCCTAAAGTTTCAAAACCCTCAATATATTTATCATTATCTGTTACCAAATACAAAGTACCAAAAGTTCTAATATCAGTAAACCATAGATTTAGATTATCGGACAAAGTAAATTTTATTTTGGCATAAGCAGGCGCAGGCTGTTCAGCCTTCTGTACAATCAATGCTCCAGTCATGCGGAGATGAATAATCAACTGTTGTGCAGGAGCTGTTTCCAAAATAAGATATTTACCGCGTCTGCCAATATGATGAATCGTTTTTCCAATAAGCTTCTGTATAAACAGCTCTGGATCAGGATATTTTATCAACCGTTCAAGATATACATCTACTGCTAATATTATTTTCCCCTCAATATACGGTGCTAACGTTTTTCTTACCTGCTCTACCTCCGGCATTTCCGGCATCTATATCACCTCAACACATTTCTTATAATTATTTAGTTTCTGCCCAATTTTTCCCCATATTTACTTCCGCAAGCAAAGGTATTTCTAATTTGGCAGCAGCCTCCATGGTATTTTTTACAAGTTCAGCAACAGTTTCTTTTTCATTTTCTGTTACTTCCAGCACCAGTTCATCATGAACCTGCAAAAGAATGCGACTTTTTAATCCAGCTTTTTGCAATGCTTGTTCCACATCAATCATTGCTTTTTTCATAATATCAGCAGCAGTTCCCTGAATAGGAGTATTGATTGCTGTACGCTCCGCAAAACTGCGTAGATTAAAATTACTATGACGTATATCAGGAAGATAACGGCGACGTCCCATTAACGTACTTACATATCCTTGCTCTCGTGCTTTAACAACAATATCTTCCATATATTTTTTGACACCTGTATAACGGGCAAAATAACTTTCTATATAACCAGCAGCCTCCTGACGACTTACATCCAACTGCTTTGCTAAACCAAAGTCACTAATGCCATAGACAATACCAAAATTAACGGCTTTTGCACGACTGCGCATTTGTGCAGTTACCTCTCCCAAAGGAACACCAAATACTTCTGCCGCTGTATGAGCATGAATATCCTGCTTATCACAGAAAGCTGACAAAAGCAGCTCATCTTGAGCAATGCAAGCTAAAATTCGCAATTCTACCTGAGAATAGTCACAACTCATCAATAAATCATAGCCTTCTCCTGGTACAAAAATACGACGAATCTGCTTACCTTCATCTGTTCTGGCAGGAATATTCTGCAAATTAGGATCTGTACTGGAAAGACGCCCTGTAACCGTAACAGTCTGTTGAAAATGAGTATGGATTCGCCCAGTTTCAGAATTCGTTAAAGGCTTTAGTCCATCAAGATAAGTTGACTGCAGTTTTGCCAGCTTTCTATGCTCCAAAACCGTTGTAATCAAAGGATGTTTTCCCTCCAAAGTTTCCAACACTTTAACATCTGTCGAATAACCTGTCTTAGTTTTTTTAATAACAGGCAGCTGCAATTTTTCAAATAGTATTGTTCCCAACTGTTTGGGAGATTTTAGATTAAAATCTTCACCTGCCTGTTCCTTAGCCAAAGCTTCCAACTTTTTAATACGGAAACTCATATCTTCATTCAGTTGGTCTAATAATTCAATATCAGGTGTAATTCCTGTATATTCCATTTTAGCCAGCACTCTGGCAAGAGGCAGTTCCAGTTCTTCATACATACATAACTGCTCAAAATCTTGCAGCTGCTTACGAAGTTCAGAGGACAACAATAAAATATTTTCACAGCAATGTTCCGCTCCAATAGCTAAATGACGTTTTACAAGATCATCCAAAGCATAAGAACTATGCCCAGGATCTACTAAATAGGCTGCTAATGCTACATCATCAACAATACCTTGAACTTTTAAGTTTTGACATAAACAGCATTTGTAAAACTCTTTACTGTCAATAGTCTGCTTTTTACATTCAGCAACAGACAACCAATTAACAAACTGTTCCCAACAGCAGCTAAAATCATCCAATAGATAAATTTTACTGTCAAACAACAATTCAATTTTACTGAAATAAAGCTTGGGAAATTCCCCTGCTGTCGTAAAAGCCAAGGGTACAGGAGTATTCGTATTATGTAAAGCAGAAAATAAAACCTGAGCATCACAAGCTTGTGTTATATGTACTACAGGCAAACTCTCCCGCTCTACAACCTCACCAAATAAATCAAAACTATTTATTTCACTGCTAATAACAGCAGCAAAGCGTTCATACATATTTCTAAATTCCAAATCCTGCAAAAGTGTCCTTGCTTCTGCCCTCAACGGATTTATCTCATAATGCTGTAAATCAAGTTCTACTGGTACATCAGTATAAATTGTCGCCAACTGCTTAGATAACAACGCTGACTCTTTATTATCCGACAACTTAGTCTTTAAAGCCTTACCAACAATATTATCTATATTTGCCAAAACTGTTTCGACATCTCCAAACTCTTTTATCAGTTTAAGTGCAGTCTTAGGACCAACCCCAGGTACTCCCGGAATATTATCCGACGTATCTCCCATAAGACCTTTCAATTCAATAAGCTGTTTCGGCTGTAACCCCTCATATACAGAAGAAAATTCAGTTTCATCAAAAACCTGTATATCACTTATACCGCGTTTTGTATAATATACCTGCGTTCTCTTATCAACTAACTGCAATTCATCACGATCACCAGTAACAATAACTACATCTATATTTTGCGGCAACTTTACTGCGAATGTACCAATAATATCATCAGCTTCATAATCATCAAGTTCTAAAGTTTGTATTCCCAAACTGCCAAGAACTTTAACAGCCAAAGGAAACTGCTCCGAAAGTTCATTAGGCGTAGGCTTACGCTGAGCCTTATAATCAGCATATAATCGACTGCGAAATGTTTTGCGTGACTTATCAAAAGCAACAGCCATATAGCGAGGTTTAACGTCCTCTAATAACTTCAGCAGCATATTACACAAACCATAAACTGCTCCAGTATGCAGTCCCTGCTTGGTCATAAGCGGCGGAAGTGCAAAAAAAGCACGATGAATTAAACTGCTGCCATCTATTACTAAAAACTTATCAGCCATAATTGTTCCTCCTCTATGCACAACATCGCATAGTAATTTCATAATATAGTATAACATATTATACAAACAGTTTCGCAGAAGTTTTCTAAGAAAATATTAATAAGATTTAGAATTTATATTTAACCTCAACTATTACAAAAAGCAAAAAAAGCCACGCAAAA
>CAZVSX010000043.1:0-3978 GCA_964630355.1 uncultured Phascolarctobacterium sp.
ACACCATCCGACTGTCTGCCAAGAGCAATTACAGAGATGAACCGGAGGAAACCCCGGACACCGGGCTGCGCATCATCAAAAAGGAGACGGGGAGCGAAAAGCGGCTCAGCGGGGCCCTGTTCGAGGTCATCGACCCCAACGGCGCCAGCGTGGGCACCTTCTCCTCCAACAGCTCCGGCGAGGTGCTCCTCGACCTGACCCTCTGTGGAAATTATACGGTCATTGAACGGGAACCTGCCCCGGATCACCTGATCAGCACCCCGGATGTGCAGAATGTCAACGTGGAGTACGGGAAGGTGGCTGAGGTCACCTTTTACAACGACGCCTACGGCTCCCTCCGGGTGGAGAAGCGCAGCGATACCGGCGACCTGCTGCCCGGCGCGGTGGTGCAGATCAGGCACATCGAGAGCGGCACCACCTATGTACAGGAAACGAACTTCGCGGGCTGCGCTTTCTTCGACCGGATCAAGCCGGGTGCATACGAAATTTTGGAGCGGACCGCCCCGGTGGGCTGGCTGAAGGACGATGCCACCTACAATACCACCGTTGTGGCCGGGGAGGTCTCCGATTTCCTGCTGATCAACCGAGAGCTGCCGGGGATCCGGATCATCAAGTATGATCGAAAAAACAAGGTGGCTATGCCCGACGTCACCTTCGAGATTTTCCGGGACGGCGTATCCCTGGGCAGGTTCCGCACCGATGAATTTGGGGAGATCCTACTCACCGATCAGGAACCGGGCACTTACCGGGCCGTGGAGGTGGACACAGGGGATCCCGGCCTGATCCTGGACGCCACGCCCCAGGAGGTGGAGCTCCAAGCCGGGGACGGTATCCGGGAGCTGCTGTTCTTCAATGACCGGACACCCGGCTTGCGGCTCACCAAGGTGGATTCCGCCGATCCCTCTAAAGTCATTCCCAACGCGGTCTTCGAGATCAAGGCCGTGGACGGCAGCTACGGCCCGGAGGAGTTCCGAACCAACGCCAAGGGCGAGATCGACCTGACCAACGAGAACCTCCCCGCGGGCTCTTATGTGGTCACGGAGAAGTCCTGTGCCGGCTATGTGGTGGACGACGCCCAGCGCATCGTCTACCTTGGCCCCAATGTGGACGCCGAGTATGTGTTCACCAACTCCAGGCTGCCCTCGCTGCTGCTCATCAAGCAGAGCTCTGACGGCACACCGCTGGAGGGCGTTTCCTTCCGGCTGGCTAAGATCGAGGACGGCAGCTATTATCTGGACCGCACCTCTGGCCCGACAGGAGAAATTCTCTGGGAGGGCCTGGAACCCGGCGTCTATTCCCTGTCTGAAATTTCCACAAGATCGGATCACATCCTCGACCTCAGAGAATACCACATCGAGCTGTTTCCTGGCAAGACCAGCACCAAGGTGCTGACCAATGACCGCCGCTCCAATTTGTATATCCATAAACGGGACGGCGATACCAGCGAACCGATCCCCGGAACGGTCTATTTGGTCAGAGGCGCGGACGGCCACTCCATCGCGGAGGTGGAGACGGACGAGAACGGCGTTGCCGTGGTGCCCAACCTCCTGCCCTCGGTGGTGGAGGTCATCGAGAAATCCGTCCCGGAGCCTTACCTGCTGGCAGAGGAGTCGCAGCTTGTAACGATGTACCCCAACCGGGACCGTGACGTCTATTTCGAGAATTTCAAGCGTCCGTCTATCGAGATCATCAAGGAAAATTCCGTCACCCATGACCGACTCTCTAATGTGCGGTTCCAGGTTTGGTATGCCAGCAACAACACCAGCACCGGGGAGTTCAACGACCTGGGCATCTTCACAACGGACGAGAATGGCCGCATTGAGCTGACCGGCCCGGCTAATGGCCTGCGGGACGGGTGGTTCCGGGTGAAGGAGTTGGCACCGCCCACCGGGTTCTCCATCAAGGACAGCGATACCCAGGAGGCATTTGTTCAGGCGGGCAAGGGCCACACCTTCTTGTTTGAGAACACACCTCTCTCCGCTATCTGTGTATGGAAATATGACTCCAAGACCGGGGCCGCCTTATCTGACTGCTGGTTCCAAGTCCGTTATTTGAGCGGCAATACCAGCGGCACAGGGGGCACTGTCATCGGCACCTACCGCACCTCGGCCAACGGCTCTTTCACGGTCACAAATTGCAAGGCTGGCACTTATATCATCGAGGAGCTCTCCAGCGATGGCTCCCATGTGATCGACACCCCGCCCCAGACAGTGTACCTCTCCGGCCAGGAGCAGGAGGTCGTTCCCGTCTACTTCGGCAACAGTCCCAAGGGGGCCGTTCTGGTAAAAAAGGTGTCCAGCGCCGACAATACGCCTTTGAGCGATGTGGAGTTCTTGGTAACGACCTCGGACGGGGCCGTGGTGGGCGACGCCAACGGCAAGTTCGTGACCGACAGCGCCGGGACTTTTCTGGTGGAGAATGTCGATCCCGGCACCACGATGGTCATCAAGGAGACCAGAGGAAAATCGGGGTTCCTGCTGGATGACACCCCCCAGACCGTTCAGGTCAAGGCGGGCCAGACCGTCACCGTGGAGTTCCGCAACCAGCCTCTGGGAAATCTAATCATTGAGAAACTGGGGCGGAATAGCACAAAGACCGTTCCCCTGGAGGGCGTGAAGTTCGAGATCAAATACGCGGATGGCCGCTATGTGGACGCCGCCGGCGGCACTCTTTCCTCCAAAGGCATCTACTATACCAATGCCAGCGGGCAGATCATCCTCCCCGGAATTACAGGCACGGTGGTCGTGACTGAACTGGAAAGTGTGTCTGGCTATACCATTGACGAGAACAGCCGCAGCCAAACCGTTACCGTGAATCCCAACGACACCCAGACTATCCGTTTTTACAACAACGCAGTGGGCGGCGTGGAGATCATCAAGATCAGTTCAGCGGACAAGACCGAGCGCATCCCCAACACCACCTTTGAAATTCGCAGGGTATCGGATGACGCTCTGGTGGACACCGTGACCACCGGGAAAACCGGCAGCGTCTTTGTGACACTACCGGATGACAGCTACTATGCGGTAGAGACCGAGAGCGCCGAGGGCTTCAAACTGGATTCCACACCCCACTATTTCACCGTGAAGGACGGGAGCTGTCCACCGCTGACCGTGACCAACGCGCCTATTTCCGGTATTTTGATCCACAAGGTCTCAACGGCGGACGGCTCCGGGATCTATGGCGTGACCTTCCTGCTCTACGATGCGAACAAGAACCCCATCGGCCAGTACACCAGTGACCAGGACGGCTATGTCTATATCGATGATCTCCCCGGCTCCGGGCGGTTTTACCTGCGGGAGCTGGAAAATGAGGGATATGTCCCGGATACGCAGCTCAAGACCGTCTATGTCACCGCGGGGACGACCACGGAAATCGAATGGGAGAATACACCTATCACCGGCCAAATCCAAGTGACCAAGACCTCCGCGGACTACAACAGTATGAACGGCTGGCCTGCTGGGACGCCCATCCCCAACACCATCTTTGAAATCTATAACTACAGGACGGGCAAGCTGGTGGACACGATCAAAACAGGGAAAAACGGCGTTGCCGTCAGCAAGCCCCTCCCCTTGGGCCGCTACCAGGTGATCGAATCCCAGAGTGCGGACTTCTATGGCCTGGATCAGACGCCCATTGATGTGGAGATCGAGTTCGCCGGCCAGATCGTTAAGGCGGCCATGACCAACAAGAGCCTGTATACCAATGTCAGCATCAAGAAAACAGGCTACACCGAGGTCACGCCCGGCCAGTCCATCCGCTATGACTTTTCCGGCATCGCCAACAACTCCACCACCAGCCTGACCAGTTTTTATTGGAGGGATACCCTGCCCGTGCAGGCAGTGCGGCTGGATAAGATCGTCACCGGCACCTACAATGTGCAGGGCAATTACAAGGTAGTCTTCAAGACCAACCTGAACGGCGAGTACCGCACCATGTACGACAACCTGAGCACCATGCAGAACTATATGCTGGACGCCT
>CAZVSX010000044.1:0-2319 GCA_964630355.1 uncultured Phascolarctobacterium sp.
CCTACATGACCATTTTCATCACCTACAACAACAAGTGCAGCGAAGGAGAAACGACGTCCGCCTTTAACAACCTTAGCAACACGGTTGATGAAAACGACTTTTTCTTGTAATTCGTTTTCTTTATTTTCGAAGTTCGCCACTTTATTTCCTCCTTCTCTTAGAATTCCAGGCCAGCTTCGCGAGCAGCTTCAGCCAAAGCAGCTACACGACCATGATACAGATAACCACCACGATCGAATACAACTTCTTTGACACCTTTAGCAAGTGCTTTTTCTGCGATTGCTTTGCCTACAGCTTTAGCAGCTTCAATGTTGCCGCCATAGTTTTCTTTAAGCTCTTTTTGAACGGTGCTAGCAGCAGCGATAGTTTCGCCGGTCTCGTCGTTAATAACCTGTGCATAAATGTTAGACAGGGAACGATATACGTTCAGACGAGGTCTTTCTGCTGTACCGATAATATATCTACGAGAACGGAGATGACGTTTTTGACGTTTCTCGTTTTTATCAACTCTGTTAAGCAAGAGTTTCACTCCCTTCTTTTAGAAATTATTTCTTGCCTTTAGCGCCAGCTTTACCAACTTTGCGGCGAACATGTTCACCTTCATAGCGGATACCTTTTCCTTTATAAGGCTCAGGCGGACGCAAAGTACGAATTTCAGCAGCAACAGCACCTACAACCTCTTTATCAGCA
The DNA here is from genome assembly GCA_964630355.1 of uncultured Phascolarctobacterium sp. GTDB lineage: Bacteria > Bacillota > Negativicutes > Acidaminococcales > Acidaminococcaceae > Phascolarctobacterium_A. Next base: position 691 of record CAZVSX010000044.1, read on the forward strand.
CCACTTACAACGATTTTATTCGGAGCAGGTACTTCAAAAGTAATACCAGCAGGCGGCTCTTTTATAACTGGATGAGAGAAACCCAGAGTGAAATTAATGTTTTGACCCTGCTTAGCAGCACGATAACCTACACCATTAATCTCCAGAGTTTTGCTGAAACCTTGAGTAACACCAACAACCATATTGTTGATCAAAGTACGGGACAAACCATGCAGAGAACGATTTTCTTTTTCATCGTTCGGACGTTCAACAGTAATTACACCATTGTCCATGGTCAGTTTCATGTTTTTATTGATTTGGCGAGCCAGTTCGCCTTTAGGACCTTTAACGGTCACGTAATTATTTTCAATAGTAACTGTTACACCAGCGGGAACAGTAATTGGCATCTTACCAATTCTAGACACGTATGAGCACCTCCTATCTTTTTAGTATTACCATACGTATGCAAGAACTTCGCCGCCCAAGCCTGCTTTACGAGCAGCTTTGTCGGTCATCAAGCCTTGGGAAGTAGAAATTAATGCAATACCCAGACCTCCGAGGACTCTAGGCAGTTGGTCTTTTTGAGAGTAAACTCTCAGACCAGGTTTGGAAATACGTTTAATACCGGAGATAACTTTCTCTTTATTAGCACCGTATTTCAGGCTGACGCGGATAACATTTTGTTTGCTGTCAGCAATAACTTCGAACTCTTTAATGAAACCTTCAGCTTTCAGGATTTCAGCAATAGCAACTTTAATCTTGCTGCTTGGGATTTCAACTTTATCATGATGAACTGAATTTGCGTTACGAATACGGGTAAGCATATCAGCAATCGGGTCAGTCATTACCATACTTATATACCCTCCTTCCTTGTTGTCTGTCTTACCAGCTTGCTTTGGTCACGCCCGGAATTGCTCCTTTATAAGCATATTCACGGAAGCAGATACGGCAGAGGCCAAATTTACGCATATAGCCATGAGGTCTGCCGCAAACTTTGCAGCGATTATATTGACGAACTTTGTATTTAGGTTCGCCTTTCCATTTTTCAATCAGGGCTGTTTTAGCCAATGTGTTCCCTCCTCACTTATGCGCCGAACGGCATTCCGAGGAGTTTGAGCAATTCTCTAGCTTCCTCGTCTGTCTTAGCGGTAGTAACAATGATGATATCCATGCCACGAACTTTATCGATCTTATCATATTCGATTTCCGGGAAAATCAATTGTTCTTTCAGACCCAGTGCGTAGTTGCCACGGCCATCAAATGCAGAAGCACTTACGCCACGGAAGTCACGTACGCGCGGAAGAGCGAGATTCATCAGTTTATCAAGGAAATAGTACATACGGTCGCCACGCAGAGTCACCTTAGCGCCCAAAGGCATACCTTGACGTACTTTAAAAGCTGCGATGGATTTCTTAGCTTTGGTAATTACAGGTTTTTGACCTGCAATCTGAGTCATATCAGCAACTGCGCTCTCCAGAGCCTTGCTGTTGCCAACAGCCTCGCCAACACCCATATTGATTACAACTTTTTCAATTTTAGGAATTTCCATTACGTTTTTATATTGGAATTTATCATGAAGAGCTTTCACTACTTCAGACAAATATTTTTCTTGCAATCTGGTCTTTGCCATTCAGTTATTTCCTCCTTTCC
>CAZVSX010000044.1:2419-3793 GCA_964630355.1 uncultured Phascolarctobacterium sp.
GACAAATATTTTTCTTGCAATCTGGTCTTTGCCATTCAGTTATTTCCTCCTTTCCCGGAAAATTATTTATCGATTACTTCACCGCATTTTTTGCAGGTTCTTACGAAAGCACCAGCAACTTCGGTCTTTTTAATACGGGTAGCTTTTTTACAAGCTGGGCATACCAGCATTACTTTAGAAGAAGAAATCGGAGCTTCTTTAGTAATAATGCCGCCTTGAGGATTTGCCTGAGACGGTTTGGTATGACGTTTTACTTTATTTACGCCTTCAACAACCACTTTGGCTTTCTTAGGCAGAGCTTCAACGATCTTACCTTGCTTGCCTTTGTCTTTACCGGACAGAACAAGAACGGTATCGCCTTTTTTAACATGCAGCTTTACAGCATTTGCCATGTCAAGAACACCTCCTTACAGTGCGTTATCTAATTTCTTACAGCACTTCCGGTGCCAGAGAAATGATTTTCATGAAGTCTTTATCACGGAGTTCACGAGCAACAGGCCCAAAAATACGGGTGCCGCGCGGGCTCTTGTCGTCTTTTATTACAACTGCAGCGTTTTCATCAAAACGGATGTAGGAGCCGTCAGCACGACGAACACCTTTAACAGAACGAACAACAACCGCTTTAACTACGTCACCTTTTTTTACAACGCCACCGGGTGATGCATCTTTAACAGCACATACGATAACGTCACCGATATTAGCATATTTACGGTAAGAACCGCCTAATACACGGATACACATAACTTTCTTAGCGCCAGTGTTATCACCAACATTAAGGATAGTTTGTTGTTGTATCATGGATTTCCCTCCCTTGCCGGTCTAAATCTTCGGCAAAATTATTTTGCACGCTCTAAGATTTCAATAACGCGCCAGCATTTATCTTTAGACAGCGGACGAGTTTGCATAATTTGAACTACGTCGCCAACATGTGCTTCGTTATTTTCATCATGAGCTTTAAATTTAATAGTATGTTGTACGCCTTTTTTGTACAGCGGATGCTGAACGAAACGTTCTACTGCAACTACGACAGTTTTCTGCATTTTATCGCTGACAACTTTACCAATACGGGTAACACGTGCGTTTCTTTCTTCGGTCACGACTGTTTCCTCCTTGTTATGCTTCAAAACAGTTAAGCCTTGAGCTCACGTTCACGCTGGATTGTTTTGATACGGGCAATGGACTTCTTAACGTCACGAATTTTCATCGGGTTTTCACATTGACCGGTTGCCATTTGAAAACGCAGATTGAAAAGTTCTACTTTCAAATCTGCCAACTTGGTGTCTAACTCAGCAGCAGACAATTCACGAATTTCTGTTGTTTTCATTAAGCTTCACCACCCTTTTCTTGTGCGGCAGCTTCAGCTTCCTGTTGAGC
>CAZVSX010000045.1:0-3176 GCA_964630355.1 uncultured Phascolarctobacterium sp.
CATGGTCACGCCAAGCTGCTCATTGAGCTGGTCCGCCAGCTCCACATTCCGTTCCTTGTCACCGGTGTCCCAGTCGGAGGGGTAGTAACCGGTCTCGCCCCGCTTGATGCAGATCAATTCGCCGGTGGTCAGGATGGTGGAGAAGCACAGCTCCGGCAATCCCTCCGCAATTTTAGGACTGAACCGCTCCTCCTCGGTCTGGATGCTCCAGTTGTTCCAATTCCAGAGATGGACATACAACTCACCGCCATCTGCCTCGATCTCCCGCTGCTCAAAGCCCTCACCCCAGCCGTCTGAAGCCTGTCCGGAGACATACTCCTTGAGCGTGTCCAGTTCTTCCGGGGTGAGGGTGCCGACCACCCGACACTCCGCCACGCCCCAAAGCTGGCCGTTCCGCTCCTCAGCAGTGAATACCACAGACCTGACCTTGTCATCCACACTGTCATTTTTGCCGTACCAGTGCATGATCCCGCGCTCGGTTTCCTCCGGCATCCGGTTCTTCACCAATGCGGCAAGGATATCCCCTTCATAGGTCCGCAGCTCCCTGCCGTCCAACGGAGTACCTTCCTCCTCCATATCGCCCCATTCGTTCCGCTCATAGAGGTCAGCGGTCAGGGGCATATAGAGTTTCATGGTGGTGGGTTCGGGCGGCAGGACGGTAAAGCTGTCCTCACCAATGACCAGCGACAATGTTCTTCCGTTGTCCCACCTCATGTGGAAGTGGCCGGCGTCGTCGATGAAGTCCAGCGTTCCCATGGCTCCAGAAGAAATTGGATCTGGATCGGTTTTCATCTCTCTGAGCTTGATTCGGCTGCCCGCGGGGTACTGCTCCCGCAGGAAAGCCAGCCACTCTTTCGGAATACTGTTCATGACAATCCCCCCATCGTCATGCCCTCATCGGGCGTATTTTGATAGTCCTCCAACAGGCGGGGGTTTTCCTCGCCGTAGAGGTCGTACAGGATATCGTCCACCTGCTTGCGGACTGTGGGGTCATCGGTCAGCGTTTCATACCGGAAGCCGGTGGCCGGATGGTCTGGCAGCTCCTCCCGGATGCACTGGAGATATGCCTCCGCATCCGTGTACTCCACCTGTTCGCCGCTGGCAAAGGTCACCCGCCCCACCACCGGCTTATCTGTCATATTCTGTCTCTGGACACGGAGGTCAAAGGCGGTCAGATAGGCTTGATACTCACCGGCTACGGGGTTGCACCGCAGGCAGTAGCGATAGTTCTCTGTCTCCACGATATAACCGTAGTTCTGTACCCAGCCGCCGCTGATCTCTCCGCCATGGCCCCGGCAGTAGCCAGCCATGGCGGAGAAGTTCTTCAGGACGTTATTTCGCAGCTCATCCACCACATCCTGCAATTCGGACTTGAATTCCGGGGAGTTCAGCTCCTCCGGGCCTCTCGGCCACCAGGTGTGCCAGAACTCCGTGCCGCTCCGTCCGAAATCCATGCGGACATAGCCGACGCAGCCGAATTTCGCATCTTCCTCCGGACTCATGGCGTAGAAAAAGCCCGCTTCCTCGGGTGAAGCGGGCCGAATGGCAAATGTTTGATTGTGAGAGGGATATTCCAGGCTGTTGTTCCGGCAGTAGTCTCGCAGTGTCATGGTCTCTCCAAGCAGGAGGAACTGCCTGTTCACTCTGCGGGATATTGTGTCGGCCCGTTTCAGGGGAACGGGGGAAAGGACAGAGCCAATGGGATTTATACGGGCGCGGTCTGACAGTGCGATGGGCTTTTTGGCATTGCGGACGCTGCCTCTCAGTTCGTAGTAATACCAGCCTTCCGGGACATCCTCCCGCGGGATACGCTGGGGAGTGAACAGTACCGGCCTGCCGAACAATATGGCTGATCGCAGGGGATCGGTTTTGATATTGATACTCATAGCGTGCCTCCTTCGCTTTTTGGTAACGGGAACAATACCACGCTGATTCTCGAAAGTCCATACTTATTTTCCTTAACACTAACTGCGGCGGAAACCCACCAGGACCTGCCGAGCTATAATTCTGCACCCAGCGGCTTGGCTCATTTCCTGCAAGGGCAATTTTGACCTCCTATTATAGACTACATGCTTTGCTGGGACTGCGTCTGATTTGGAAAGGGCGTACTGATGCGTCGCACAAAGCCAAATTCGGTTTGCTGGACATCGTGCTCCTCCATGTAAGCCGCACCGAGCCGCTCGGAATCCGTGGAGAGTTCAGGAATATCGAGAACGTCTGCATCGACGCCGAATCGCCGCAGAACCTGCTTTCCATATTCCTCCTGGTCGTCAGGGACACGCTCATAATCGTCCAGCTCCAGCGCCAGATCCAGAGCGGCGGGAAAGTCCTCCGGCTGCTCCGCTGACAGGACGGCAAGGTATTTCAGCAGCTCGCCGTCTGTCTGTCCCATCTCCCGCACGGCCATCGCCAGCTCGTTGGCGGACTCCACGCTGACGCAGTCCACAGGAATATGTTCTTCCAGATAAGGGACGAGAAATTCAACCGCTTCGATCCTGGCCTCCGCGAAGTCCGTGATCCCAAGCTGTGCTTTTGCGGCGTCCAACTCTGTTTCCTCTGCGGGAAGATGCAGAACGCAGACTGTCCCGGTGGTTTCCAGCTGGAGCCGGATCACCGAATCCTCCTTTTGTTCAGGCTCTGCTGACTGTTTGCGCAGGACATAGCCGCTGTAGGTATAAGCGCCGCCTCGGTCGGCATAATACTCTGCGCCGATCTTGGCAAAATCCAAATACGGCCATGCTTTTTCCGGAAACCGGGGATCGCCGTGGAGCAGTCCGGCAGCAGCCACATATTTACCAAGATCGGTATCCGAGCTCACATTGGGGATGATGGTATATTCCTCCAGCGACTCTGAGACACGAAGCACATCATCCAGCCCGTTGACGCTTTCGGCATCCAACGCTCCGGCGAAGATATCCCGCTGACGCTTGCTCATCCCGCCGATCCTTTCGGCCAGCGTGTTGAGCTTTTGCATGTCCTCTCTGCTGTTCAGGTCCGCATAGCGGACATACTGCCCGATATTGGCAACCGGGCTTTTGACATCCAGGATTCTGACATCCCCGGCATAGCGGCTGACTGTATCCAGCAGGGCGAACGCCTCGCCGATCTCCGCGGGTGTTGTGGGAAAGCGCAGGCGGACGCCCTCCTGGTTATCCCCGCGGGTCAGATGCAGTTCG
>CAZVSX010000046.1:0-3075 GCA_964630355.1 uncultured Phascolarctobacterium sp.
TATGGGCCCGAACGTTGCAGGCGTTATCGGTACCGCAGTTGCTGCAGGTACTATGTTGGCTATGATTGGCCCTGTTGCTAAATAATTTAAAGTAAACTACTTTCTCCCCCAATAATAAACAGGCGTGAGTCAGAAATAAATCTGTCTTACGCCTGTTTTATTTATTCTTAAAATATAAACAGCAGGATTTTAGTAAATTTTGTCGAACTTAAGAAAGAATATTTTTCTGGGAGGAATTTCTTTGTCCAAGCAATTAACAACTTATTTAAAAGGTATAGCCATTGTGCTGATGGTTATGCACCACTCACTTACTAATCCTAGTTGGTATGTTGATGGTATTTCCAATAGTTATTTATATCCCTATACAGATTTTCTTAATCGTTTTGGCGGTTTTGCTGTTGTGCCGATGTTTCTGTTTTTGACAGGCTGGGGATATTATTTTCATGAAGATAAGAGCCTTACTTATTCTTTAAAGAAAATTGTAACTTTTTTAGTTGATTACTGGATGGTTTTATTTGGCATAGCAGCCTTAGCTTATAGCTTGTGTGATTATAAGCTGACTGTTGCAGGTATGGTACAGGAAATGTTTTCGATAAATAATGAGTTAATATTGTTTTCGTGGTATGTTTTTCTGTATATAGAAGTAATGCTTTTTCTGCCTTATTTTTCTAAGTATGTAGCTTGTTATGATTTGAAAAAGACTATTCTTCTCGTTTTGCTCATGCTGGCAGTTATGAAAATAGTTACTCTCTTGATAGCTTATTTGTTTACACGTGAATCATTTTTATATACTGCGGTAAACCGGTATTTCTTTAGAAACAGCTCTATTGTTGTTGCTGGTTATTTATGTGCGAAGTATAATGTGCTGGATAGATTAACTGAACATTTGAAAATTGGGGGGGTACAACAAGAAGTTATCTGCTGATTATTGGTTGTGCAATATTCTATAATTTCATTAGAATGCTTGGAACGATAAATACAGGTCTGTTTTTGTGTCCAATATTCATTGCGGCATTGGCAGCCTTGAATATAAATTATGCAGCAGTCAGAAATAAAATAATGCTGCTATTAGGCAGATATTCTATGAATACATGGTTTATTCATGCTTTATTCTTTAGCGAATCGACAAGATATGTTTTTCAAAAGTACGGTTTTTGGTTGCATGATCCAATACTTTCTTATCTATGGATATTGGCAGTAAGCACCTGCTTGTCGATACCTGTAACTAAGCTGCAAAATGTGTTGAACACTAAAATAAGCAGGCTTTTTAAATGAAGTAAAATTAAAATACGGATACAGATTTTATTTATCTGCATCCGTATTTTTTATTGCTGTAAAAGAATATATGGCGAAAAAAAGCAAAAAAAATAACCAGTTCGCAGCTGGCTATTTTTTTTGCTAAAACGTATTCGCAGATGTTTTAGCAGTTCTCCCAATCCTTCAAATCGCAAATTGAAAATTGAGAGGATATATAAATGTTGCTTTGCAGTATTAATTTTAGCTTATATTACAATTTAAACTGTTGCTTACGCAACAAAATTCTTTAATTAAAGTATAGTAATAGTATTTTAGTTAAAGTAAAGTAATTATGTAAATAATGTAACCGAAACGTGAAAAACAGTGTGACTTAGGCAACAGAAGATAAAAAAATTTAACTTTATACTTATTAAAGTAAGATAATTAAAATGCTTACATAATTGAGTTCCTGTTTATTTTAGAGGAAGAGGTGATGAACAGTGGGTCCTGTAACAACTAATCCATGGCTGATTGCCCTTATCAACATGACCATTGTATTTGGTGTATTGATTGCTCTAGGTGTGTTGATGAGCTTTATTCAGGTAGTAGATCCTACCAAAGCTAAATAAGGTTTAAAGGCAGCTTTGCTGCTTTAAGCAACTTCGCACTAAGAAAATATTTCCAGAGTTATCTGCAAGCTCTTTTCGGCAGCCTGGCAGGCTAGGGGAGACTGTAGGTTAAGCAGATTATCTGAAAGCTTTTTTCTTAATGTGAAGCGTATTTATTGCTACGGCAATATGCACTTATAACATCCCAATGATGGGAAACAAGGAGGAAAATTTCACATGTTTGAAGCATTTATTGTTGCTTTGTCTTCTGTATGGGCAGACTCCGGCTTCTCTGCACTGACTGGCGGACATGTTATTATGATCTGCGTTGGTCTGGTTCTGCTTTATCTGGCTATTGGCAAAGGCTTTGAGCCCTTGCTGCTTTCCCCGATTGCTTTTGGCTGTATTCTGGCTAACATTCCTAAAAACGGCTTTGAAGCACCTGGCGTAATGTCCGTTATTATGTATGGTATTCACCATGAAGTATTCCCGCCGCTGATTTTCTTGGGCGTAGGTGCAATGACTGACTTTGGTCCGCTGATTGCTAACCCGAAAACTCTGCTGTTGGGTGCTGCTGCTCAAGCTGGCGTATTCGTAGCTCTGCTTGGTGCTATGATGTTAGGTTTCAGCGTACAAGAAGCTGCTGCTATCGGTATCATTGGTGGTGCTGACGGTCCTACCTCTATTTATCTGGCAGCTAAAATGGCTCCTCAGCTGTTAGGCGCAATCGCAGTTGCTGCTTACTCCTACATGTCTTTGGTTCCGCTGATTCAGCCTCCTATCATGAAACTGTTCACCACTGAAGCTGACCGCAAGATCGTTATGCAACAGCTTCGTCCTGTTACTCATTTCGAAAAAATCGTATTCCCGATTATGTGCACCATCGTTATCTCCCTGCTGTTACCTTCCGTAACTGCTTTGATTGGTATGCTGATGCTTGGTAACCTGTTCAAAGAAGCTGGCTGCTTGGATCGTCTGAGCGACACCGCACAAAACGCTTTGATGAACACCGTAACCATCATGTTGGCTACTGGTACTGGTTTGACCATGAGTGCTGATTCTTTCCTGAACTATCAGACCATCCTGATTATCTTCTTGGGTCTGGTTGCTTTCGTAGCTGGTACTGCTGCTGGCGTTATCTTCGGTAAATTGATGTGCGCTGTTGACGGCGGTCAGACTAACCCGTTGATTGGTTCTGCTGGTGTATCCGCAGTTCCGATGGCAGCTCGTG
>CAZVSX010000047.1:0-2960 GCA_964630355.1 uncultured Phascolarctobacterium sp.
ATGTAAAATCCAAAACAGAGATAAGTTAACTTTTTGTAAAAAAGATTTGGTGGTTTTTAAAGCTATATAGATAATAAAGCAACCTCATCCCTATATGATGTGCTCTATTGTGCAATTTCATACAATTGGGATAAGGTTGCTTTTCATTTATTTAACAATTTTTTCTAAGCTGGAAATTATTTCTTTATTTAAATCATCATAAATATTGCGCTCGTAAATCTTCCCCTTCATAACACACGTAAATACTTTATGCAATAAATGCATAATCTGCAAAGAATTTAAATTTGGCTCTGTTGTTCGCAAAACCTGCTCAGTTATATTAACTATATTATGTGCAATTTTATTACGATGTCTTGCCTCAACAATACGTAGTTTATCTAAGGCTTCTAACAATTCATTATCAGGAATAGAAAGTCCGTGCAATATGTTCAGCATATTAGAAAAAGATAACTCAACACCATCTTTAAATCCGCCATCGTACTTATTATTTAGGTAAGTAAAAAGCTGCAGTGAAATTTCCTTTATCTTATCTTTACTAATTCTCCATTTATTGCCACTTTTATTACAAATTCTATCAAAAGAAAAATTCAGTATATGCTGAAAATAATACTTAGTCAAATCATATAAAAAAGGAGTAATTTTTACAATAAACTCAGATAACTCCTCCTTTTTCTGACGCAATTCCATAACCATAAAAAATTCGTTCAACGATTTTATCTCTTTATCATTATTTAGTGGAGCACCTTTGATTTTAAATGCTTCATCGTATTGTAGTTTAGAACGCAAATCTGCATGTTCTAATAATTTGCCAACTTCATCATTAAACAGCTGCTTATTTTTCTTATATAAAGCAAGTGCTGCACTATATTCATAACTATTAACTAAACTTACCAACTGCTGTTTAATACTGTATCTGCGTAGTACAGTTAAAGGAGCTTCATGGCAACGGCAATTATAATCAGGCTCATTATCAAAATTATTTTCAATAACAGCATCTATGTCTTCACTATCTTGTGTTGCGTGAATTTCTCTGTTTGAAGCTTTGCTGGGACTATCAACCTGTATCGCCCGTACATTATCAAAATCGGTAGCTAAAATACTCATTATTGTTTTCATCTGAGGTGTACCAGAGCTTATATTCAAAATAATCTCTTCTTCCGGATATTCTTGCCGCAGCTTCATAAACTCACTTGCCAACGGAATAAGATTCTCCATTAAGTGTACATCTGTTATAGCTGTTTTTATAAATTCAACCTTACAATCAGGTGCATTGTACTCTATAGCTTTTGAATAAATCTTCCTTTTTTCTTCTTTTTCTGTCATATCAGCACTTAAAAAAATACGCACCATTGATGGCTTATAGGTTCTTATAATATGCAAAATTGCACCATCATGACAATCACGAATAGGATCAGTATCTCCTGCTGGCGTAAATAAAATACTCATATATATCCCCTTTACAAAATAATACAATCCGTTTCCTTACGTTCACCAATTCCCCAAGTATATACATCTATAATATCATCCAAGACATAAACTCGTAAAGAATCTACACTTTCATCAATCAAGCAACTGCTGGCTGCAAGCATTTTTTCATATTGTTTTCTATTCAGCAAAGCTTCAAATGCAGATTTCTGTACACGTACACCATAAGTTTCCAAGCATTTCACCATTTTATTCCGTCTTTTATTATCAACAATATCATAAATCATAAGCACAATAAATTTTCTTTCCATGCTATCTCAGCTCCAACGGCACATAAATATCTGCATCATTATTCATCAAGGCACTAGCATATTTGCGGCATTGCTGTCTTATACTTTCGCGATAACTATACTTGCCTTCTAAATACTGATTTACTGAACGTAACTTTTTATTGTATACCTGCAAGTAAATTTTGCGTGCCTCAACACTCAAAAAGCAGCCTTCTTCAGTAGTTTCAAACATATCTGCTGTAAGCATATTACGCTTAAGCATGGCTAAAACTGTAGAATCAACCAAAGCTGCACGCCATTCCTCAATTAAATCGGAAACTAATGCTGGATGACCTTTAGCAATACGATGCATAAACCCAACATAAGGATGCAACCCTACCGCTATTAAATCAGATAAGATTTCATTAAAAAGCATACTATACCCTAAGCTAATCATAGAATTAAAAGGATCACGCGGAGGCATTTTTGTACGTTTTTCAAATTTAAATTCCTGCGGTACAACGTAACTTAAGGCATCAAAATAAATACGGCTGATAATACCTTCATAACCCATAAGAGTGCGTACATCTTCAGTAGAAAAAATATTTTTCCTTACAGCTAAAATATTTCTGATTGCCATATTCACATTATCCAAATCAAGATTACGATTATAACGCCTTAAAATAGTCAGTTGATTATGAACTTTAGCAAAAATAACCTTTTGAGCTAAAGTAAAATAAAGCTTTTCTTCCTGCAATAAATCAAACTGTCGCCTATGTTTTAAAATGTCTACTGAGCCATTACTAAGTAAAGAACCAAAGAATTTACCGCTGCCAGAAATCCATGACAAAGGAACTTCTCTTTCAAGAAATTCTGTTATAAGCTGACTGGAAATTTGTACGCTATCTACCAAAGTAACATCTTCAATTCTCTCTAATGGCACTTCTAGTAAAAGTTCATTATTGCGTCCAACCAACACATGTCCGCCACGCTTGCGCAAATACGCACCGCTTTCAGTAATATACAAAGAAGTCAACTTGTCATCACCACCGTTAAAACTGTCTGTTACTAACAATAAATAGACAGTTTTTTATTTTTTTGTATTACTCCGTCCCCTCTTTTGGGGTTGTCCATTCAATCTATACCATCGTGTCTACAATGCCGCATAAAGAAAAAATAAAAGGAACATTGGTTTATGATGGCTCCTCCCGCCCATCGACTGCTACCACCAACAGTCTGCTTTCGTCGGACATCAACAATAAAGGT
>CAZVSX010000048.1:0-2935 GCA_964630355.1 uncultured Phascolarctobacterium sp.
GCAATGCAGGCTGAAATCTTATCCTAGAGTCAAAACTCGAATTTAGGGCTAATTATTAAAAACGGAATTAAGTAAAATGATACTTTAATAGATTTATCCAATACAGTCTGAATTATATTTGTTTGATAAATTTCACTCATACAAACACATATTATATTACAAAAAAGAAGCAGATAGATTATAAGTAACATCGCTTTATATATTTTCCTATCCTTTAATCTCCAAACATAAAACCCCGACCATTTTAATAACAAGAACCTCTTATTGTTTATTATTGTTTTATCTTTTTTTGATAAAGTTCCGTTTATACCTAGATTCAGAAAAAAAACTTGTATAAAAAACAATAATAAAATACCTAAAATGTTTTTCATAACTATTCCTCTGAATTCTTTTTTACATAATTTACAATTTCATCAATAACATTATCTCGGATTTTTTCAGGCAAATAATTTTTTAGAGCATCTTTTAAAGCCTCTTTATTGAATTGCTTTGCAAAAGTACCTGTATTTTTTTGAAAATACGCAACGGCTTTTCCAATTTCAGAAAAATCGTTTTTTTTCAAAGCACCAAAAATTCTTTTCTCCATCCTTGCTAATTGAGAACCTATCTCTTTATTTCCTTTGCCACCCACTAATCCACCGATTGCACCAGATATGCTAGAAGAAAGGACACTCCAACCATCAATCCCATTTTTATTATCAGTTAACTGATCTGCCAAATCTGCAACACTATTTATCATAGCATTCCCAGCAACTTGAATTGCCAATCCAGCACCAGTAACACACAAAAGCGATGAAGTCATGCCTGATAAACCTTGAATAGCAATTTTTCTACCATCTAATTGTGTAATATCAAGGATTCCAGTTTTTTTATAAATATCATATAGCTGAGTTGTTGTTTCAATTACGGCACCAATACAGAATCCAACAGCAGCTATTGATAAAATAGAATCTCCATCCGGATCCACATACTTTACAGGATTGTTCCCCGCGTAGTGGTACAAATTGCCATTGATGTGATTAAAAACACCGCCCATTCCCGGCAGATTGCTATTATGTTGCCGTGTTTCGTCGCTAACAGGCGCAACAGGAATGTATTCTCCCAGCGCGGGGTCAGTTGAAATCCACATTGAATACTTCGGGTCTAAATATCTCGCCCCATAGTAATACAACCCGGTTTCTTCATCAATTTCTTTGCCAGTAAACTTGTACGGCAGATACTCCAAGCCAGTGTTGTTCGTCTTCTCCACCCAGGTTTCGCCATAAGGTGTGTACTCTATGCACTGGTACTCGTCGCCCTTGTAGTCTGAAATAAGACTTGCGCTTCCCAAGTGGTCCGAGTGATAGTAATACTGCTTGTAGTACTCCTCGTGCGCCGTCGTTTCATTAGCACCCGCAAGCTTCGTTACGATTCTTGTGTCGCCCAAGTAGATGTTCTTCGCATACTGCCTACCGTACACAGCATTTCCGCTGTCGGTGTGCAGCGTCCACATCTCGTTGAAGTACAAGGTTTCACTTGAAGCCGTGTACTTGTTGCTCCTTTGCCCGTCTTGACCATAGATGTACGCGGTGTTAAACCTTGAATCAACTGAACTTATAAGTAAATTTCTTTCATTCCAGGTATATACCCTCTGATAAGTTTTCGCACCTCCAGTTGAACTTGAATCCTACCCCCCCCCATAAAAAAATGTCAAAGCCAATGTTTACGTTTTATTTATAAAAAAATCCAATTTCTGAAACATTGCTTTTTTCATCATAAATTGATTCTATTTTTCCCCAACTATAAATATTATTAGGTTTTAACCCCCAGTCTAATAATATTTTATCGTGATAATTTTTTCTTATAGGTTCATTTTCAAAAGATATATTTTTAAGGCTTTCTAAACTAAATAAAGTTATTGAATATAATTTATATTTAATAAATAGAATATTTACTATAAATCTATGATTTAAAATATTTTTCTCTCCTTGCAATTTTATTTGCCTTATAGCATCTTGATTAGTATAAAAAGGAGTTTCCTTAAAATCCTTAAAAGTATATCCAGGATAAAATTGAACTCCATCTATTTCTATCATTCCTTCTTCTAAATTCATTTTTTCACCACCTAATTTAAATCATAACTATTTATCGGTATTAATTTTCCAGATTTGATTAAATCTTCCGAATTCGGAACATAATATTGCTTAAATCCTCCAGCTCCATATTGCGGATTCTGCAACGCTTTTCCTTGCGCAGCAGGAATATCTATAGTTGCTTTATATCCTTGCATTTTAGATCTATAACCATAAACATCATGAGGTTTTACTTGTAAGCCTTCAAATAAGGTTTTAGCATTTTGACCTGATTTAATAATTGAATTTTGATTAGTAAAATACCCAGAACCATTAGGTTCTCCACGATAAATAACAGATCCTTCTTTTATAGTTGTATTTTTATACTTATCAACGCCTGGATAATTACCGTATCCTTGTTGTGAATTAGCCAAAACTGAAGGAGAAGTTTTTATATTTGCAGTAATACACGTAACAGTTTTATCAATAGTAGCCCCAACCATAGCACCTGTTGCGCCAGACGCTGCCGCTGCAGCCATTCCAGCAGCAGAACCAGACTTTCCTGCAACTAAATTTTCAGCACAATACCCAGCAGTACCTGCCATAGCAGAGCCTGCAATTTGCAAACCAAGAGAAGCACCGCATGTTGCAGTCACCATTCCGCCTGTTACTGCACCACCAACTGCAGCAGCTGCAATTTCTCTAGCAGAACCTCCTGCACAAGCAGCAGTAACAGCACCGATTGCTGCACCAATTCCTGCACCGACTATAATAGGAATCGTTGCAGTAATTTTCAACAGTGTAAGTTCCGTCGGCATAGGTCGTCATTACCGTGCCATATCCGTAGAAGTCGTGCTTCTTCCTGTCGTAGTAGCCGTCTGCAT
>CAZVSX010000049.1:0-2914 GCA_964630355.1 uncultured Phascolarctobacterium sp.
GTGTGGTCTTTGGCCTTCGGGGTCGGGCCGAGCCGGTGGGAGTGTACCCCTTCTCCATGGTGGGCATGACGGAATTCTGGGGCGACAATCAGGAGAGCTACGGCCCCGTCACCACTGATCGAATTCAGACCGTGTTCCTGTCCGACACCCAGACCGTCACCGAGGTGCTGGTGAAGGAAGGGGACACGGTGAAAAAGGGCGACGTGCTCATGACCTACGACACGACGCTTTCGGAGCTGGAGCTGGAGCGCAAGCGGCTGGATGTGGAGAAGGCCAAATTGCAGGTCAAGGAGGCCGAGGAGGAACTGGCCCGCATCAACAAGCTGGAACCCATGGGAGATGTGGATATCGACATTCCCACGGTGAGTACGGACTATGGAGATACCATTCAGAAGGTGGCCTCTGGCGAGGATTACATGGTGGTATCGGACGGGAAAGCGGATGGCAGCAGCCCGGAGAAACCTTTGGTGGTCTGGCTGTCCAAGGACAGACCGCTTGACAACGGCCTGCTGAAATACCTGTACACACGGGCGGTGAGCTTGCAGAATGCGAATCCCAACCAACCCGGGAGCAGCGCGTCGGCAATTCCCGAGAGCAGCGAACCATCCGCATCCAGTGAACCATCTGAGCCTTCTGCGCCCAGTGAGCCTTCCGTGCCCACGGAACCCTCCGCGCCCAGCGAGCCTTCTGTGCCAACAGAACCCTCCGCGCCAACAGAACCCTCTGCACCTAAGGAGCCAACCACACCCATGACGCCCGCTCCCCCTGAGACGATGCTAGACTGGTACCAGCAGGAGATGGCGACCCTTCAGCAGACGGCTCCCAAATCTATCAGCATTTCCAGCTGGAGCGTGGTAAATGGAGGCGTTTATTCTGTACGCAGGGGAAATGCGGCAAATCTGTATTTCACAACGAATATCACCGACCCAGTACACAAAAAGTATGTGGAGTTCAGACTGAAATTCCTGAATCCAAAAGACGATACCGATAAAGGTTCTTTGGAGTTTGTAGACAATGGCTATGGCAACAAAATCCTGAGGGGCACCCCCAACAAGGAAGAGAAGTATGAGCTCACCGCAACCTACAAGGGGACTGATACGTTCAGCAGTCTCCCCTATAGATTTACCCTGTCCGTAGAGGAACCGGTTGAAGAGCCGGTGTGGGCCAACGACTTCTATCTGGTTCTGCGGGTCACGCAGGAGGACAAACAGTACGCGCCGAAAACTGTCTGGCAGGGCATCCATGTGACGGCCTATGACGGCGGCGGCTTTGGCTTCCAGCTTTATGACGCCCCCATTGCCGACCCTCTGGAGAAGGAATCCGACATTTCCTTCCCCAACATCGACTTCGGCAGCGGCATGACGGCGGCGGAAATCGCCAAGCTGCGAAAGGACCAGGAAAAGAAAATCAAAGAACTGTCTGCTTCCGCCAAAATGACCGAATCCGAGTATAACCTCATGGTGCGGGAGTTCACCGACGGCAATATCCGGGCCACGCTGGACGGCGAGGTGGTGAGCCTGCTCACCGAGGAGGAATCCCGGCAGAACAAGCAGCCCATGATGAAGGTTTCCGGCGGCGGCGGGTTCTATGTGCAGGGCAGCGTCAGCGAACTGGAAAAGGACAATCTTAAGCCCGGACAGGAGGTCACCATCAACGACTGGAACACCGGCGCCATGTACACCGGCACGGTGGAGTCTATCGGCGATTTCCCCACCCAGAGCGACGGCTGGAACGGCATGGGCAATCCCAACGCCTCCTACTATCCCTTCCGGGTCTTCATTGACGGCACCGCCGATTTGCAGGAGGGCAGCTATGTCAGCGTGACCTACTCCGCGGCGGAGGCGGAAAACGGCGTGTATCTCGAAAATCCCTTCCTCCGTACAGACGAGGGGGAGCCTTACGTCTACGTCCGGGGCAAAAACGGTCGCCTGGAAAAGCGCACCGTCACCACGGGCGAGTCCCTGTGGGGCAGCTACACGGAAATCCGCAGCGGCCTGACCGCCGATGACTATGTGGCCTTCCCCTACGGCAAAAATGTGAAGCCCGGCGCGGCCACAGAAGAAAGCGACCTGTCGGCGCTGTACGGCTACTAAGGAGGTGGTTCCATGCGAGAGAATATCGGACTTGCCTTTCAGGGCATCTGGGGCCACAAAATGCGCTCCGTGCTGACCATGCTGGGCATTATCATCGGCATCGCCTCCATCATCACCATCGTGTCCACCATTCAGGGCACCAACGAGCAGATCAAGGAAAACCTCATCGGCGCGGGCAACAACGTGGTCACCGTTCAGCTGAACAAGGACGGGCAGGTCTACGACCTGAGCTGGAATCCCATCCCGCAGGGCGTGCGGTGCATCACCGAGGAAACCCGGCAGGATTTGGAGAAGATCGACGGCGCGGAGCAGGTGTCTCTGTATCACAGCCGGAGTTATGTCGACCAGCTGTTCTACCAGAATACCCAGTTTAACGGAAAACTCTACGGAATTGACGAGAATTTTCTCAGCGTTTACGGCTATCAGGTGAAATCCGGCCGGGGATTCACACAGGATGATTATGGTAACCATAAGAAGGTCATGCTGGTGGACACCGGTGTGGCAACCAACCTGTTTGGCGGCGTGAACCCGGTGGGAAAGACCTTGGAGCTGCAAGGCGATGCCTACATTGTGGTGGGTGTGGTGGCCCAGTCCCAGGAGTTCGCTCCGGTCATCAATTCCATGAAGGATTACCAGATTTATGTAAACCAATCCGCCGGAAACGTCTACATTCCCGACAGCGTGTGGCCCACGGCCTACCGCTTTGACGAGCCCCAAAGCGTGGCCATCAAGGTGGAGAACACCGACGCCATGACCACCGCCGGCAAGGAAGCGGCGGATCTGCTGACGGAAAAGCAAATCCTGGACACTACCTCCAAGCT
>CAZVSX010000050.1:0-2877 GCA_964630355.1 uncultured Phascolarctobacterium sp.
GCAGAGGGGGTTGGCATCTTTCCGGAAATCGATTTTTGCCCAGGCGGTAAAGGCCGGAATGTGAGCCCGTTCCCGACTGCTGCCGGCGTAGATGGCGGCGTCGGTGACGGTGGCGGGCATGGTCAGCTCCGTCACCCCGGGGAACACGGTCAGATCCAGATTCAGGTGTTCAGCGCCCTCCCGGAGAACCACATGGCGAACCTGCTCCCGCCAGGCCTCCTCAATGTTTGCGTTGACGGATGCGCTGCCGAACAGGTAGAGCGTTCCGCCGTCCGCCAGCGCCCAGATCACGCCATCCTCGTTCCTGCGCATGGTCAGGAAGGAGCCCTCGTCGGCGGTGAGCCGACGGTCCGTGCCGAACAGCGCGATAAATTGCTCCACACTGCCGTCAAACTGGAACCGGGTCTCCGGGTTCGTACCGAAGGCGTCTGGCTCCACCCTTTGCAGCGTATCGGGAAGGATGACCCGGGTAATTCCGGCGCAGTCATCAAAGGCGCCCGCCGGGATTTCGGTCAGGCCGTCAGCGAAGGCCACTGTTTCCAGCCCGATGCAGCCCCGGAAGGCGGTGGCATCGAAGGTGGTTACGCTGGCGGCGGTGAAGGCCCGCAGGGTTGCCATATCCCGGAACGCGTTTGCCCCGATGCCGGTCACGCCCTGCTCCAGAATCACCGAGGTGATTTCGGTATTCACCAGCGAGGTGATTTCGGCATCCGCCCACAGCGTGCAGGCATCGGCAGGCACGGTGCCGAAGCCGAAAATCCGCAGCACGCCGTTGGTGTTGACGCTCCAGTGCAGATCGTCGGAGAAATGGCGCACCACCGCGCTGGGGTCATCGGCGACCCAGCAGAGGTTGCCGCCGTAGGGCAGCTTGTGCTCGCTGTTCCAGTTGTTCTGTGTCACCGGGTAGAAGGCCAGCGCCTTCACACCGGTAAAGGCATCCGCCGCGATTTCCGGCACATTCTGGCCGAATTTCAGGGTCATCAGCCCGGTGCAGCCCGCGAAGGCCCGGCTCCCGATGCTGTATTCCTTGTCGCTGTCGGCAATGCTGCCCGTGTAGTTCAGGGTAAGGGCTTCCAGCCCGGTGCAGCCTTCAAAGGCGCTGGCGCCGATGGTTTCCACCGAGGTGGGCAGCGTGATATCCTTCAGCCCGGCGCAGCCGGCGAAAGCCCCCGCGCCGATACCGGTCAGCCCGTCGGGCAGGACGACGGTTTCCAGCCCGGTGCATCCCCGGAACACATCGGCTTCCAGCTGGGTCAGGCCCTTGGGCAGGGTGATTTCGGATAGCCCGGTGCAGTTCCGGAAGGCCCCTGCGCCGATGGTGGCGACGCCGCCGGGAATGGTGATGCGGGTAAGATTGGGAAGGCCCGCGAAGGCCCCTGCGCCGATTCCGGTGATCCGGCTGTCCAGCCGAACGGCGGTAATGCCGTCCGCCTGCGCCTTCCAGGGTGCGCCGCCGGTGCAGTCCTGAATGTTGCCGGTGCCGGTGATGTTCAGCACGCCGTTATCCAGATCGAACAGCCAGTACAGCTTCTCACCGCAGGTGCCGCCGCCGTTGCCGGAGGGCTTCCAGTTCAGGCCGCTGCCAAGACTATTCCGCACGGCATCCGTCCAGGTGCTGCTCCCGTTGGGGTAATAGGCATCGGCGGTAACCCCCAGGAAGGGGTTGACGATGGCCGTTTGGGTTGGAGCATCCCCCAGGAAGAACACGTTTTTCAGGGAGCTGGCTTTATAGAAGGCGTTTTTTCCCAGAGACTTGAGGCTCACGGGGAGCACCAGCTCCGTCAGGCCGGAGCAGCCCTCAAAGGCAAAGTCCCCGATGGTCTGAACCGTATTGGGCAGCGACAGACCGGTGAGCTGGTCACAGTTAAGAAAGGCTCCATAACCGATGGCGGTCAGGCCCTCCGGCAGGGATACGGATTTCAGGTTTTTCGCGTTTTTGAAAGCGTAGCCGGTCAGATTGGTAATGCCCTCGCCCACCGTCACGCTTTGGATTGTGCTGTTATGTACATTCCAGGGCACTTTATCCTGGCTGGCAGCATCCGGCATACTGCCGGAGCCGGAGATGCTCAGGTGGCCGGTGCCCTGATTCAGGCTCCAGGCGATGTTATCGCCGAAGCTTCCGGAGGTGGGATAGCTCAGGAAGAAGTCTCCCAGCGTATCTGTGACGAAGGAGATTTTCCAGAATTCTCTCTCGAATCTGAAATCCACCTTCCGGGTGGTGCCGTTATTGGTCAGGATGAGATTGCTGCTTTGCAGCTTGCTGGGCAGCTGCATCGTGACGCACACAGGGAAATCCAGCTTCACCGGATCCCGGGAATCCTCCAGCGTTAGCCGGAAGCCGGAGATCGCGCCGTTCATGCTGCCCTGCGGCGCTTCCATATTCACCTGAATGGGAATGTTGGAGTACAGCGGTGTATTCAGGCAGGCGCCCACCACAGCCGTAGAGCTGTCGGCAAGATCTGTCAGATCCGCACTGATATTGACCTTGGCAGGGCCGCCCACGGCTTTCTCAATTTTCTTCACATCGGAGAAGAAGCCGTAGCCGTTGGAGTTTTTCAGAAGCTCGGTCATGGTTTCCTGCTTGTCCACGGACTGCATCCGGCTTCGGATTTGTGCCTTGCTCAGGCCGGTCAGATGGTCGCTCATATAGTCCGCGAATTTGATGACCGTGTCGCAGACGGTGCCCTCACCTGTGACGCTGCCGCTGACGGTGCCGAATTTGAACAGCGCGGCATCCTTGTTCAGGTGCAGGGAGCCGCTTGCGCTCACGGTAACGGAGGCGCTTTTCGCCACCGTCAGCGCCGCGTCGGGATTCACCGCAATGTACGCGCCGGAGGCAATGGTCAGCTTGACATTCTCCAGGGTCAGGCTGGAGGT
>CAZVSX010000051.1:0-2746 GCA_964630355.1 uncultured Phascolarctobacterium sp.
AGGCATAATCAACACCGTTATCGGAATAAAAAAAGTCAGCAGCATTCCATTAAAAACAGTCTCTTTATATTTAAAGTTATAATATACGAAAGCAAAAGCTGCTAATACACTTGTGGCTGCTTTACTGGCAGTCACTACAGCAGCAATATAAAAAGTATTCCATATATAGGTAAAGAGTGGAAAATTGTTCAAAACAGTTTTGTAATTATCAAAGGTCGGTGGAAACGGCAATGGATTTAAAGTAGACTCAAAAACTTGATTTAAATCCTTAAGCGATGTCGACAGCATAAAAATAATCGGCCACAGCATTAAAAATACTGCTACAAGCAAACAGATATGCCAATACCATTCATCCTGCAGCTTAGTTTTCATAATACACCTTCTTTTCCAGATACCTATTCTTCACAAAAAGGAATATAAGATAACAAATCATTGTAATTACAGCATAAGCAGCACTTGTACCTGCTTTAAAGAAAGTAAAAGCATATTGATAAATAATATAAACAAGATTACTGCTGCCCTGATCAGGCCCTCCCTGCGTAAGCATATTTACAGGTACCAAAACATATTGCAGACCAAATACTACAGTAATTGTAAAAACGTAAATAGCCGTGGAAGAAGTCATAGGCAAAATAATTTTTCTGAAAATCACCCAATTAGAAGCATTCTCCAAACGTGCTGCTTCAATCATCTCCTTAGGTACGGCAACCATCGCAGCCAGCATAACGATTAAATTATAGCCAAATACTTTCCAACCGATTATCGTACAAACAGCAAAAATCACAAGATAGTTTTCCTTGAACCAACGCGGAGAAGCAATATCAAACTGACTGAGAATTATATTAATAGGTCCTGCAAGAGGATTATAAAGCCATAAAAAAAGTATACTTGCTACTGCTAAAGACAAAGTAGCCGGCAAAAATAAAGTACTGCGATAAAAAGCTGTCCATCTATGCACCAAATGTCCGAGAATAAAAGAATAAATATAAGGTAAGATAAAATTTAATACTAACATAATTGCGACAAACAGCACTGTATTAAACAATATCTTGATTAGTTCCGGGGAAGACAAAATTGCAAGATAATTTTCTGCACCAACAAAAATTTTATTTGGATTAATCATATTCCAAGAAAAAAAGCTTAAATAGATATTTTGCAGTAAAGGCCAATAATAAAATAACAGAAAAATAATTGAAGCAGGCAGTAGATATAATACTGCACCTTTATTGTTATTACTCATAGATACTCCTTTGTCATTTATTAAAAATGAGTTGCTACTTATCGCAGCAACTCACAAAAACAAGGGCTTATAATAAGTTGTTAATTTTCTCTGCTGTTTGATGCAGTGCATCAGCAGCACTCATTTTACCGCTAAGAATAATATCACGGGCATCTATCAACAGCTGTTCAGCCTGCAACCCATTAGCACCAGGGAAACTTGCCCATTTAGTAACCTTAGTCATCTCCTGCAATGCCATTTTTATGTTAGGATTTTCGTCAGCTAATTTTTTGAAACCTTTCGGATCATCAGCTACACCTTTGCGAGGAGGAAGATAACCAGTACCTGTACTCCATTTAGCCAAAGCTTCAGGAGACTCCAAATATTTTATAAACTCAATAGCTGCTTTTTGCTTTTCAGCATCTTTAGAGAATACCATCAAGAAGTTACCGCCAGCAGGAATTTTGGTCGGTTTACTATCAAAAGCAGGGAAAGGAGATGCCATTACTTTAAACTTAGCACCTTTTTCGAAGTTAGCACGTTTGCCAATAGTTGTACAAACCATACCAAGCTTACCGCTTAAATAAGCTTGAAAGCCTTCTTCATTAGTAGCATGCAGACCACTGCCATTTTTTACCATATCTGCAATCACTTGATATGCTGCAGCAGATTCAGGAGTATCAAAGCCAGCCTTTACTTTTCCATCAACTTTTTTCAACATTTGTCCACCGTTGGATTCAATCAATGCTTGTTGTGTCCAATTATCAGCATACTCCTGCATAAAGAAACCCATATTTCCAGTCTTATCTTTAATCTGCTTAGCAGTCTTACTTACTTCATCCCAAGTTTTAGGAGGATTATTAGGATTTAAGCCTGCTTTTTCAAAAATTTCCGGATTATAGAACAGTACTGGTACACTTACAGAATACGGTAAACCTATTTGTTTACCATCTTCAGTTTGTGCTAACTGCAATACGTTAGGCAGATAATTATTTTTCATAAAATCTGCATCACCAGCAGACTTAAATGCTTCGTTCAAATCTGTATATTGGAAATTTTCAGCAGCATAATTTAAGAATGAATATCCCATCTGTACAACATCAGGATTCTTACCTGATGCCATAGCAGCCTGTAAATTTTGGGTAAGCCCTTTATACATATCAGGATTATATTTTTCTACTACCTCAATATTTTTATGAGTTTTATTAAAATCAGCAACAAGTTCTTTTACTGTTGCGCCACCAAAGCTTTCAGCAGCAACGTGCCAGTACTCAATCTGTACTTTTTTTCCACTGTCAGCAGCTTTCTTTTCACCGCTGTCACAACCAGCAATTGCTGTAGCTGCCAGCAAAGAAACCATCGCTGCCGCTAAAACTTTCTTCAATTTCATCATTCATTCCTCCGTTTTGTTCATTAACAAGATTATTTTGGTTGTTCAAAACATTACAACTTAGTTCTATTGTAAATAGCTAATGTAAAATCCAAAACAGAGATAAGTTAACTTTTTGTAAAAAAGATTTGGTGGTT
>CAZVSX010000052.1:0-2671 GCA_964630355.1 uncultured Phascolarctobacterium sp.
TTCCTTTTGGCTTATCAGAAGGGTGAAATTCAATTGTCCGAAGGGGAGCCGTTTTTCCGGCACATCCCCGCCATTTTGCGCCATCACATTCAGAGTATTTTAGAGAAATACATACCGTTAGATTGCGTGGCCTTTGCCAAAGCACTGCTGCTGGGTGACACCTCTGAGCTGACGTATCAGACAGATACGGCGTTGAAGGTCAGCGGCATTCGCCATGTGGTTGCTGTGTCCGGGCTTCACATCTCGATCCTGTTCGCAATCCTCAGTGCCATTACGTTCCGGAAGCGGTTCCTGACTGCCGTTGTGGGGATTCCGCTGCTGTTTCTGTTTGCGGGGGTTGCCGGCTTTACGCCCTCTGTGACCCGGGCCTGTATCATGTCCGGACTGATGCTGACGGCCCAGCTGATGAACAGAGAATACGACGGCCCCGCCGCTCTTGCTTTTGCGGTAATCGCCATGCTGGCGGTCAATCCTTACTGCATCAGCTCCGTCAGCTTCCAACTGTCTGTCGCCAGCGTCGCGGGCATTTTCCTGTTCTCACCTGGTATCCGTGAAAAGCTGATCTCGAAAATAAAAGACAGAAAAGGGAAACAGTATTCGCTGCTTCGGAAACTGGCTGCCGGAATCGCGGTGACGCTTGGCGCGCAGGTCTTAACAATCCCGCTTTGTGCCTGCTATTTTGGAATGGTCAGCTTGATTGGCGCTGTTACCAACCTGCTGGTGCTGTGGGCAGTCAGTCTGACCTTCTGCCTGCTGGCTGCGGTCTGTGTGCTGGCGCCGATCTGTGGGCCTCTTGCGGGGCTTGTTGGCGCAGTTGCGGGAATTTTCATCCGCTATGTTCTGCTGTCAGCGAAAATCATGGCGGCGTTTCCGCTGGCAGCGGTGTACACGGTCAGCCCTTACATTATCATCTGGCTGGTTTTCGTGTACCTATTGCTCCTGATTTATTTATTGAGCAGAAAAATGGCGGTTTCCTTTGTCTGCTGTGCTGTTTTGTCGCTGTGCATCGCACTGATGGCCTCCTGGTGGGAGCTGTCTGCCTCGGATGTACGCTTTACAGTGCTTGACGTGGGGCAGGGGCAATGCCTTTTGCTCCAATCCAAGGGCAGAATCTACATGGTGGACTGCGGCGGCGACAGCGACGCCCGGTCTGCCGATGCAGCGGCGGAAATGCTCCTGAGTCAGGGGTATTCCCATATCGATGGGTTAATTCTGACGCACACCGACCGGGATCACGCCGGAGGCGCTGAGAATTTCCTGTCAAGAATTCGAACCGACCTGCTGATTCTGCCGGAACCGGCAGAATCGATGGCTGTTCCGGAGCAAACGCAGGTTGTCATTGCTTCTCAGGACCTACAGATCACGGATGCGAACACTACGATTTCCGTGTTTGCGCCGGTGTTTCACGGCGAAGATAATGAAATGAGCCTGTGCGTCTTGTTTGATACGGAAAAATGTGATATACTCATCACCGGAGACAGAAACGCTTTCGGAGAGCGATCCCTTCTGCGCCACGCGGATATCCCGGATGTGGATATTCTGGTGGCCGGGCATCACGGCTCCCGGTATTCTACCTGCGAGGAACTGCTCAGTGTAGCCCGCCCTGAAATTGTCTGCGTCAGTGCCGGAGCGGATAACCCCTACGGACACCCGGCACCGGAGGTTCTGGAGCGGCTTTCGGATTTCGGCTGCACCGTATACCGTACAGACCGGCAGGGAACCATCACCATCAGGAGGTAAACCATGGCTAAAAAACAGCCCACAGACAGCGGAATCACCGAACTGAAAATGGCGCTGAAGCAGAAAGCTCTGGGACGGCTGTACTTTTTTCACGGGGAGGAGACATTCCTTCTGCATCATTATCTGGAGCAGATGAAAAAGCTGCTGCTGGACCCGCTGACGGAATCCTTCAACTACCACCGCCTGAACAGTGAGACCTTTGAACTCCGGGCCTTTGCGGATGCTGTGGAGAATCTGCCCATGATGGCGGAAGCGACCCTTGTCCAAATTGATGCTGTGGACATTTTCAAGCTGAATGAATCGGACCGGGAGAAAATGGCGGAAATCCTGCGGGATATTCCTGATTACTGTACGGTGGTTTTTACCTATATCACCGCTGCCTGGAAGCCGGACAAGCGTTACAAAAAGCTGTGGGACGCGGTGGACAGCTGCGCCCTTGTGGTGGAGTTTGCGAAGCAGGATCAAAGAGATCTGATCGCCTGGGTAACACGCCACTTTGCGGCGAACAAAAAGCGCATCTCCACCGACCTGTGCGCCTACCTCATTGATATCACAGGCGGAACCATGACCGCCCTGAGCGGTGAAATTGATAAAATCTGCGCCTATTCCGGGGCGGAGGAAATCAAAAAAAGCGATATTGACGCGGTGACGGAGCCGGTGCTGGACGCGGTCGTTTTCCAGATGACCGACCAGCTCAGCGCCGGGCGCTACGATCAGGCTGTGCAGAAATTGCAGCAGCTTCTCAAAATGCAGCAGGAGCCGCTGGCGATTCTGGGGGCCATTGGCGGTCACTACCGACGCATCAGCGCCGCCCGTACCCTCCTGGACGCGGGGAAGAGCACCTATGACCTGCAAAAGCTCTGCGGCATCCCGGACTATCCTGCCCGAAAGACCATGGAGGCGGCCCGCCGGTGCAGTCCAAAGTTCTGCA
>CAZVSX010000053.1:0-2662 GCA_964630355.1 uncultured Phascolarctobacterium sp.
CTCATAAAACGGTATTTAACCGTTTTATGAAAAACTAGTATCAGTTCAGCAGCGTATCCCGCAGAAGCTGCCGGTTCGCCTCCAGATCGGCGGACAGCACCGCCATGCCGTCGATTTTCTCATCGCTGAAGGTTCCGTCTGCCGGAATCCGCTGGCTCGTGATCTGTGCGCCGGAAAGCTTCGGCATAATTTCCATCGCCAGCAAGACCAGCTTGCCGTAATTCATGTCCGTGCTGATGAGCGGCAGCAGCTGATCCATCAGCGGCAGCAGCTCCTTCCATTGCATATTCCGGTAGCGGCTCACCAGAGCGTTCATGACCTTGCGCTGACGGCTGGTGCGGCTGAAATCTCCGTCGGCGTCCAGCTTGCGGATGCGGGCGTAGGTCAGGGCCTGTTCGCCGTTCAGAACCTGGGTTCCGGCGGCAAGCTCGCTGCCGGTTTCTTTGTTGATTTCCGCCGCTTCATCCTCCCGCAGCTCCAGCTCCACACCGCCCAGAAGGTCGATGATCTGGGCAAACTGGGAGAAATCCACCTCGATATTGCCGTCGATGTGCAGGCTGAAGTTCTCCCGCAGGGTGTCGTCCAGCAGTGCGGCACCGCCTTCGGAATAGGCGGCGTTGATGCGGTTGCTGTGGTGCCCGGGAATGGGCACATACAAATCCCGGAGGAAGGAGGTCATGGTCACATTTCCCGTCTTCCGGTGATAGGTGCACAGAATCATGGAATCGGACCGGGCAGTTTCCTCGCCCTCCCGGCGGTCCTGTCCGATCAGAAGAATGTTTACAATGCCGCTGCCGGTGCCGCCGATCAGGTCAGACTGTTTTCCGATTCCCTCCGACGCCAGATTCGTCAGAAAGCTGCCCAGCCGGGTGCCAAAGTCGGCGGGGGGCTGGGTGTAGTGGATTTTTCCCAGCACCTGCTGGAACAGGGCGGTGGCGCCCAGAAGAAAAATGAGAATCAGGGCAAGAAGCAGGCACACCAGCTTCATGAATGCGCGGGCGAAGGTATCGTGCTGTTTTCGCTTCATGGGAATTCCTCCTGAAGGGGAAGGTTTATGAAACAGAATATGCACGCTGCCTTCGGACTATTCCCAGTGACCGCCGCTGAGGGTTTCCAGTGCCCGGCTGAAAAACAGGCTATTGGAGGGACGCTCGTCCAGCTCAGGGAAGAGCTGCTGCCAGCGTTCCGCGTTTCTGCTGTTCCAGGCGTGTTCAATGGCGCTGCGGATGTTGCGCTCCACGGCTTTGGAACCGCTTCCGATCCGCTTGGCCACCTCAGGGTACAGCACCTTGGTGATGGATTGGGAGGGGTCCTCCGCCAGCAGCATCAGCGCCTCCACAAGGGGAAGATACCCGTTGTAGACAGTGGGCACCCCCAGCCAGAGGAGAAACCGGTTGACCTGCTCCCGGGAAGCCCAGATAGGGTTTACGCGCTGGTTCAGATCCAGCATCCGGGCGACAACGGCCTGCACGGGGCAGGGCCGGCGGATCATATAGCCGATTCCCAGGGCTTCCGCCACGTCAAAGGTGTACTGGGTAAACAGGGGGCTGATGGCGATGACAATGGGACGGACACCCCGGGAGACGGCGGCTTCCAGCATGGAAATGCCGTCCAGCTCCGGCAGCATCAGATCCAGCACCAGACAGTCGCAGTGTTCCCCGCACAGAATCTCCAGCGCCTCCTGACCGTTTCCACAGGTCAGGGTGCGGTAATAGGGCTCAAAAGCGTCTGCCAGCTGCTGGCGAAAGGCGTCGTTACTGTCCGCAATCAGCAGTGTCTGCATATTCCTGACCCCGTTTCTAATAAAAATTCACGATATACAATATCATAATTGCATTCCATTTTCAAGAAAAACGGGGAAATGTGTTTTCGACAATTATCGACAAATGGGCGCACCGCGTAACACGGCACGCCCAAAGTGTTTCACTTAACCGCCAAAGTAGCGGCGGAAATAATCGTACCACTCGTCAAAGCTGCCGCTGTTGGGCATGGTCTGGGTGGTTTCCTGCTGCTCCTCGGTTTCCTGAGGCCGCTCGTCCAGCGTAATCTGCAGCGTGACCTGCTTGCCGCCCCGGACGACGGTGATGGTGGTGGCGTCGCCGGCCTTGAAGGACCGCAGGGCCCGGGTCAGGTCGGTGATGGTGCTTACGCTGTGACCGCCCACATCGGTGATGATATCCTTGACCTCAATGCCGGCCTTCTGCGCCGCGCTGTCCGGCTCTACCTTGACAACGTAGGCGCCGGTGGGCAGGCTGTACCGGGAAGCGGCATCCTCATCCACATTCTCTACGCTGACGCCCATGTAAGCGCCGGTGACGTAGCCATAGTCGATAAGATCGTCAAACATGGCGGCCACGTCGTCAATGGGAATGGCGAAGCCAATGCCCTCAATGGACGCGCCGGAGTTGGTGGTTCCGGAATACTTGGCGGTGGTAATGCCGACAACCTGACCGTACATATTGAACAGGGGGCCGCCGGAGTTGCCGGGATTGATGGCGGCGTCGGTCTGGATCATGCTGATGGTGGTGACGCCGCCGGTGGAGACCTCACGGTTGATACCGCTGACGTATCCGATGGTCTGGGTGGCGGACAGCTTGCCCAGAGGATTGCCGATGGCGGCGACCATATCGCCGATCACCAGATCGTGGCTGCTGCCCAGGGT
>CAZVSX010000054.1:0-2634 GCA_964630355.1 uncultured Phascolarctobacterium sp.
CAGAGCATCGCCTTGGCTTTCAGATTATCAGGGTAGATATATATGGTCAGATTCCTCCTAACGAAAAGGACGGGAAGTAACGCCTCCCGTCCTTGGCCTATTTCTGGATAGTGGTGATATAGGGCGCGGTTCCCTCATGCAACAGAGTCCTTCGCTGCGGGCTTTTCCTCCTCACTCAACTCGGGCAGGACTTCCACGACAGGGATCCCGTCCTTCTCCTGGCAAGTCTCCCAGCCGGAGACGGCATTTTCGATCAGGGTGACCACGAATTCCTTTTGGGAGAGCTTCTTGTGGGCGGACAGGTAGGCTTTGATCTGCTGGAACAGCTCCTCCGTGACGGTGAACGCCAGTGTCCGCTCTCCTTTCTGGGATTTGTACCCCTCCAGGGGCTTAAGGGTCTTACCCTGTTTCCACAGGGCGAGGCCCTGCTCCACCAGACCAACCACGAAGTCCCGCTGGGACTGGTCTCCGTGGGCCGCCAGATACTGCTTGACCCGCTGGAACAGCTCCTCCGATACCGAGAACGCCATCGTCCTGCCGCCCTCTGCCCTGGGGCGCGGTTTGGGCCTTTCGTAATGCTCCCGGAGGATCCGTTCCATAAGGATGCCGGTGGTCAGAGCCTCGTCCGCCGCCACATCCTCCCGGATCTTCTGGTGGAGTTCCTCACATAAATTGATGGTCAGTTTGCCCATTTTGTGCGCTCCTTTCCTTTTGGTAGGGCAAGTATGTCCCAAGCCATGGCCAAAAGCTATTCACCAAACCCAACGAAGAACAGGGCATGAAACGAAGCACAAGCGACAAGCCCTTTCGCGGAACTTTTGGTGGCCATTTGGTGCAATGGCGTGTATAATCAAGACAGCTTGATTGTGGGAGGGTCTTGAGATGAAACGGTGCCGCTGGGCGGATCCAAGCTCGGAATTATACACCGCCTATCATGATAATGAATGGGGGCGGCCGGAGCATGACGACCGCAAACTCTTTGAGATGCTTATTCTGGAAGGGTTTCAGGCTGGTCTCTCCTGGCTGACGATCCTGAAAAAGCGGGAGGCGTTTCGGGCCGCGTTTGACAACTTTGAGCCAGCCGTGGTCGCCCAATACGGCCCGGAGAAGGTGGAGGCTCTGATGTCGGATGCGGGAATTGTGCGCAACCGGCGCAAGATCATGGCCGCAACTCAAAACGCCAGGGTGTTTCTCACCATTCAGGCGGAGTTCGGCTCCTTTGACCGCTACCTTTGGGGCTTTACCGGGGGCAAGGTCATCTTGAACACAGATGATGAAATGCGCGCCCGCACGGAGCTGTCCGACCGCATCTCCAAAGACCTGAAGCGCCGGGGGATGAGCTTTGTAGGCAGCACGATTATCTATTCCTTTCTTCAGGCCACAGGAGTGGTGAATGACCACGAAACCTGCTGCTTCTGCTATCCGGGAAATCAATAGCCTGCGGCCATGGCAATGCCGCGCATGATGAACTCCACACAGGGGATTGCCACGCTGTTGCCCAGCGCCTTATAGCGGGCCGAGTCCGACGCGCCGGGCAGGTCCGTCCAACCGTCCGGGAAGCCCTGGAGCCGTTCACATTCCAGGGGCGTCAGGCGGCGGATGAGCAGGGGGCCGTCTACGACCAGCTTATCCTGCCCTACATACTGGCTGTTGGGTCCTTTCCGGTCGCTGCTGGTCAGGGCACCCACCGTCTCCTGATACACCAGATCGGTGGCGTCCTTGTGCTGGCGGGCGCTTTCAGTGGAAGCTACTGCGTCATCTTTGAATACATCCACCCGCTGACGGGAGAAGACCGCATGGTGATCCGCGGCGGTCAGGGTATAGGCGATGTTCTCCTGATACCCGATCCCGTTGCCGCCGTTTTGGGGCTGGCGGTCGATGGCATTGCCCGTAATGCAGAAACAGGGAGCGTCCGTCACCAAGGGCAGGTTGTTTCCGCCGGTCCCCGCTCTTGCGGATAGTGTGGGAGATATAGGGTGCGGGCCGGTATAACGGGCATCAACGCCGTGATTCTCATAGACCAGCGGCTGGTGTCCATGCTCCTGTGCCCGCAGGGTGCCGGAGACATCCTTGCTGCACCCCATGGCCGCGCCGCCCTGGTCATTCAGGCAGAGGACGGACGGCACCATGTTCGTTCCACTCTCAGCGGCTTTCAATGTGGGCGCGATCTCCTCCTGATATCCGATCCCGCCCGCTGTAGGCGCGGCTCCGGCACAGAAACCTGCGGTCAGTACACAGGGATAGCCCTGGCCGGGCATACCGCCCCCGCTGCTTATGGACGTATGCCGTTCCGGGCTGAGATAGCACTCGCCGTTTCCCTTGGTCACCACGCCTGCGGCAAACAGCAGCCCGCCGGGAATCCGCCCGCCTCCGCCGTCCGCGCCGGCCAGGGTTGGAGCTTTTCCCTCTGGGGTAAACACACGGGCCTGCTGCGTATCCCATGGGTTGAGACAATTTTCAGCAATAAAAGCCTGCTGTTTCATTCCCGGCTGTGCGCCCAAAGCCCCCGCTACATCGTGGATATCCCGCACCTCGCGCCCCAGGGCGGCTTCTCTTGCCGCTTTGCGGCAATTCACCTTCTCCCGCTGATTGGCCGCAAAAGCTGTTGGTGCGATCACTCCGTTACGCCCGGTA
>CAZVSX010000055.1:0-2577 GCA_964630355.1 uncultured Phascolarctobacterium sp.
GTATAAGGCGTTTCCGGAAATAGGTGGAATTGTACATACCCATTCTTCTTATGCGACAAGTTGGGCACAGGCAGGCAGAAGCGTTCCCAGCTATGGAACGACACATGCAGATTATTTTTACGGAGACATTCCCTGTGCAAGAAGCCTGACAAAGGAAGAAATCGAAGAGGCTTACGAAAAGAATACAGGCTCCGTGATTATCGAAACCTTTGCAAAGAGAAATCCGGTACATGTTCCCGGCGTGCTTTGTACCAATCATGGTCCTTTTGCATGGGGCAAAGACGCGAAAGAAGCGGTTCACAATGCAGTTGTACTTGAAGAATGCGCAAAGATGGCGTATTATACAGAGTGCATTAACCCGGATGTAAAGCCCATTCCCCAGCCACTGATGGACAAGCACTTTCTGAGAAAGCATGGAGAGAATGCATATTACGGACAGGGAAAATAACAGCAGTATATTTTAGATGATCGAGAATGAGGGCATCTTCGGATACAGAGATTTTCGATGATCTGATAAAATAAATCTAAATATTAGGAGGAAACAAAAATGAAATTCTTTATTGACACAGCGAATGTAGAAGATATCCGCAAAGCAAACGACATGGGTGTAATCTGTGGTGTAACAACCAACCCTTCTTTGATTGCAAAGGAAGGAAGAGATTTCAATGAGGTAATCAAAGAGATCACAAGCATCGTAGATGGACCTATCAGTGGAGAAGTGAAGGCAACAACTGTAGATGCAGAAGGTATGATTGCAGAAGGAAGAGAGATTGCCAAGATTCACCCCAATATGGTTGTTAAGATTCCTATGACTGTTGAAGGTTTGAAAGCAACAAAGGTATTGTCAGCAGAAGGCATCAAGACAAATGTGACATTGATCTTCTCTGCAAACCAGGCATTGCTTGCAGCAAGAGCCGGAGCTACATATGTTTCTCCGTTCCTTGGAAGACTGGATGACATTTCTACAGCAGGTATTGATCTGATCAGAGACATTGCAGATATTTTTGCAAATTATGGTCTGGAGACAGAGATCATTGCAGCAAGTGTTCGTAACCCCATTCATATTACAGACTGCGCATTGGCAGGTGCTGATATTGCAACTGTTCCTTATAGTGTTATTGAGCAGTGCACAAAGCATCCGTTGACAGATGCAGGTATCGCAAAGTTCCAGGCAGATTACAAAGCTGTTTTTGGTGAATAAAATCATAAGGAGAGTAAACATGAGTAATATTGATACAATGTCTGTAAATGCCATCCGTGTTTTGGCGGCAGATGCAGTACAGAAAGCAAATTCCGGTCATCCCGGACTTCCCCTTGGTTCTGCAGCGATGGCTTATGAGCTTTGGGCAAAGCATATGAATCACAATCCTGCAAATCCCAAGTGGCCCAACAGAGACCGTTTCATCCTTTCCGGCGGACATGGTTCCACCTTGTTGTATTCACTGCTTCACTTGTTTGGATATGGCGATCTGTCTACCGACGATCTGGCACAGTTCCGTCAGGACGGTTCTTTGACACCGGGTCATCCGGAGTATGGTCATACTGTTGGTGTAGAGGCAACCACCGGACCTCTTGGTGCAGGTATGGGTATGGCAGTTGGTATGGCAATGGCAGAGGCACATCTTGCTTCTGTGTTTAATAAAGAAGGTTTCCCGGTAGTTGACCATTATACCTATGTACTTGGCGGCGACGGATGTATGATGGAAGGTATCTCCTCTGAGGCATTCTCTCTGGCAGGCACACTGGGACTTTCCAAGTTGATCGTGCTTTACGATTCCAACAGCATTTCCATTGAAGGAAGCACTGACATTGCATTTACAGAAGATGTTAAGAAACGTTTTGAAGCATTTGGTTTCCAGACTTTGGTGGTAGAAGATGGCAACAACCTGGAAGAAATCGGAAAAGCAATTGAAGAAGCAAAGGCAGACACAACCCGCCCTACAATGATTACGGTTAAGACACAGATTGGCTATGGTTGTCCTGCAAAGCAGGGAAAAGCAAGCGCCCACGGCGAGCCTCTGGGTGTAGATAATGTTGCTGCATTGAAGGAAAATCTCGGCTTCCCTGCAGACAAGGATTTCTATGTACCGGAAGAGGTATATGCAAACTATAAAACAATCGCACAGGAAAAAGCCAAGGCAGAGGATGCATGGAATGCATTGTTTGCAAAATACTGCGAAGCATATCCGGATATGAAGGCTCTTTGGGAACAGTATCATGATACACATGCAGCAGATAAGTTGATTGATGACGAGGCATTCTGGGCATATGAAGATAAGCCGGAGGCAACTCGTAATCTTTCCGGTGTAATGATCAACCGTATTAAGGATCTCCTTCCCAACCTGATTGGTGGCTCTGCAGACCTTGCGCCTTCCAATAAGACAAATATGAAGGATGCCGGCGACTTCTCCAAGGACAATTATGCCGGACGCAATCTGCACTTTGGTGTTCGCGAGATTGCAATGGCAGCGATTGGAAACGGTCTTGCACTTCATGGTGGACTGAAGCCGTATATTGCTACATTCTTCGTATTTAGCGATTATGTAAAACCGATGGCAAGACTGGCAGCGATCATGG
>CAZVSX010000056.1:0-2487 GCA_964630355.1 uncultured Phascolarctobacterium sp.
GCGTATTCCTGGTGCAATTAAAGTGGCAACGATCTGGCTCATACCAAAGGATGCACAAAAATCGTGGGATAAAAGATATAAAAGCAAAAGGTCGATTGTAAAATGAAGTTGGACACCTGAAAAAAAGGAATATAATTTTTTTGAAAAATTTTGGGATTTGATGTAGTATTCGCCGCTGAAACCGTAGTATATAGGTGAAGCCGGAAAGGAGGCGGTGTGATGATAGAAGATGAAAAAATCATTGAGTTGTTTTTCGAGCGGTCAGAGCAAGGCATACGAGAGCTGGATATAAAATACGGTAAAGTCTGCCACAAGCTATCGTATAACATTGTGAACAGCAGGCAGGACGCAGAGGAGTGCGTTAATGACGCTTACTTAGGGACATGGAACGCAATCCCTCCGGAGAAGCCCCATCCGCTTCTGACCTATATCTGCAAAATCGTCCGGAACATTTCATTGAAAAGCTATTACAGAAAGGAAGCAGCCAAACGAAACAGCACTTACACGATTGCTATGGAGGAAATCGAAGCCTGTATAGCAGACCCGAACACAGTGGAAGCCGAGATTGAAGCCAGAGAATTAGCCCGTATCATTGGAGATTTTCTGGACACGCTGACTCTCGAAAACCGCGTTATCTTCATGCGCCGCTATTGGTTTGCCGACAGCTATAAGGATATAGCCGAGTTTGTTGGGCTGACCGAGAAAAATGTCTCCGTCCGGCTGACCCGTATCCGCGAAAAAATGAAGCAATATTTGAGTGAAAGAGAGGTATTTGTATGAACGCAAAAAAGTTTTCCGAAGCTATGAGCGAGCTTGATAAAAAATATGTTGATGAAGCACTCAACTACAAAAAGAAAGCCCAAAAATCTGTTTGGGTTAAAAGGGGCGCTGTTGCAGCTTGTTTAGCTTTAGTATGTGTCGCAGCGATTTGTCTTTTTCACAACACCAACGACAGTGTTACCACTCCGGGTATAGCAGACGCAGCACCTATGATTTATGTTAATGACACCTTGTATAAACAGTCCACTTCGCAAAAATCGTTCAACGAATTGAAAGATGATTTTGTTTATTTAGGCGTCATTGAAAGTGATGTTACCAACTTCCAAGGCACAAATGACGCAGGTAATTATTTGGACGGCATACCCAAAGAAAACTTCCAGGCAAATCACCCTATTGTTGGCGCAGAAGTTTATCAATATGGCGAAAACATCGTCGTTGGGATTGGCGGGAAATACTGGTTGTATGAAAACTATCATAGCACAGACCTCGACGGAAACCCAGACGGGTATGACCCGCTCCCCAATAACCAAACTTCTGGTGAAGAAGTATCAGAACAAGACCCTGCCGCAAACTGAATGAGCTATCTTCATATCGAAAGGGCAGCCGAGAAAATCGACTGCCCTTTTTCTATGCCGAAAAACAGAAAGGAGCGATCACCCATATAACGGGAATTTGGTTCGCTGGTTTGAGGACTATTATCCCATCGGTAACAATGAAACCGCTGGTATTGATTTTCTAAATGAAAACGGCACAGTAGATGTGTATGCTGTACGGGATTTAGAGAGCTTTTCAAAAGCGGCTGACGGCTCCGTTGATCCGGCGGGCAAGCTGATTGGCCTGAAAGAGTTTACCCAGCAGGAATTTGACGCACGGGATATTGAGGCGTTGAAAAACAGCACATCCGTTGCTATGGCAGGAACGCCGCTTGAAGATAGCGAAATTGCAAAGCTCGTTGCAGAGTATGAGGCATTTGGAGTAACCTATGATGCCGAAAAAGATCAATGGTATTTCAATGGCGAGGAAGTCCGTTATTTCCGGGATGTTCTCACTTCTAATGGCGAAAGCCTCACCAGTGGAAAATTCCGAGGCGAAATGAGAACGCTTGGAAGTGGTGTTGGCACAATAGACATTTATACCGTTCGTGATTACGGCCACTTGAACAGCGAAAATCACGGAACATTAACTGGCATCGAGAAATACAGTCAAGAGGAATTTGACGAGCATACACAGGCCGGAATGTCTGGAAATCAGCCCATAGGTAATGCAAGCCATAACTAAACGAACCATCTATCTGCCGCACGACGGCAAAAGAAAAAAAGCCGTCGTACAGCAGACATATATCCATGCCCGTATGCGGCGGCTTTGATTTCAGAGCCGCCGTTTTTCTTTTGTTCAATAATCCTAATCATCAAAGCAACTACGGCGGTATTTAGGAGGTACCGCCGTGTCCGTTTTCATTTACTATACCCCGCCGAATAGTTTACGCTCAAAAAAAGCGTAGCTTCCTCGGCGGGGTATTTCGGCTTTGAGTATGTAGTATACGGTGTAGCATCCTGCGGTTCTGCATCCCTGCGCGCCCGATTGGTCTCTGACCAGTCGGGCGCTTTTTGCTGTTTTACAGGGCGGCCGAAAAAATATTTTCAAAAAAATCAAAAAAGGAGGCTTTTAGCGGGTAGCGAGCGGCCTTGCGCTCGCCTTGTTAGCGGA
>CAZVSX010000057.1:0-2307 GCA_964630355.1 uncultured Phascolarctobacterium sp.
CGGAGGACGGGAAATCCGGGCTTTCAAAAGCAGCCGGCCATCCATACTGGCAGAGGGCTGCACCTTGGCCCGTGCCGTGGTCTGGGAAATATCAAAGACCCGTTTCACATTGTAGGAGGTTCCGATAGAACCGTCCTCACGCTCATATTCGTCGCCAGGTTCCAGAATGGAAATGCCTTTCTGCTGACGCTTGATGGACGCACCCGCGTCTTTCCAGCCGTCAAAGTCTTTCAGTTGGGTGGCGTCCGGCTTCTGTGCCAAGATCAGCAGCACATTGGTGGCAGAATAACGGCTGAAACGGGTCTGCACATCCAGATACGCCTGACACTTACTGCCGTCCGCGCTGATGGCTTCTGCCGTGGTGTCGGCAAGATCATAGACCGCCTGACGCTCGGCCTGCTTTTTCTCAGCCCACGCCTCTTTGTCAAAGGGCTGGTTGGTCTGGCCTTTCCGGGCGACATTGCCTTCAAAAATATCATCGAAATTACTCATGGCTTATCTCTCCTTTGCTTTCTTCTTTTTACGGGGCGGCTGTTTATGCTGGATGGATTTGGCCGCCGGTTTCTTTGTGCGCTCCGGCTCTTTGACCGGAGCTGCCGCTTCTTCCTGCCTGCGCTGCGCCTGAATATCCCTCAGCTCCTTACGGACGGAAGGACGCTGCTCTGCGCTTTTAGCAGCACCCTCGGCGGCTTTGCTGGGCGGCTCTGAGGTAGGCGCGGACGGAGGGGATTTTTCCGTCCTCGCCGCAGAGGGGTTTACCGGTGCTGGCACCTCCTTCCTTGTGGGCGCACCCAGCATCTCGTCCAGCAGTTTGTCCTCATCGCTCTTTTCGGGCTGGCCCTTTTCTGGAACGGCGGGAGCCTCCTTTTTCTCCCCGGCACCTTTCTCAGCCCGTGCCTTTTCGATTTCATGCTTGATGGACGCCGTATCCACCGTAGCAAGGTGGAACCTTTCCACAATGCGGTTGATTTTCGATGCGTCCTCGGCCCGCACCATCACATCCACCATACCATCTGCGGATTTCTCTTTGCCGCGCAAAGCACAGTAGACAACGCCGTAACGCTTGGCTTCAGTGGCAAACTGCTTCAGGTGTTCTTCCGAAATGGTGAATACCTTGAGTTCCTTGCCGCTTTTCAGCATGGCGGTGAGACGCTGGCGGCCCTTGATCTTGTTCTTATCCCGATTTTTCAGTACCGCATAAATGGCGGCGGCAATGTTTTTGGCAGCGGAGCCGGTGAGCTTTAGGGCAACCTCGGTTCCCTCCAAACTAAGCCTGACGACCTGTTCCGCTGCATCGCCTGAATTGTTCATCGCGTTTGTTCTCCTTTCCCTGAGATTGTTCGTCCTCCCGGACGGCTTTGATTTTCTCTTTGATTACGCCGGAGCGTATGGCAATATCCTCACATAATCTCACCTCCTTTCTCAGCGCCGACAGCTCCCTGGAAATAGCTGTGATCTGCTCCTTGACCCTGGCCAAAGTGTCATCATCGGACTTTACCGATACGGTACGCTGCTTTCGGCACAGAGCCTTGCGGTCGGCGGTCAGCAATTCAATTTTTGTCTCCAATCCTTCCTTATAAGAAGAAAGCTGCTCGGCGGTATCAATGTGATTCCGCACCAGCAGCTTTGTTTCTTCCGATATGGCGTCCAGCTTCGCTAAATCCTCCCGGAGAAGGAAGTGGAGGCGTTTGTTGCTTTTTGGCTTACTTCTCGGGAAGATGCCCAGCAGATAGCAGTAATGAAAATACAGCGCCCGGAAGCCTGTGACTTTCCTTGTGTTTTTGAAGTCACCCCGCAGTCTGGCACGGCGTACCTTGCACTCCGGCTCAGGCAGTGGGCGCTCACGGCCGAATTGTGCCAGTATCCGCTTTCGGATACCGTCATAGGAATAGTCCTCGCCAAAGTTTCGTTCCAAGCGGACAAAGCGCTCTTTGCCCGGTGGCCGCACGGAAATATCCTTGCCCACCTTGACCTCATAGCCGCGCTTTCGGAGATTGTCGAAAAACTGGCGCTCGGTCACGGACTGACGGATCACTTCGTCGATCTCGGCGCGGATCAGGCCCCGCCATGTGGGGCGGCCTTCCTGCTCGGCTCGCCATTCGCCGTACTGCCTGGACTTCCCACGCTGGGGATTTTCAATGACCGAAAGGCCATACTCCCGGCAAAGGGCATCGGAGGCTTTCTGCATCTCGTAATAGTCCTTTTCGGTGCGGTGGTATTTGAGGCCGTCCAGAAAGGACACTGTATTGACCACAAAATGATTGTGCAGATGGCTGTCTTTATCCAGATGGGTGGCAACGATGACCT
>CAZVSX010000058.1:0-2226 GCA_964630355.1 uncultured Phascolarctobacterium sp.
CCTCAATCAGGCCGAAGCCGGTGATGCCGTAGCCCGGGTCGATTCCCAGAATTCGCATTACAGCCCCCCGCGGGCCATGTTCACAAGCTGCCCGATCACCAGCAGAAGAAACAGCGCAAGGCCGATCCGCGCGCCCCAAACCTGCCACGCCGGGCGGGGCGCATAGCCTTCCTGCCGCTCCAAATCTTCTTTCTCTTCCATAGTCTTCACCTCTTGCGCATATCATAGCACATTTGTTTCAAAATTCCTAGAAGGATTTTGAAAAAAAGAGTTGACAATTGACTGTTGACAGTTGACAATGGAGGCGTCCCTGGGGGACAATTCCATTTGTTCATCCCGGAGGGATACCATAATTGTCAACTCATTACGAGGGAGGCTGCCGAGCATGGCGATTACCTTATATAAAGAAAAGGCCCCGGTCCGGGGCGTACTGTTCGACGTGGACGGCGTGATTCTGGACACGGAGCGTCTGTACTCCCGGTTCTGGATGGAGGCCTGTCACTTCTACGGCTTCCCCATGACCAAGGAGCAGTCCCTGCAAATGCGCAGTCTCAATAAAACCGCCGGGCAGGAAAAATTTCACGAACTGTTTGGCCCAAAGGCCGATTACACCACCATCCGCTTAAAACGCATCGAACTGATGGACGCCTTCATCGAAAAAGAAGGCGCGGCGGCAAAGCCAAGCATCTGCACCCTGCTGGACGCGCTGGATGCCAGAGGCATTCCCTGCGCCATCACCAGCTCCTCCCCCCGGCAAAGGCTGGAGTGTTACCTGACCCCGCTGAACCTGTACCACCGCTTTCAGAAGGTGGTCACCGGCTACGACGTGCCGCAGGGCAAGCCGGAACCGGACATCTACCTGCGGGGCGCGGCGGAACTGGGCCTTCCGCCGGAAGGCTGCCTTGCGCTGGAGGACTCCCCCGCCGGAATTCTGTCGGCTTACCGTGCCGGCTGCCTGCCGGTGCTGATTCCCGATCTGGACACCCCCGGTGAGGATACCCTGTCCCTGCTGTACGCCAAAGCGGATACGCTGTCGGATGTTATCGGGCTTCTGGATTCGTAAAAAGTCAGCAGGCAAAACTCCCCATTTCGCCTGCTGCTCCTGTTATCCTCAGATTGACTTGCGCATGACCAGTCTGCCGCCCACCACGGAATTGCCGCCGGTAAACCGCTTTCCCTTGATTTTCCGCAGAAGCTGCACCGCCGCTATCCGGCCCATATCCTCCACATTGACCCGGTAGGTCGTCAGCGGAGGATCGCAGACCAGGGCAAACTGGTAATCGTCATAGCCGGTGACCGCCACATCCTCCGGCACCCGGTAGCCCCTGTGCTTGAGCTGCTCCACCAGATTGTAGGCCACCTCGTCGCAGCTGCACACAAACGCCCGGGGCATGGTGTCCGGAAGCTGGATAGAGATAAATCTGCCTGCCACATCCCGATCCTCCAGCCGCCACTGTCCCTGAATGGGAATTCCGGCCCGCAGCAGAGCCTTGGTGTAGCCCAGATACCGGTCCATAATCGAACTGGTAGCCAGAATGCTCCCGACGAAGCCGATCTCCCGGTATCCCGCCTGCAAAAGCGCGTTGGTCACCCGGAAGCCGCCGGCAATGTTGTCGCTGGTGACGCTGTCCGCATCCAGTTCCTCGTCATAAAAGTCCAGCAGAATATACGGCAGCCCCGACTGGATCACAGCTTTCAGATAACTGCGGCGCAGCTCACCCATGAAGATAATTCCGTCCACCTTGCCGCCCTGAATCATGGCAGGCATGGTGCACCTGGCCTCCGCCTCCGGCGACACAATCTCCATAATGGCAGAATATCCGCTTTCCGCACTGTGCACCATGACCTGCCGGTACAGCGCGGGGTAAAAGGCATTGTCCGCAATAAAACGATCCGCCACCAGAATGCCAATGTTTCCGGAAGCTGTCTTTTCTTCTTTCTTCGGCTGCGGCATGACATAGCCCATTTCCTCGGCAGCAGCAATGATCTTCCCGCGCATTTCCTCGCTGACGCCGTCCTTGCCGGACAGCCCCTTGGACACCGACACAATGCTGATGCCAAGCCGCTGGGCAATATCCGCCATTCTTACTTTTTTCTCCATCATGACCCTCCTGCCGCAACGAAATCTTAAGGCAGCACCGCATAATGGGGCAAGGAGATTCGGCGAGAGATTTTGGCACAAGCGAAAGTATGAAAAATGCGGGAATACTGGATGTATTTCCCATT
>CAZVSX010000059.1:0-2146 GCA_964630355.1 uncultured Phascolarctobacterium sp.
GAATCATCCCGAAGGGATACCACAACTTTCAACTGTCAACTTTCAATTTTCAACTTCAGTTACAGTTTAACGTTTTGCTGACGAAAGCCGATAAGCACAAATTGGAATTGGTAGCACAGGAAGCGATGGGATTATCCTGTATCTTTTCTCCCAGATTTGTTCCCATGTAAAATGAGTATTGCATTCAAAAAACTGCATAAAGCAAAAACAAACCAAAGTGTTTTGGGTATTTCGATTTCAATTATCGCGAGTACTATTATAGTAATTCCACAAAGGATTCCTAAAATCCCGCCTATTAAACTTATCATTTTTTTCTCCTCCAAATTCCAATTTATTGCGCAGCTGGTTTACCCGATAAGCCTACTTGTGGTATTTGGAACCGGCCTGTATGGCTTCTGCCCGGTACAGCTGCTCCATCACCATAACCCGGGCCAGATGGTGGGGGAAGGTCATGGGCCCCATGGATAGCCGAAAATCCGCTCTCTGCTTCACTCTGGGCGCTATCCCGAAGGAGGAACCAATGAGGAAGCAGGCGTTGCTCTTTCCGGAATTTTTCACGGCTTTCAGCTGTTTGGCAAACTCCTCACTGGACAATAGCTTTCCCTCCGGGGTAAAGACGCAGAACCAGGCGCCCTTTGGAATCTTGGAAAGAATCAGGTCGGCTTCCTTTTCCAGTCCCGCGGCGATTTCAGCAGAGGAGGGATTCTCCGGCAGGCGTGCTTCCGGCAGCTCCAGCAGCGCAAATTTGCAGTAGCCGCTGATTCGCTTGGCGTATTCCGCGGCGGCGGAAATGTAGAACGGCTCCTTCAGCTTTCCCATGGCAATCAGTGTGATATCAAACATACAATTCCTCCCGTCCTTGTCCTGATTTTACCATTCCCAAGGAGAAAAGGCAATGCTGTTTTTGGGAAAGATAAGGCTGGGAGGTGAAGCAATGAAGAAGAAAATCATTACAGACCCCAACGGCAGCTACACCGGAAGACCCAGTGACCGGTCGGAAACTCCGGTGCAGGACGCAGATGACCTATAATCCTTTCTAACGTCTCGTGCTGTCCCGCTCCACCAATGTAACAGGAAGCGTAACGGTTGTCTGCGTTTCCTGATGCTCCTGTAATTGGCGAAGCTTTTGGAGGGCGGTTTTTGCCCGCAGGCTACTGTCCTGCCGGACAGTGGTCAGGGCGGGGAAAACCAGCCCGCTCATGGGCGTACCGTCAAATCCGGCAACGGCCAGATCCGCCGGTACACAAATGCTATTCTCTCCCAGAAACTGCATCAAGTCGATGGCGTAATAATCCGATACCGCAAAGACTGCCGAAACCCGGCGGAACCGCGCAATCTGGTCGAGATACAGCTGCCGGCGCTTTGTTTTGCGCATGGGGACGACCATAACCTCCACCGTACCGTCTCCAAAGCCGCTGCGAAACCCGTTGATCCGTTCCAGATCCACGCCGGTCTCATTGTCGGAAATACAGATTGCGGAGGCATGACCGCTTTTTCGGAACAACTGACCCACCTGAAAACCGCCGCCGAAATTGTCAATGGTAATATTCACGATGCCCTGGGGATTCTCGCAGTAGCCGTCGTAGACGACGAAGGGAATACGCATATGAGTCCGCAGATACATATAGTCCTGATCGCAGAAGCCGATCATCACGAGACCTTCCATATTCCACATGGAGGCGAATTTCAGAACCTCCTCCGGGTGTTTTGCCTTCTTCACCATCATAAACTGTCCGCTCTTTTCAATTTCCGTGGAAAGGGCGTTGAGGGAGGAGGCAATAAAGGCGTCATCCAGAGTGTGGCCCTCGTATTTTTCATGGTCATTGACAAATACGCCGATAATTTTTGACGCATTCTGGGCCAGCAAAATGCCTGCCATGCTTGGGATATACTGCCGCTGCTCCAGCAGAGCCTGCACCCGTTTCACGGTTTCGTCCGACACCTTATGGGACTTGCCGTGAATGACGTTGGAAACGGTGGCGGTGCTGAGGCCAAGCTCCTGCGCGATATCGCTGATTCTGATGCGGTTATTTGACATAGTGCATACCCACCTTCCAACAGAACGCCCTCAGGCGCCCAGACTCTGCATCCAGCGTTTGCTGCGCAGCGCCAGAACGGTGATCCCGAAGCGAACGCATTCTTCCAG
>CAZVSX010000060.1:0-2134 GCA_964630355.1 uncultured Phascolarctobacterium sp.
CAACGCCCTCCTCCACCACGCCGTTGTCGGCGGCGAACACCAGAAGGTGCTTCTTTTCAACCGTATTATGTACCTTTCCGGTGATGCCCGCCAGCTGGATGGACAACTCCTCCAGCCGCCCCAGACTGCCGGGGGGCTTGGCAAGCTGGGCCTGCCGCTTCCGGGCGGCTTCCATGGCGGCCTCGTCCAGCGGGGCGACAGACCGCGCAATCTCTTTCAGTTTGTTTTCCATCAAAACTCAATTCCTCTTCTTGCCGCCACGCCCCGGTCGTAGGGGTGGCGCAGCTTGCGCATTTCGGTAATATAGTCCGCCAGTTCCATCAGGGCCGGGGACGGGTTTCTGCCGGTGAGCACCACTTCCAGCTCAGCGGGTTTGCTTCGCAGGAAGTCCGTCACCAGCGTTTCCGGCACCACGCCCCGGTTGCAGGCGGAGACGATTTCGTCCAGTATGAGAAGGTCGGCATCTTTCCCGGCGGCGGCGACCTGCCGGAACAGGGCGGTGTAGTCCTCCCTGGCCTGTTCCCGCTGCTCCGGCGTCATGGAGCGGTAAAAGCCCTTCA
Source organism: uncultured Phascolarctobacterium sp. (assembly GCA_964630355.1). Classification (GTDB taxonomy): domain Bacteria; phylum Bacillota; class Negativicutes; order Acidaminococcales; family Acidaminococcaceae; genus Phascolarctobacterium_A. Next base: position 561 of record CAZVSX010000060.1, read on the forward strand.
CCGTGTGAGCGTGGATGGTGCGGACGCCGGGCAGGGTTTTCAGGGCTTCCACCTCGGAAGAACTGCCGTCCTTGAAAAACTGAGTGAAAATCACCCGTTTTCCCGCCCCGGAGGCCCGGACGGCCAGCCCTACGGCGGCGGTGGTCTTTCCCTTGCCGTCGCCGCAGTACAGATGAATCAGACCCGCCATATTAGACCTCCCGGTTCAGAATCCGGTAGACCAGCTCCATGTCCAGCCCTTGCCGGACGGCGTCCGCGAGGATATCGTACTGCCGCTCCTTATATTCGAAAGCGTCATAGGTTTCCAGCGCGGAAAAATCCAGACCCTTCTGACGGCAGACAGCCCGCAGAATGGTGTCGGCAACCTCCGGAGCATCGAAAACGCCGTGGATATAGCTGCCGTAGACGTTGCCTTTGCCCGTCAGCGGCGGTCTTTCTTCCTGACTGCGGCCCATGTGGATTTCGTAGCCCTCATAGCTCAGGCCGTTCAGGTCTTTCAGCAGTCCCGTGACCCCGGCAAACACACCCCGGGTCTGGGTCTGCACCTTGTCCCCACGGAATACGGTGTCCATGTCCAGCAGACCCATCCCGGCGATTTCCGTTACCCCGGCGGCTTCCACCTGATCGGGGTCGGCAACGGAAGTGCCCAGCATCTGGTAGCCGCCGCAGATGCCCATGACCAGGGTTCCGGCGGCAGCCGCCTTAGAAATCGCCGCTTCCAGACCGCACTGGCGCAGCCACAGGAGATCCGCAATGGTGCTCTTGGTGCCGGGCAGGAAAATAATGTCCGGGTCGTGAAGTTCCTCCACGCTGGTCACATACCGCACGGACACGTTGCCGTAGCGCTCAAAGGGGGCAAAATCGGTAAAATTGGAAATTCTGGGGACACGAATCACCGCAATGTCCAGCAGCTTTCTCTGGGTGTCCCGGGAAAACCGCTCGGACAGGCTGTCCTCGTCGTCGATGTCCACATGGACGTAGGGAATCACCCCCGCCACGGGAACGCCGCACAACTCCTCCAGCGTTTTCAGCCCCGGCTCCAGAATGGCCTTGTCCCCCCGGAATTTGTTGATGACCGTGCCCTTGATCCGGACACGCTCGTCCGCTTCCAGCAGGGCCACGGTGCCGTAGAGCTGGGCAAACACGCCGCCCCGGTCGATGTCGCCCACCAGCAGGACAGGGGCGTCCACCATTTTGGCAAGGCCCATGTTCACAATGTCCTCCTGCTTGAGGTTGATCTCGGCGGGACTGCCCGCGCCCTCAATGACGATGATGTCGTACTGGTCAGCGAGGGAATCGTAGGCTTTCATCACTTCGGGCACAAATTCCCGCTTGCGCTGGTAATACTCCATGGCCCGCATATTGCCCTTGACCTGACCGTTTACAATCACCTGACTGCCCACGTCGGTGGTGGGCTTTAAGAGAATCGGGTTCATGCGCACGTCCGGGGCGATGCCGGCGGCCTCCGCCTGCACCACCTGCGCCCGGCCCATTTCGCCGCCGTCCGCCGTGATAAAGGAATTCAGGGCCATATTCTGGCTCTTGAAGGGGGCCACCCGGTAGCCGTCCTGCCG
>CAZVSX010000061.1:0-2083 GCA_964630355.1 uncultured Phascolarctobacterium sp.
AAAAGAACGAATACCACAAGTATCAATGGTGTTCCGAAATTTGTTATCAATGGAAGAATCTATTATGAGAATGGTAATGACCAACTCCTGATAGCGGATACGGCAACGAATGAGATCATGCCGCCGGAGGCACAGTCGCTGTTCAACAGCAGTTATCAGGTGAATGTAACACCGGTCCGTAATGAACCGTTACTATATTTTGCAGATTATGGGACATGGTCAACAGCCGGATGGTATATGATGTCCAATTATCTGGCAACCATCAATAATCTGGACACGCCCGTCACCAAAACAGCGGACAAGACAATGAAGATAACCTATATCTTACAGGAACAATAAAATAATTTTCGGAAATCGGCAGTTATCCATTACGGGTAGCTGCTTTTTTCATACAAAAAATCAAAGGAGGACAAGACGATGAAGGAATTCTGGAATGCGGTACAGTTTGTATTTACTGCAGTCGGGGGATGGCTCGGCTATTTCCTTGGCGGATGTGACGGTCTGCTTTATGCACTGCTTGCGTTTGTGGTGATTGATTACATCACGGGAGTGATGTGTGCAATCAGTGACCAGAAGCTGTCCAGTGCAGTCGGTTTTAAGGGAATCTGCCGTAAGGTGCTGATTTTCCTTATGGTCGGCATTGCAAACATTATGGATGTACATGTCATCGGCACCGGAAGCGTGCTTCGGACGGCAGCCATTTTCTTCTACATCTCAAACGAAGGGATATCCCTTCTGGAGAACGCATCCCATCTGGGACTGCCTGTTCCGGCAAAGATAAAAGCCGTTCTGGAACAGCTCCATGACAGGGCAGAAGATGACAAAGACAACGGGGAAGGGTGACGCCTTCCCTATTTTATTACAAAGAAATGGAGGATCATATTATGAGTCAGAGATTTGGAATTGATGTAAGCAGATGGCAGGGAAGTTTTGACTTTGCAAGGGCTAAGAGCAAGGAAGGCGTGGAGTTTGCCATTATCAAAGCCGGAGGTGCTGATTCCGGGCTTTATAAGGACAGCCAGTTTGAGGCAAGCTATAAGAAATGTGTGGAATGCGGACTTCCGAAGGGGGCATATTTTTATGGAAATGCCAGAAGTACTGCAGAAGCAAAGAAAGAGGCAGGATATTTCCTTTCACTCCTTAAGGGGAAGAAATTCGAGTACCCGGTCTTTTATGATGTGGAAGGCAGCATGATCACAAAGAACGACAGGAACACACTGACACAGATCATCAAGGCATTCTGTTCAGAGATGGAAGCAGCCGGATACTGGGCCGGTATTTATTCGTCCGAGTCATTTTTTAACAGCGAGATGAACGATGGGGAGCTTACCCGCTACACCCACTGGGTTGCCAGATGGGGAAAGAGCAAGCCGGCCCCGGCAAGCGGTGCGGAAACACAGATCTGGCAGTTTGGCGGTGAGACGAACCTTATCCGCAGCAATAAGATCAACGGACAGACCTGTGATCAGGATTACTGCTATGTGGATTTTCCGGCAAAGATCAAGGCAGCAGGACTGAATGGTTATGCCAAGGGAAATAGCAGTGCTCCGGCTCCGGCAAAGAAATCAAACGAGGAGATCGCAGCAGAGGTCATTGCCGGAAAGTGGGGTAATGGCACGGAAAGACAGAACCGTCTGTCTCAGGCGGGATATGATTATTCTGCCATCCAGAGCATCGTGAATAAAAAGCTCTCGCCATCCAAGAAATCCGTGGATGAGATCGCAAGGGAAGTCATTCATGGTGACTGGGGAAACGGGGCAGAGCGTAAGAACAAAATCAGTGCTGCAGGATACGATTATTCCGCAGTGCAGAAAAGGGTAAACGAGCTTTTGGGATAAGGATATGGCTGATAGTCAGGAATGGCTGTCAGCCGTATTTTTTTCAGTTTATGCCAAGGATAAAAAGGTGAAAGGTATCCGAGAAAACACTTGCTATTATTGGCTTTCAGAGTGATATATAGACTACCAAAACGAAAGGAGGCATGGCTTGTGGAAATTCAGATCAGGGAAGGAAACAGGGAACAGAAGAGAAAACTGAGAGTATGTGCGTACTGCCGTGTATCAACGGATGCGGATGAACAGGA
>CAZVSX010000062.1:0-2049 GCA_964630355.1 uncultured Phascolarctobacterium sp.
AGAAATTCGCCGCAACGGCTGCGCTAATGTCTTTGCTTCTGTCTTCATTGCCCGTCGAGAATACTTCCTGAACCGAGTCGTCAGCGGGGTTACCTCCATCGGCAGCCGCGCCAATGTAGTCACGATAGTATTTTCTGACCCATCCGGCAATCCCGCTCTCCCAGGTGTATTCCGGCATCGATGGCTGAAACACGGCAGGGTTAGTTCCGTCCAGCTGGGCAGTGTGAACACTGACCAGCTTGTAGGCATTTACTGTTACGTTTCCGGCGTCCTGCTCTTTTATGTCCAGGGTAGCCGTAATACTGCCCTTTGTCCAGGTATCCCCGGGAAGTGCCGCCGCGGACGCGCTGACCACCGAACACTGCACTGCGCTGACCGCGATCAGAAGTGCAAAGCAGAAAGCCAGCATACGTCCGATTCGATTTGTTCTCATTGTATTTCCTCCAATCTGTTTTGTCAGACAGCACCATTCGCCCGTTTTCTTCTCCTGTATTCCAGAAGAAGCAGCGCGCCTGCCGTCATAAACGTGAGGCCAACAATCAGATATCCCCCGATGCCGTCCGCGCCGGTAATCGGAATCTGCTTGTGATGGACATTGGTGATGAAGTATTCGTAGCTGGTTGTGATCACGGGATTCCCCTGTGCGTCTGTCGTCTCGCTGGTGCTCCCACTGACCGCGATGGCGGGCAGCTTTTCCGTCACAGAATTGTCCTTAAAGCTGTCCGGAGTAACGCCGCCTTCATCAATCTTCACTGTCCAGCTGCCATCCGGGCGCACATATCCCTTGGGCGCCTTGACCTCGGTGAGGGTCAGCGTGCCCTCCGGCAGGCCGATGAGCTTCAGTGCTCCGTTCGCGCCGACTGTGACGTTACTCTCTCCGGCTGTATCGTAATTATCACAGGAGACCCGGTAATAGCCATCGGAAATCCTGACAAATTTCAGGGGCGCCGCTTCGTTTCCAATCTGGAACTGCGCCTCGGAAAGGCCTTTGCCCATGTCCTTGGCGTCCACCTTCATAACACTAAGCTCGTGGCTGCGCTGGTGCTTGTTCACCTCAAAGATGGTCTTGCCGTCTTTGGCGTCCAGCTTTACCGCCGTCACCATAGCATCGTAGCCAACATCGTGAAACGCTCCGTCCAATGCCGCCTCGAAAGTATAGGTGATACGCCTTCCCTGATTGTCGTTAACCGGCAGATAGAAGATATCCGACTCCCAGGTATAAGCCGCCGTTACGCAGGCCGATGCGTTATCCTCCGGTACCGTCATCGTAACGGCAGCTCCCAGTGTATCCGCGGTAATCGAATCATAATCCGCGTTCTGGGTGATCGTATAGCTTCCGCTGTATTTGCTTTCGCTGTTAACGGTGCCTGTCAGATCATACTTCAGGGTTGTCCCTACCGGAACTTCCGTAATCATACCGGTCCAGTTTGCTTTCAGCACTGCCTCTATGCAGAAGAAGCCGGCGTTGTTGTTGGCGCTGGTGTACTTTGCGGTCTTCATCGTGCCTTTTTGCGGCATACTGATGGCTTGAGCAAGGTATGCCTCAATCAGCCCGCTATCGCCATATCTGTCAGTGCTTCGGTTGACATCGGAGGCCGTGGTGTTGTAGCCGCTGTCCTCACCGGGTCGGATGGTGACTGCCAGATCAGAAAATGCCGGCTGGTTCGTTTTCCAGACATACTGATTGTCCGGATCGCTGAACACGACAATGTAACTGCCGGGCGCAATGTTATCGAAGATGTACCTTCCGTTTTCATCCGTCAAAGCAGGGTCCACCGGCCTGTCCATGACATCCTTCGCCGCGATCCGATTGCCCTGAGCGTCCGTTTTGAAGGTTCCGTTCTCCGCTTCATACAGCTGAACCGTAATATTCTTCAGATGCGAATCTGCCGTGTTGCCAAGCGTGAACTTGCCATCCTGATTCATGTCCATAAACGCGTATCCGGTAATGGTGCGCTGTACGACCGTCACGTCAATATCCAGAGAGGACATGATCTGGTCGGAACCCGCAGGCTTTGCGGCGAAATCATTGAAATACCGGTTGCCGCC
>CAZVSX010000063.1:0-1456 GCA_964630355.1 uncultured Phascolarctobacterium sp.
ACATAAAGCGTCATGCCGTCCGGCTCCATTCCAAAGTTGACAGGCAGCAGGTAGGGGGCTGGCTGGGCGGCAATGGCCAGATGCAGCACCTCACAACGGGACATGATTTCCACCATTTCCGAAGGGTCGGTAACGGCCCGATCATTTCTTCTCATGGCAATCCCTCACAAAATCGTAATATAACGCAGAAGATTCCGCTTCATCCGCTCCACGCACAGCTGTGCCTGCTGGAGGTAGTCGCTCCCATCGGATTCTGCCTGCTGCCAGGCCCGCAGGATCGAGCCGCCGCCGCAGACAATCGCCCCGTGGCCGAGTTTGTCGAAGGCCAGGGCGCAGTTTTTGGCATTGGCGCCCACAGCGCTGAAGCCGTCCACAATCAGGAACAGGCGCGGGTATTTTGATCGGAGGGCGCGCAGGCTGTCCGGGGCATTGGCGGCGCTCAGGATGCCCACGGAGGAGTAACCGTATTTTCCACTGAATCCTTCGGCACAGCGGTTTGCGAGATCGGCGGCGGCAATGTGTACCAGACGCCCGCCGGCCAGCAGATCCTGTAATTCCGGTGCGGAGCGGTTGGCAGTCCGAATTGCCACAAAAATGTCTTTTTTCGCAGTTTTGCAGCTGTTCAGAAAGGGTTTTACACAGTCGGTGCCCAGATAGCTTAAGAGAATCAGACTGTCGCAGGGGAAAGGGGAGTGATCGGCGAAAACCACTTCGGCAGTCCGTTCGGCAGCGCGAACGCCCAAAATCTCCGGTGCGTCCAGCGTGACATAATACCCCAGTTTTTTCGCGTACGAAAGAATGGAGGCAAGCTGAACCAATCCCTCCGGGCCCAGCAGGGCAAAGCTGGAGAAGCTGACCCGGACAGCCGGGACGGTGCCCTTCAGCGCTTCCAGCAGTTCCCGGCAGACACGCCCGTAGGCCTCGGCCTCTGAAGAAGCGCCCGACAGAATATGCGCCGGCAGCTCGGAAACGGATGCTGCCAGTTCCAGCATGACTGGGCATTTGGTTTTTCGGATTTTTTCCTGCAATACGTCAATGGACATACGAACGCCTCCCGCGTCTTTTTTTCATTGTATCACAAAAAATGCTGGATGAAAAGGAAAAATACACCCGGAAGGGAACGATTGTAATGTGGGCATACTAAGCACGGAAGGAGGGATTGCTATGACCGTAAAAGGATGGGCAGTGACGGCGGGAATCGGCGCGGCAGCCGGTGCCGTGGCGGTGCTGATGATGCCCAGAACCAACCCCACTCGACGTCTTGCGGCGAAGGCTGCCAACAAGATGGAGGATGTGGCATGGAAGGTGTCCGATACCATTTCCAGCAAGCTGGATGATCTGAGCTGAGAAAGCCGGCGGGGGCGGATGGGCCCCCGGTACATTTTGCGGAATCCCTTGAGTTTCCTGTAGACTTCCTCTCCGGTCACGGGCGGTGCTTTTCCAATTCCTTCAAAAA
>CAZVSX010000063.1:1466-1951 GCA_964630355.1 uncultured Phascolarctobacterium sp.
GCGCTGAGCCTTGACCCGGCCTATGCCGGATACGGTGAGAAATTCGTCCATGGTTTTCGGCTGCTTTTTCGCCATGTCCTCCAACGTGGCGTTGGAAAATATGACGAAAGCGGGTACCTTTTCTTTCTCCGCAAGACGCTTTCGCAGGGCTTTCAGGTCGGCAAGCAGCTTCGAGTCGGCGATTACCGTGCCGGACTGGGGGAAACGCTCCCGCAGCGCCTTTTCTTCCATGGTGACGGTGACGGCCCGTCCCCGGAACAAAATCTCTGCCGCCGCCGGAGTCGGTTCCAGAATCTCACCACTGCCGCAGTCCAAATACCCCTGCTCCACCAGCTGGGCAATGATCTCCCGCAGCTCCTCCCGGGAATACGCGTTCATCAGCCCGTAGGTGCTTAAACCGTCCAGTTTGTTTTCCAGCAGGCGCTTATCCTTACTGCCCCGGAGCACCAGCACGGTCATGGTCACGGTGCTGTTGTGGCCCAGTG
>CAZVSX010000064.1:0-1934 GCA_964630355.1 uncultured Phascolarctobacterium sp.
CCGATGACAATACCATCGTCGTGACCCCCAAGGCCCCCGGTAAGCTGACCTTCACAGCCACCTCCAAGGATGGCTCCGGCGCCAAGTACTCCGGCATTGTGAATATCTATGGCAATACCCGCATAGTAGACATCACTGTTCCCGAGACGATTCCGGCCGGCTCTAAGCCAGTGCCCCTCACCGTCAAGGCCTACTATGACGATGCAAAAACCTTGCAGATCGCCAAGCCCAATCTCTACTGGGAAGTAGTTGAGCTTCGGAAGATCGACGATATCAATGACGTAGATGATGATGGCAAATGCATATACAAGGACGAAAACGGAGATATCTACTCTTGGGTTTATGTCGATGGAACAGACTACTATGAGCGCTACTACAATGATGCAGCCACCATCAAAAACGGCAAGCTGACCCTCGGCCGGATTACGAAGAACACCAAGCTGTTGCTGACCGCTTACGGTGATGAGTACATGACAACAGAGTGGAACGATGAAGGCGAATACATCGAAAAATGGGATTGTGCGGTCGATCATGTTATGATCGATGTCACCGTCCCGGAAGACAGCAAATCGCTGGTCATTGCCACCGGCTACCGGGATGATAACGATCAAATCGCTCCCGATTGGGCTTTCACTGAAACGTGGACTATGACCGGTGCGGGATATCCTGTTGTACCTGCGCTGATGGATGCCAACGGCAATCTGAAACTGGCAGAGGGTGCGAAGCTCACGGGAAAGGGTTCCGCCAAAAAGGACGCAGACGACCCCTATCTCCTGCACTTCTACAAGGATGGCACCGCTACCATCACCGCCACGCTGGGCAAGCAGAAGGCGACTGTCACGGTTCATGTCAGAATGCCCGCTACCTTCGTGGAGATCAATAACCCCGCTACAGACGGCAAATTGAACAGCCCGGTCACCGCCGGTAAGTCCGTAAAGCTGACCGCCACCTCCATGCACAAATGGCAAGCGAACTATCCGGAAGGGGAATGGCAGGTAGCCAAAGCCTCCGTCCAGAAGTTTGAGTGGTATCTGCTTGAGGAGAATGCGGATATTGATGCCGATGATTGGTACAATTACACCACAGTGGAGAACGACGCCGCTAAGATCAACACCAAGACCGGCGTGCTCACCGCCAAGAATGTAGAAAAGACAACCACGGTGCGGGCTATGGTCGTTGACAGCGAGTGGAACAGAGCTGATGTCACAGTCACCATCCTGCCCAAGGACAAGACCTACGTCACCGTGGGCCGTGAAGCAGTTCCCGGCACCTACTATGTGAATGTGCAGGACAAAACCATCCCCGTGAGCTCTGTCTCTGTGGGCGTCCTGCGAAGCGGCGGGATGGTTGACTTTACAGTCTCCAATGTTACTATCTCCCCCTCCAAGCTCGCGAAGATTGAGGGCGATAACATTGTGCTCACCGGCAACACCGGCAAGGCCACCATCAGCGTCACCGGCAAGATTGGAGGCCAGACCAAGCCTGTCACCGTCAAGGCCACCGTCAATCTGTGCAATGCCGTCACCTCCATCAAGATCACCCCGCCCACCAATACTCTGTACGTTGGCAAGTCCCTGAAGCTGTCTGCCACCGTCAACGCAAACGCCACCAACAAGAAGCTGGTGTGGCACATCGGTTACAATGGGGAAGAAGGACTGGATTACAACGACAAGACCACCATCAAGAACGGCGTTCTCAAGATTGATAATTCCTGGTTCACGGAAAGTCGTACCTACTGTGTCTGGGCCACCTCCGAGGATGGCTTCTGCACATCCGATTGCATTGGCTTGCAAGCCTACGCCATGACCGGTGCCATCAATATCGTTTCCGATGGCGATTGGCCGAATGATGAGAGGCACGTAGAGTACCTGAACAACCGCACCGTCACCATCAAGCAGGGCGAATCTCTGGAATTCCGCGCGCTTGTTGAAGAT
>CAZVSX010000065.1:0-1904 GCA_964630355.1 uncultured Phascolarctobacterium sp.
GAGGTGGAGGAATGATTCTGGGCATCACCGGCGGCACCGGCTGCGGAAAGACTACTCTGCTGCGCTGCGTCGCAGAGCTGGGCGGCCTGATTCTGGACTGTGATGCCATCTACCACGACCTGCTGCGCACCGATCCGGCGCTTTTGCGTGCCATCGAAGCCCGGTTTCCCGGCAGCGTGGAAAACGGCACCTTACAGCGAAAAAAGCTGGGAAATCTTGTGTTTTCCGATGAAAAAGCACTGGAAGACCTGAACGCCATCACCCACGGCGCGGTGAAGGCGGAGGTTTTGCGGCGGCTGGCGGGGAAGCCCAGACTTGCCGCCATTGACGCCATTGCTCTGTTTGAGGGGGGCCTCGCGGAATTGTGCGACGTGACCGTTGCCGTCACCGCCCCGGAGGAAGCCAGGATTCAGCGCCTTATGGTGCGGGACGGCATCGACCGGGACTATGCCAGGGGCCGGATTGATGCCCAGAAAAGCGCAAGCTGGTTCCGGGAACACTGTGACTATTTTCTGGTAAATGATGGCACACAGGCCCAGTTTCAGGCCGCCTGTCTTGCTTTTCTTCGGAAACTTGGTATAATGGAGGAAAATTCAAACATAAGGAGCGAGAATCTATGAATACCGATGAACTCCGGGAGAATCTACTGATGGCTCCCAAGAACGGCTATACCCGTATCACGCCCGAACAGCGGGAGGAAATGAACGCCTACTGCCGCCGCTACATGGCCTTTATGGACGAGTGCAAGACCGAGCGGGAAGCCACCGCCTGGGCCGTCCGGGAGGCGGAGAAGCGGGGCTACAAGCCCTTCGCCCCCGGTATGGACGTGAAGCCCGGCGACAAAATCTACTATAATAACCGGGACAAGGCCATCGCTCTGGCGGTGATCGGCACCGAGTCTCTGGCAAAGGGCGCGAACATCTGCGCTGCCCATGTGGATTCCCCCCGGATGGACGTGAAGCCCAACCCCCTGTACGAGGACTCCCAGATTGCCTACCTGAAGACCCACTACTACGGCGGCATCAAGAAGTACCAGTGGCCCACCGTTCCGCTGGCCATTCACGGCGTGGTCTATCGCAGGGACGGCAGCGTGGTCACCGTGACCATCGGTGAGGACGACAATGACCCCGTGCTGATGGTGACCGATCTGCTGATTCATCTGGCGGGGGATCAGATGCAGAAGCCCCTTGCCAAGGGCATCGAGGGCGAGCAGCTCAACGTGATTCTGGGCACAGAACCCATCGAGGGCGAGGGCGCGGATCTTGTGAAGCTGAACATCATGAAGTGGTTGAACGAAAAGTACGGCCTCATCGAGGAGGACTTCCTGTCCGCCGAGCTGACGGTGGTGCCTGCCGGACGCTGCCGTGAGGTGGGCCTCGACCGGAGCCTGCTGGCGGCCTACGGTCACGACGACCGGGTCTGCGCCTACGCGGAGCTGGACGCCCTGTTTGCCATCGAGAACCCCACTAAGACCGCCGTATGCATTCTGGCGGACAAGGAGGAAATCGGCTCCGTGGGCATTTCCGGAATGCAGAGCCGCTACTTTGAGCATTTTATGGGTGGCCTATGTGACGCTCAGGGGGTGAAGCTGGCGGATTGCTTTGCGAATTCCTTCTGCCTGTCCGCCGATGTGTCCAACGCCTTTGACCCCAACTTCCCGGAAACCTGCGACAAGCGCAACAACAGCCAGCTGAACTACGGCGTTGCCATCTGCAAGTACACCGGCTCCCGGGGTAAGAGCGGCGCCTCCGACGCTTCCGCCGAGGCCATGGGCCATGTCCGCACCACGCTGGACAACGCGGGGGTGGTCTGGCAGACTGCCACCCTGGGCAAGGTGGATCAGGGCGGCGGCGGCACTGTGGCGGCGTACATGGCAACCCGGAACATCGTCACCGTGGACGCGG
>CAZVSX010000066.1:0-1848 GCA_964630355.1 uncultured Phascolarctobacterium sp.
ATACGCTGGCCTGCCGTGCCTTCGAAGGCGACTTTGATAGCGAAACCATCAAAAAGTGGCTCAGAACCTTCTACCGCCGGTTCTTCACCCAGCAGTTCAAGCGCAGCTGCCTGCCGGACGGCGTGAAGGTTGGCTCGGTCAGTCTTAGCCCCCGGGGTGACTGGCGGATGCCCAGCGACGCCAGCGCAAGGCTTTGGCTGGACGAGATAGATGCGCTGTAAAAACAGGAATGCCGCCCGGTATCGGGCGGCATTCTTTCATAGTAAGAGAGGCTGGAGCTGTCTTCCCTCCAGCGCCTGCTCCAGCGTTTGCGGAATCTTGCTGAAATCGGCAACAACGGAGGTGGGCTTTCCAAAGGCATCGTCCTGCCCGAAGGGCACAAAGAAATAGTGCTTCCGGGCAAGCAGCTTTCCAATATTTTCTGCGGCGCCCCCGAGGGCATCGTTGGTGGAAATGGCAACGACCACGGGACGCCCGTTGCGCAGATGGCTTTTTGCCGCCATGGTCACGGGACCGTCCGCAATGGAGTGGGCCAGCTTTGCCAGGGTATTTCCGGTGCAGGGGGCGATGACCAGCGCATCCAGAAGCCTTTTGGGGCCGATGGGCTCCACCTCTGCCAGCGTGTGCAGCGGAGGCTTGCCGCAGATGGCCTCCGCTTTGGCAATGTGGTCATCTGCCGTACCGAACCGGCTGTCTGTAGTGTAGGCGCTTTGCGAAAAGATGGGGATGATGTCGTAGCTTTTTGTTAGCCGCTCCATCACGGGAAAAATCCTGTCATATGTACAAAAAGAGCCGCAGAGGGCAAAACCGACGGTCATAGCGTTCCCTCCCTGAGATGCCGCAGAATCGTTTCTGCGATGAGTCTGCCGGAGGACTCCGGTGCGTACTGCCCCGGCAGCCCACGGGCGTAGATAATGTCACAGCCCTCCAGCCCTGGCTGGGATGCCAAATCCATTTTCAGGCATATTTTGTATTTGTCCAGTAAGTCCGCGCCCAGCACCGGCGATGGAGCCGTGTTGAACAGCAAACGGACATCCGGAAGTATTTCGGAAATCCGGGGAATATCAACGGCTTGCTGCCCAAGTGCTTTGATCATAGCCCGGTCCGCCGGATTCCGTGCAGCAATGGTAACGGGACAGCCTACAGCGCCCAGCAGCTTACCAAGGCACTTTCCGATCCTGCCCCATCCAATGACCAGCGCCGGGGTGTCCGGCAGAACGGTCGGAAGCAGGGAGCCGGCAATCCGCAGGGCGCATTGCGCTGTAATTGCCGCGTTTTTTGCCAGATATTCGTCATCCCGCAATAAATCCAGCACCGGATGCCCCGAAAGCGCGGGATGCTTCAGCTTCCCGCCAATGACCATGAGCCCGGGAGGGAGCCGTTCCAGCACCCCCGACAGACTGCCGCCGCCCCGAAGAGAGCCGTCCGGGGCAAAGCTGGGAGCATCCAGCAGCACATGGGTCACCTCCGGGGAGGGGTGGTCGGTCAGGGGCAAACCGGCCTGTTCCAGATACGCTCCCGCATAGGCGCAGGCATCGGTTGCGCCTACGGGATAAATGAGAATCTGCTTCAAAGGCATCACTCCTTTTCTATAGAATATGCGCCGGACATTCGTGTTGTGCTTGATTTTTTCGCTTCCATCTGTATAATAAAATATAAGAGGTGAAGTTTATGCAGAGACTCGGCTTTATTCACGATATGATGGACGTGAAGGTTCTGATTCTGTTTGTCATGGCGCGGGTGGGCTATCCTGTGAATGTGCAGCAGATCTATGAGCTGTGTTTTCAGGACGACTGCCTGAGCTATTTTGACGTGTGCACGGCGGTCCCGGAGATGGTGGAGTCCAAC
>CAZVSX010000067.1:0-1757 GCA_964630355.1 uncultured Phascolarctobacterium sp.
CACCGGAAGTGAAGTGCAGCCGAAATGGAGTAATCCAAACGGCAGCCCCTCTTCTGATGGTCTATTTCTGCATGTGATGGAGCTCTCCATTTCGGCGCAAGCCGTAGGAGGGCTATTATCATGCAAATCAACGAAAATCAGCAGACAGCCAATGACAACCATAACTACGATAACCGTCGTAGTTACAACAACCTTCCTCTTCATGAGGGCGAATGCCTCGTTCCAATCCGTGTAGACTGGGAGATGGTGAAACATTTCAATATGTGTCAAGATAATCTTGAAACCTGGCACATCGGGCCAAACAAAGTCCTTGTTGCCTTTGCACCGGTAGCAATTGAGGCAAAAGAGACATCCATCAAAGCCTTCTATCGTGATGTACGCGAATACTTCGCATCCTTCCATACTGACGATACTCTTTCCTTAGATCAGTTCTTGGAAGAAGCATCATCAGAAGATGGCAAAGGTTTTGAACCTGCTTCACCTGAGAATCTCGAAGAAAACGTTTTGCTCCGCATGATTATCAACGACCTCATAAAGCAGGTACATATCATCAATCCGAAGTACGGTCGCATCTTGGATCTCATTTGTGAAGATTACACCAAAGGGCAGATTCTTGAAGAACTGCACCTTGGCAAATCACAGGGTTATGCTGATATCAAGGCTGCACAGGAACTTGCCAAAAAACTTTATTTCGGCGAATAAGTCTCTGACTTAACCCGAAAGTAGCGGTATCCTCATTTCGAAGATACCGCTGCCCTTTTTAGGTTATACGCATTTTCTGACTTCCAACTGATATTTATCATGCCCCTTTATACTTCTCACCGCCTGGTTCAGAGTATTTGCTCTGCCATGCTGATGATAAGGGCACTTGAAGAAGTGCTTGTGAAATATGATGAGCGACTGCTCTGTCGGATACTCGGTGCAGTGCAGGTACCAATAATGGCCGGTGTTCCTACTCTGAATCGTGATATCCCTATCATCCATCAAAATGATATCGAAATATCCTGAATCGATTTTCTTTAGGCTGCTTTCATCAAACATCGGCACCATCCTTCCTTTTATGGAACCAGGCCTCCAATGCCTGCTCTACAATACTGTCCACCTTATTGGGATCCATTCCAACAAAGTATTTCTCCACAATTCTTGCAGGCACCTTATAGCATTTCTTCTTTACCGGCTCCGTGCTAAGATACCGCTTTATCATTGCATCTGTCAAAGTTCCCGAATGGCTACGAAGCTTCATCACCATTTCAATTGTAACCTTGGTCTTCTTTTCCTTCATCACATGAAATACCAGATTCTGTTCTTCCTCCGGAAGGAATGCCAACTGCAGAGCAACCTTTGTATAAAGGGCACCTCTATCCACCATATCCTTAAATGGCTTGATGAGATCATTGAGCTTCAGTAATCTCCCCACAGAACTTCCGGACAGTTCATATTCCTTGCCAATAGAATCCCTGGTCTTTAACTTGTGGTCACTGTGACCACAAGTTACATCATTCAATTCTTTTCCTTCCAATCTTGCAATCTCACGAACAATATCATTCCTCTTGCCCTGGCAGGTTCCCTTTTCATATCTCGCTTTCAACACTGCAGCCTTTTCCGATATCAGCAAATCCGAAAATGACCTCTGCATCAGATTTGTCTCAATCACATAAACATACGCCTCTTCTTCGGACAAATCCGTTTTCACAATAGCCGGCACTTCCTTCAATCCGGCAAGCTTTGCTGCATTCATTCTGTTGTGCCCGGAAAGC
>CAZVSX010000068.1:0-1743 GCA_964630355.1 uncultured Phascolarctobacterium sp.
ATAATCCATATCCCGCCGGGAAAGCTCCTCGGCGAGAATTTCATAGAATACGTTGTCCTCGTAGTAGGCGATGGCCTCGTGGATGCCGCCCTCGGTGTAGGCACGGGAGGGGACGATGGTTCCGTTCCAGACCTCGGACAGGGCAGGGGACAGGGCGAAGATCTTGCTTTCCAGATCATCATAGTCGGCAAAGCGGTCATCGCCCCGGGTGGAATTCAGCACCCAGTTGCCGATGTAGACCAGATCCAGCAGACGGCGGAACTCTTTGGCAGTCAATTCGATGTTCATGGCGGCCCTCCTTATGTTATGATTGGCTCAATTATAGCACCGATTCCGGGAAATTCCAGTGGAAAATTGTAAAATATCAGTTTTATCCGATTATGAGGTGAAGTTATGGGAAAATTAACGGTTTGCATCCTGTTCGGCGGTATCAGCCCGGAGCATGAGGTCTCCCTGCGTTCGGCGGAATCCGTTCTGAACCATATTGACAAGGAAAAATACCATGTCCTGCCCGTGGGCATCACCAAGGCGGGGAAGTGGATCTACTTCGGCGGCACGGACTTTTGCATGCTGCCCGCCAAAACCTGGGTCACACACCCGGGCAACTGCCCGGCGGCGATTTCTCCCGTCCGGGGTCAGGGCCTGCTGCGCTTCGAGGGCAATACCGTAAATGCAACCCCCATCGATGTGGTGTTTCCGGTGCTTCACGGCGAAAACGGTGAGGACGGCGCCATGCAGGGCCTTCTTCAGATGGCTGGCATTCCCTATGTGGGGCCGCATGTGTCCGCTTCCGCCGTTGCCATGGATAAGACCCTGACCAAGCTGGTCATCGATAAGGAGGGCATTCCTCAGGCAGCCTGGGAACTGGTGCGCGCCGGGGAGTTGGAGGAAAACATGGAGACAGTCGTGGCGGCTCTGGAGGCCAGATTTACCTATCCCATGTTCGTCAAGCCCGCCGGAACCGGCTCCTCCGTAGGCGTTTCCAAGGCTGCTGACCGGGAAAAGCTGAAGGCCGCCCTGACTGCTGCCGGAAAGTATGACAGCAAGATTCTGGTGGAGGAGTTCATCCGCGGCAAGGAAATTGAAGTCGCGGTGCTGGGAAATAAGAATCCCGTGGCCTCGGTCTGCGGGGAAATCGACGCCGGCGCGGAATTCTATGACTATGACGCCAAGTATCTGACCGATACCTCTACGGCTTACATTCCCGCCAGAATCTCTGGGCCTATGCAGGAGCGGATCCGTGAGGCCGCGGTGCGGGTATTCCGGGCGGTGGGCTGTCAGGGCCTGAGCCGGGTGGATTTCTTTGCCACCGAGGACGACCGGCTGGTGTTCAATGAAATCAACACCATTCCCGGCTTTACTTCCATCTCCATGTACCCCAAGCTGTTTGAAGCCAGCGGGATGCCCTATTCCCGGCTCATTGACGAGCTGCTGAAGCTGGCGCTGGAGGCGGCCCAATGAAGCAGCCGGTGATTCTGGCCCTGCGCTCTGTCCAGCGGTATGAAGACCAGGAGCCGGAGGAGCTGGAGCTGGTCACGGAAGGGTTCATGGAGTTCCGGGACGGCGGCTGGGATATCAGCTATGTGGAAACGGAGCTGACGGGGCTGGAAGGGGTGACCACTACCTTCCGGGTGGAGAAGGATCAGCTGACCCTGTGCAGAACCGGACAGTTACAGTCGGAAATGGTATTCCGGCTGGGCTATTCCCATGATTCTCTGTACCAGATGCCCTTTGGCGCGCTGA
>CAZVSX010000069.1:0-1683 GCA_964630355.1 uncultured Phascolarctobacterium sp.
AGCGAAACGCGGCAGATTTACAGTCTGCTCCCTTTAGCCACTCGGGAACCCATCCACATATAACAGTGTTATTATATTATAAAGCAGAAAATTTGTCAAGTTTTCTGCAATAATACAAATAATATATTTCTAAGATATTTACTGACATCGCTGCCTCAGTGCTTCAAACATAACAACTCCTGCTGCCATTGCTACATTCAAAGATTCTGCCCTTCCCTGCATAGGAATAAAAACACGCTTATCAGCCTCTGCAAGCAAAAATTCACTCACACCATTAGCTTCATTTCCCATTACAAAAGCCAAACGACCGCTTAAATCAGCTTTATACAAATTATCAGCACCAGAAAGACTTGTTACCAATACCTCATAACCTGCTTTTTTTGCAGCTGCCGTAAAATACTGCTCTGTCAAACTGCTTATAACCGGTACATGAAACAATGACCCCATAGAAGCACGCACTGTCTTAGGTGCATAAATATCAGCACTGCCTTTAAGCAAAACCATACCGCCTATACCGGCAGCATCAGCTGTTCTCAGCATTGTACCAACATTTCCGGGATCACCTATTCTATCTAAAACTAAAAGCATTTTACCTGTTTTCAATAACTGCTCAAGAGAAGGTTCTTCAATCATGCAAACAGCAACTATTCCCTGAGGAGTTTCAGTATCAGCAATTTTCTTCATTACATTATCACTGACACAAATAAGTTTTATTTGTTTTGCAGCAGCAACTTCTAAAACGCTGCGCGTACGCTCATTCTCGATAGAAGTATAAAAAATTTTTTCTACCTTGCCATAAGCCAGTGCCTCCTCTACTGTACGCAGACCTTCTGCAAGAAACAGTCCCTGCTGCTGACGATATTTTTTCTGCTTCAGTTCAGCTGCTGATTTAACAGCAGGATTATTAACAGCTGTTATTTCCATCATTTTCTCCTTAATTTTTTATTTTATAACAAGTATACTCTTATCCTATCTGCAACGTCAATCCCAGATATATTAATATTCCTAAAAGAGAAAAACAATGCCTGCTCCTTTTTAAGGGAACAGGCATTGTAAAATCTGTAATTCTTACAGAGCAGCTTTAGCAGCTTCTACAAGCTTAGCAAAAGCAGCTGCATCATAGATAGCCATATCAGCCATAACTTTACGGTTCATTTCGATACCAGCTTTGGTCAGACCGCAGATAAAACGGCTGTAGCTCATACCATTAGCACGAGTTGCAGCATTGATACGAGCGATCCACAAACGGCGGAACTCACGTTTCTTAGCACGACGGTCACGACGTGCATAGAAAAGACCTTTCATTACGACTTCGTTAGCTTTTTTGAATTGTTTGCTGCGAGAGCCATAGTAACCTTTAGCTAATTTCAGAATGTGTTTATGACGACGATGAGCAGTAACGCCCACTTTAACTCTTGCCATTGTTAATTTCCTCCTTTAATCTCTTGCTTATGCATACGGCAGCATTTTTGCTACATGTTCTTTGTCACTCTTGTGAACTAAAGCTGCTTTACGCAGATTTCTCTTACGTGCAGGAGATTTATGTTCGAGAATGTGGCTCTTAAAGTTTTTAAAATGTTTGAATTCACCAGAAGCAGTTTTCTTGAAGCGCTTTGCAGCAGCTCTACGGGTTTTCATTTTCGGCATTGTAAATTCCTCCTCTATTATTTAGCAGGTTTAGGC
>CAZVSX010000070.1:0-1647 GCA_964630355.1 uncultured Phascolarctobacterium sp.
TCGCGGCGAACATTCTCACATTTATCATCCGGAGACACATCCATATAGGTCGCCTGATCGTAAGGAATATGGGTGGGTTCCCCGTTGTCATCCAGTTTAAACAGGTAGAACTCCAGTTCGGAACCAAAGAAGAAGGTATAGCCGTCGGCAGCAGCATCGGCGATGGCCTGTTTCAGAATGCTTCTTGTATCATGGATGAAAATCTTGCCGCTCTGATCGGTAATCGTGCAGAACATTCTGACGACTCTGCCGTGCTCCGGCCGCCAGGGTAGTACTGCAATGGTTGTTGGGTCCGGACGCAGAAACAGGTCAGAGTGCACTTCGTCGCCAAAGCCCTCAATGGCAGAAGCGTCAATGGCAATCCCGTATTCAAAAGCGCGCTCCAATTCATGGGGCATGATTGAGATGTTCTTGTGCCGTCCCTGAATATCGCAGAAGGCAAGCCGAATAAACTTTACGTCTTCCTCCTGAATAAACTGAATGACTTCCTGCGGGGTGTATTTCATACGCCTACCTGCTTTCTATTCGTTTTCGATTTAACAGGTTCTGTGCTGCTTTCACGACCTGAATTTACCTGATATTCAATTATAGCAAAGATAGCAAAGGATTTCCATAATATTTTGGAAAAAACTCAGATAAGATGATATTTCCACGAAAATACTGAAAGATGGCCACAAAATGAGTAAAACGCCCCCTCCTGAGTGTCTTTACTCTTGAATGGCATTATATTCCATGTTTTGACTCTTGTCAATCTACCCAAATGGAAAAAACTTTTTTTGTGCAGGGTGTTGACAAAGCGAATATTCTGTTGTAAAATGTCCCGCGTAAGGCAAGGATGTCTTGGAGCGGCAGCTCACAGGCGTCCTTGTCTTCTTTTTTATTTCTCTGCTTACTTTATGAAGGGGTGTTAATTATGGGTACTTCTATATCCGATTATTTTGGTTGTCTGGTGTTTGACGACCGCGTAATGAAGGCAAGTTTGAGCTCTGATGTTTATCAGTCTCTTCGTAAGACCATCGATCATGGCGCAAAGCTGGACGCCGGTGTGGCAAATGCTGTTGCCGCTGCCATGAAGGACTGGGCTGTCGCCCACGGTGCTACCCACTATACCCATTGGTTCCAGCCCATGACCGGCATTACCGCCGAGAAGCACGACAGCTTCATCTCCCCCGCACCGGACGGCGGCGTGATTATGGACTTCTCCGGCAAGGAACTGATTAAGGGCGAGCCTGACGCTTCCAGCTTCCCTTCCGGCGGCCTGCGGGCAACCTTTGAGGCAAGAGGCTATACTGCGTGGGACCCCACTTCTTATGCGTTCATTAAGGGCAAGACCCTCTGCATCCCCACTGCGTTCTGCTCCTACGGCGGCGAGGCACTGGATAAGAAGACGCCCCTGCTGCGCTCCATGGAAGCGCTGAACCGTCAGGCGATGCGGATTCTGAAGCTCTTCGGCAATGAGGACGTCAAGTGTGTTCGTACCTCCGTCGGCCCCGAGCAGGAGTATTTCCTTGTCGATAAGGAGATGTACGACAAGCGCAAGGATCTGATTTACACCGGCCGTACGCTGTTTGGTGCAAAGCCCCCTAAGGGTCAGGAAATGGATGACCATTACTTTGGTGTCATCAAGCCCAGAGTTGCCGCGTTCAT
>CAZVSX010000071.1:0-1601 GCA_964630355.1 uncultured Phascolarctobacterium sp.
TCCATTGAATATGGTCACGCATCCACTGAAATTCCCGATGACCCGGAGCAGATTTATGCGGCGCTTACCGCAAACTCTGTGGAGGCGGCCTCTTATACTGTAGCGGCCGGAGACACCTTTTCGGAGATCGCCGCAGGTCTGGATATGCGGCAGAGGGAGTTGTCCGAACTGAATCCATCCGTTGACCCGGATGTGCTGATGATCGGGGATGTGCTGAATATCCGGCGGGCAGTCCCGTTCCTCGCCGTTGTTACAGTGGATGAGGTCACCTATACGGAGCCGATCCCGGCTCCGGTAGAGTATGTGGAGGACGATTCCCTCTATGAAGGCGACTCCAATGTACTGTCTGAGGGCGAGGAAGGCGAGAACTGGATCCGTGCCGAGGTGACTTATCAGAATGGCACGGAGATCGCACGGACGGTTTTGGAGGCCGTGGTCCAGAAAGAGCCGGAAAAGAAAGTGGTAGCCACTGGGACAAAGGAGCGGCCTGCCACGGCATCCAAAGGCACCTACATCTGGCCGGTAGACGGTACCGTCACCTCGTCCCCTGGCAGTCGGACTCTGTTTGGAAGCACGAAGTATCACTCCGGACTGGACATTGCCGTTCCTTATGGCACGAAGGTCAAGGCCGCTGACGGCGGAACCGTCAGCTTTGCCGGCTGGAAAGGGGACTACGGCAATCTGGTCATCATTACCCATGACGATGGAACTCAGACCTACTACGCCCACAACTCCAACCTGTTGGTTTCCGAGGGCGATTCTGTTTATCAGGGACAAGCCATTGCGGAGGCGGGTTCTACCGGGCGCTCCACCGGGAGCCATTGTCATTTTGAGGTGCGGGTGAACGGAGAGGTGCAAAATCCCTATGATTATCTCTGAATGTGAGATGAACAAAAATGGTTTCCTTTGAACTGTCCATTTTGGACTGGATACAGACATCCCTGCGCTCCGGCTTTGGCGATGTGTTTTTCCCAATCATCACAACTTTTGCGGATGAGGGGATCGGCTGGGTGCTTTTGTGCGGTATCCTGATATTGATCCCGAAAACGAAAAAGCTGGGCGGTGTCATGTTTCTTGCCATTATCATAGAGGTGCTGGCCTGCAATATCATTCTCAAGCCTCTGGTGGCAAGGCCCCGCCCCTTTATGTTGAACTCGGCTGTTCAGCTGCTCATTCCCGCTCCAGAGGACTATTCTTTCCCCTCCGGACATACGGCGGTTTCCTTTGCTGCGGCATCTGTGCTGCTGTTTCAAAAAAGCAAGGGGTGGCTGCCTGCGCTTCTGATGGCCGGACTGATCGCCTTCTCCCGGCTGTACCTCTATGTCCATTTTCCCACAGATGTCATTGCCGGTGCGGTGATCGGGATCGCGGCCGGGGCGCTGGCCTGCCGGCTGTGGGCATTCTGTGAAAAGCGATTGTCGAAAAAAGTGCAGAGGCGGTGATTTTTTGTAATGATGAAGATGCTGTAAGCTGGACATTGACATACCGATCCCTACACATCATCTGTTTTGGAAATACTTTTTTCCCTTTTGGAAAGAAGGCATCGTGAAGGATTGACTTCTTTCCATAAATCCATCATACTGAAAAGGGTTTTAGCCTTT
>CAZVSX010000072.1:0-1546 GCA_964630355.1 uncultured Phascolarctobacterium sp.
GTTACCATGCAAAAATTCGACCCCTATATCAATATTGACCCGGGAACCATGAATCCAATTCAGCATGGAGAGGTTTTCGTCACAGACGACGGTGTAGAAACCGACCTTGACCTAGGTCACTATGAACGTTTTATCGATGAAAGTCTGGATATCAATTCCAATGTGACAACCGGTAAGGTATATTGGAGTGTATTACAAAAAGAAAGACGCGGCGATTATGGCGGAGGAACTGTACAGGTTATTCCTCATATCACAAATGAAATCAAGAGTCGCTTCTACCGAAACTTTACTGATGAGGAAACAAGAATTGCCATCATCGAAGTCGGTGGCACTGTCGGCGATATTGAAAGCCAGCCATTTTTAGAATCTATCCGTCAGTTCCAGCATGAAGTCGGACATAACAACGCTATCCTCATTCATGTTACACTGATTCCATATCTGTCAGCTTCACAGGAGATGAAGACAAAGCCTACACAACAAAGTGTCAAGCAGTTACAGGGAATGGGAATCTCGCCGGACATCATTGTATGTAGAAGTGAACACGAATTGAATCAGTCTATCAAGGACAAGATTGCTCTGTTTTGTAATGTACCTGAGAAATGCGTATTACAAAACTTAGACGTAGAATATTTATATGAAGCCCCCCTTGCCATGGAAAAAGAACATTTGGCACAAGTGGTATGCGAGTGTTTAAAACTTGACTGCCCAGAACCGGATTTGTCTGACTGGACAGAAATGGTAGAAAAACTCCGCACACCGAAACATGAAGTGAATATTGCACTTGTCGGAAAATACATTCAGTTGCACGATGCGTATCTCAGCGTTGTGGAAGCACTCAAGCATGGCGGTATCTATGCGCATACAACCATCAATATTGATTGGATTGATTCTGAGACAGTGACAAAAGAAAACGTACAGGACATTCTGAAGGATGCTGATGGCATCCTTGTACCCGGTGGTTTTGGAGACCGCGGTATTGAGGGAAAGATCAATGCCATTACCTATGCAAGAGAAAACAACATTCCATTCCTTGGCTTATGTTTAGGCATGCAGTTATCCATTGTTGAATTTGCCAGAAATGTGGCCGGTCTGTCTGACGCACATAGCATAGAGCTCAATCCATCGACCGTACATCCTGTCATCGATCTGATGCCGGACCAGAATGGTGTTACAGACATCGGTGGTACTTTAAGACTTGGTTCTTATCCTTGTGTGCTCGATAAATCTTCCAAGGCGTACCAGCTTTACAAAGAAGAAGTCATTCACGAAAGACACCGCCACCGCTACGAAGTAAACAATGACTATCGAAATATCCTGATTGAGCATGGCATGAAACTCTGTGGACTTTCGCCGGATGGAAGAATTGTTGAAATGTGTGAGATTCCGACACACCCATTCTTTGTTGCAACACAGGCACATCCTGAATTTAAATCCAGACCGAACAGACCACATCCTCTGTTTAAGGGCTTTGTCGGAGCTGCACTTGATAAGAAGAAACAAAACAAAGACGATTCCGAATAATCGGAATCGTCTTTGTTTTGTAACC